>JASHQE010000082.1 GCA_030037705.1 Acidobacteriaceae bacterium | reverse complement strand
GCCCTGGAATTGATCGCCCGTACTCGAAGTCGGCACTCTGAATCCGCTACCGGGATGGACCATCAGTTTTCTTACTGCTTGATTTTGGAACAGCCAGGGTGCCCCGGGTCCCGATTTTGGGATCACTTATAGATGGCCTTTAGAGGAACTACGCGGATTGTGCTGCCGGGATGCAAGATCAGCAGCGGCTTCGTGGGCAATCAAACCGAATCCTCCGTTGGAAGCCTCTTTTTCCAGCGAAGATAGCTGCGCTGGAATTGAACCGGTGTCATCTGTCGATATTTGGATTTCATTTAGATAGAGGCGCGCTGTCAGTGCAGTGTTCACATAGGAGGCGGAAGTTGCTTGAGTGGAAGTGATCCGCAGCTCGGATTCCGCCGTGTGGACACGATCTTTCTTCCCTGATGCCGCAGTTAATCGAGCTGCTGTGATTTCGATCCACCAGATCAATTGGCGATCATGAATTTGTCCGGATAGCAGTTGCACTACCGCAAATGCTTTCTGGGCATCGCTAAGTCTATTCTCTGCAAGGAACGCGTCAGCAAGTGCAAGGTTTGCGGCGGCTTCGTCACTGACTTCATTGAGCCGATGGAGGGCAGTGGCTGCATCGGTTGCCACTTTTACGCTGTCAACGGTCCGATGCTCATCAAGGAGAATGCCCGCTAGTTCCGGAGCTAACTCAAGGCTCTTCAAGCCCTCCCCCAACCCCTGAAACATAGCTTTCGCTTGGGATATACCTTGATATGCACCGGATAAATCACCTTCGATCCAGAGTTCTTTGCTCAGACCGGCAAGCGCATCCGCTTCCCGGTTTCGGTTGCCAGTCTGCTTGCAAATTTCGATCGAGTCTTTGTAACTTGCCGTCGCTTTGGCATGCTGGCCAGTTACACGATAGACATCTCCTAGCCCAGACTCAGCTAAGGCCACGCCGTCTTGTTCTCCGATTTTCCGGTAAGTGGCGAGCGCTTCGTTGAATTGACCGAGCGCGCCGGAAGCATTTCCCACATGAAGGTAGAGTTCACCCAGGTTGTCATGCATTCCTGAGATACCTGGCTGGTATTCGATACCTTGATACACGGTCAAAGCTCTTTTGAATCCTTCTTCGGCCTCTTCATAATCTCCGCGGTGTTCCGCGATGCTCGCCAAGAAATCGGTGGTTGAAGCCATTCCCTGTTGATCGTGTGCACGGGCGAATAGTTGCCCCGCATCTTGGGCCAGTTTCAAAACCGGTTCGGAGTTATCAATATTCCTGAGCGCGATGGCTTCATCGAGCAACGCTCTGGCTTCAATCAACAATGCACCTGAGGCTCGGGCTTTTTGCGCAGCTTTCACGCACCAGTTTGCCGCCTCTTTCATGTTCCCGAGCGATCTCACGGCCCTACACTCCTGCCAATCGATTCGCGGATCGTTGCTCGAGGGTGCAGGTAAGTGGCGTAGCACATTAAGCGTGGCAATCGCGTCAATCCATCTGCCCCCGATGACCTGCGCGTTGGCAAGCTGCAATCCTTGGTTCAAATCGTCTGGAAAGAAAGTGAAGAGGGCGCTGTAAGTCTGAATGGCGCCGGACCAGTTTCGCGCCGCCTCGTTGTAATTTGCCAATAGCAGCAAGCGATCGGCCCGCGATAAGTGGGATGAAAGATCGAGAGCGCGTTTCGATTCAGATTCAGCATTGCCGTCATAACCAAGCTGTTCCCAGGCTGAGGCAAGAGCAGCATGGGGCATCGGATCTTGAGGGGCGGCGGCAACCGCCTTGAGCAGCAGATCGCGCGCAGTCGAAAAGTCAGAGGCTCGTAGCTGAGCCACCCCTTCAGCATAGAGCCTCTCGGCTACAGGATCTGAGGGCAAAGTGGCGGCAATCTGTTCCGCCTGTTCGTGGGTGACATCAGGCACCTCTATTTTTGCCCGAAGCGCCTTGCCTGTTCCCGAAACTAATTCAAAGAGATGGGCTTGGTTTCCACTGGCAGAGGTCGCGAAAATCGTGTCGCCATTCTGAGTATCCTGAATCCGGAGGTCGATTCGCATGGGGCCACTGGCATCGGAATTCAGCTTCGCATAGGAGCCGGATAAAACCAAATCGACGCCGAGGACACGGCGAATTCGTTCCAAGTCAGCGGCATTCAGCCCATCCGGGCCGGGCACAGCTTCACCGCGCAATTCTTTCAGAACCGTCGGAGACACGATGCGAAGTTGCTCGCCTGCGGCGAGTTCGGTGCAGTACCAATCCGACAGGGCCGTTGAGAGCCAGGCATCTTGGGGACGGTTCGAGAGATTAGCAAAGCCTAGTATCGCAATCGAGCGACGCGGCATTACGCTTGCCAATGGAACCGAAGGTTTTGAAGTGGCTCGGAGACGAAGGAATCGGTAACCAAGAAACAATCCTGCAGCCACACCGCTGGTTACCAAAATGATGCCGACCCAATAGCGAGTTCGATGCCAAAGATTCGCTCGATTGGGCGAATGTGCGATCGAGGAGATTGGTGGAGCCTCGGATTCATCCGTAACTGGCTCTTTTGTTTGGGGGGCACCGTTCAGTTCTGATGTAGATTCCCTGATCGTTCCGATGAACTGATATCCAATTTTTGGTAGGGTCTTGATGAAGCGAGGAGTACGTGAGTTATCCCCTAACGCGTCTCGTATTTCGCTGACGCATTGCCCAACGCTATCGTCTGTAACTGCGGCTCCGTGCCAGACGCTCTCAATGAGTTCCTCACGACCTACGGCTCGGTTTTGATGTTCTACAAGATAGAGAAGAACTTGAAAAGCCTGCCTTCTCAGGTGCTTTTCCTCGCCGCGACAATTTAACCGGAATTCGTGCGCGCTAATTTCAATGTCATCAATAACATACGATGCTCTATTAGTCTGCGCCATCGGTTAAATCGACAAGATTTCTGAGAAATTTCTGACCTTTCTCGGGACTTTGCTGAGTTATTTCGTCCTAGATTATCTCTGCGCCGGTTTTTCGCTGAGGATCAAACTCAAATCTCGGCACATTTTACAACGAGCCGCAAACCGTGGGCAATCGCGCTGTGCGTTGTCGTAATCGTTGCCGTAATCGTTTTTGCAGTAAAGCATCAGTTTTTCATTTCAGGAGGAGGCAGAATGCAAAAGGATCGATTCGAAGTGGCTAATCTCCGCTCGTTTTCTGGACTTTCCAGTGTGAACGGAAAAAGAGGAAGAAAAACAGGCAAGCTTCTTGTTTTGGCGATAGCAGTCTTCTGGCTCTTCGTCGGGTCAGGAGCGCTCTTTGCGCAGAACCGGAATACCGCCGAAATCACAGGGCAGGTTACCGACCAGGCCGGAGCAGTTTTGCCCTCAGTCCATGTCACCGCTCAAAATACGGCCACCGGCGTAAGCGTGTCCGCACAGACGAACGGGTCGGGCATTTATGACCTGCCGTTGCTATTGCCCGGTACCTACACGGTCACGTTTTCTCGAGACGGCTTCAAGACTGCTCAACGCCAAAACATCGGTTTGGAAATCGACCAGACTGCGAAGATTAACGTAAACCTGACTGTTGGTGAACCCCAACAGACGGTTGTTGTCACAGGTGCCCCACCTCTCCTGGCTACAGACACTTCTCAAGTGGAAACAGTGATGGATTCGGAGTTGACACACGAACTTCCCCTCGTGGGCCGCACGCCGACACAGTTGGCCGCGCTCGCTCCGGGTACGAGCACTGCTCAGTCCGACATTATCGGGCTTGGATCAGGCGGCCTCATTGATCCAGGCCGGGTCAATGTGGGTGGTGCTCGAACCTTTACGATTGAGCCCCTTTTGAACGGGGGACCAGTGATCTTGCCCAATAGCAACAACTTCGGCAATATGATTCCTTCGCTGGATGCGATATCCGAATTCAGCGTAATTGAAGACAACTTCGGCGCGCAGTACGGAAATGGCACGTCAGTCCTGAACATGATCATCAAGAATGGGACAAACCATTTCCACGGATCGGTCTATGAGTTTGACGAAAATGATGCGATGGATGCTACTGCCGGTTTTGCGACGACGAAGCCGACGCTTCGCTATAACCAGTTTGGAGGCGTGCTAGGAGGGCCAGTTATCAAAGACAAACTCTTCTTTTTCTTCTCCTACGAAAACACCCTCAGCCCTTCCTCTTCATTCAATGTTGTTACGGTTCCGCCGAGCACGAGTATGGAGGATTCCAGTGGCGACTGGAACTTCAGCTCATTTCTTACTGCGAATGCGAATGATAACAACCAGCCGATTGTCCTTTACGATCCCACGACAGGAAAGCCGTTTTCAAACAACACGATTCCCTCCAATCGTATTGACTCGGTGGCCAAGGCAGTTCTCGCTTATTGGCCAGCTCCGAATTACGGAAGTGCCGGCGCCGCCTCAAATAACTATGCACAGCTCGCCCCGAACAATCCACGCACGCCGATCTACGATGCCAGGGGCGACTGGACCATTTCTTCGAAGCATCAGTTCTACGTCGCGCTCCATGACGAACCATATTATGCGCTAGAGCAGGGATATATCCCAGGTCCTGCGTGCTACGGTGGCGAGAACTGCGGACCAAGCGTTACCTTCGATCAGGCCTATCAGGCCGACGAAAAGTGGACGGTGACTCCGAATGCCATCAACGACGTTAATGCCGGATACATACGGGAGCACTACGCCAACACGCCCAATAATTACGGCGGAGATTACCCCAGCAAACTGGGGCTATCTGCAAATGGCATCAGTCAGGTGGTATTTCCGAGCTTCAGCTTTTCCGGCGCGATACCGACAAGCTTGGGACCTGGCAGTTACTATGCTGGCTTCCAAAATGTCTTCACGTACGCAGATACATTTCACTGGGTCAGAGGAAGGCACACAATACAAATCGGAGGGCAATACAGCGCACAGCAATTCGACATACCTGCATATTTCGGGGCGCCGAGTTTCAGTTTTAATGGCCAGTTCACAGCAAATAATGGCCAGTATGCCGGCACGTTAAGTCCTGGGATCGGCTTTGCAGACTTTCTTCTGGGAGATGTCCAATCATATAGCTACAGTGCAACTCCACTCGAGTTCGGTGGACGCAGGAAATCCGCTGCCGCTTTCATACAAGACGATTGGAAGATCACTCCAACATTGGTCTTGAATCTGGGTCTACGCTACCAATATGAAGGAACATGGACGGAAGCCCATAACGACACAAGCAATTTCTCGCCAACCGCCATTAACCCAGCTACCAATACACCCGGCGCAATTGTCTTCGCCACTAGCGCCCACCCCTATATCCAGCAAAATCATGCCGGACTCTTCGGACCGCGTGTTGGATTTGCCAAGAGCATTGGGGGAAACATGGCAGTACGCGGAGGGTTTGGGTTCTACTATGAACCCCTTGGCGCCGGAACGAACTTCAATGGTTACTCGCCTGGCTATAGCATTACGCAAACCCTGATCTCACAGACGCTCACAAGTGCGCCTGTATTTCAGCTACAAAACGGTCCGCCAGCGTATGTTGTTCCCACCGCCGCCGACCGCAATGGCGCGGTAGGAAACGGACAATACATATATTGGTGGCCCCAAAATGCCCCACAAACCTACGAAGAGCAGTGGAACCTCTCAATCGAGCGGCAATTTGGTCGGGCTACGACTGCGCAGATTTCCTACGTGGGATCGCGTGGCCTGCATCTGCTGTTTTGGCGCGATGCGGATCAAGTGCCGCTGGGCGACCAAGGTTCGGCCGAAGATAGAACAGACCCGCAGGCGCTGAGGCCATTTCCACTATTTCAGGGAATAAGTACGACCTACGATGACGCTATTTCCAATTACAATGCTTTGGAGGTCATCCTGAAGCGTCGATTTACAGACGGCTTCACAGTCTTTTCCACATACACACTTGCTCGATCGCTTGATACCTCCTCTTCGGATCAAACAACGGGGGTAGGCAGCGAGTATCAGGTCACGGCAGATCCTAGGCTAAACTACGCGGTATCGGATTTTAATCAAACTCACCGGGTCACCGCATCTTATGTCTACCAACTGCCCGTTGGACAGGGGAAGAAACTGCTCAACACGGGGGGAATCGCGAACGCAATTCTGGGTGGATGGCAGAATTCCGGAAGCTTGATTGCGCATTCTGGACCTCCTTTTACCGTGTACGGGAGCGGAACACAGACGACTGGCCTATTGGCAGGTAACCTCTTTGCCAATTGTGTAGGCAAAAGCTCCGGTCCGAAGACGGCCGCTGAGTGGATGAACACCTCTGCATTTGTCGACCCGCCTAGTTACACCATAGGAACGTGCAGCCGGGATAGTGTTCTTGGGCCTGGGGGCTGGGACATCGACCAATCGCTTGCGAAGGAGATTCCGCTTGGGGAGTCAATGAAATTCAAGTTCCGCGCCGATGCTTTCAATATCTTTAATCACCGGTGGTTCTCGCTGCCAAATTCGACAATGGGCTCGGGAGCATTCGGTCAGATTACGTCCTCGTCCCCGCCGCGCATCCTCGAAGTAGGAGCGCATATCAGTTTCTAAATTTCGGAATACATGAATTTGGGTTGTTTGCACCAAGGGTGCCTGTGTGCCTCGCTTTTGAGGCCTCGGCACCCCCGAAAGATACGAGTTCACTTCATTTTGCGGGGTACTGCGAGCGTATTCATGGTTAATCTAAGTCGTCGTAAGCTGCTCTATTCCGGATTGGCGTTGTCCACATCGTCGGCCCTCGCCCGCTCTGTCTGGGCTGGCAGTACACCCCTGACGGATATTTTGCAAGAGAACGCTTCCTCGCAACGGGATTTACCTGGACGGGAGAGACTGCTTTTTGACTTTGGTTGGAAATTCACGTTTGGCAACGCCGAGGATCCGGCTCGCGACTTAGGATTTGGAGTCGACGAAGGAGACTTCGCGAAAACCGGAGACTTTGATTTTGCGAAGGCGAAGTTCGACGACTCGAAGTGGCGGGTGCTCAATTTACCGCACGACTGGGCGGTTGAGCTTCCGTTTGTGAATGACGAGCAACAACGGTCTCATGGTTACAAGCCGCTTGGCCGGAGATATCCCGAAACCAGCGTGGGCTGGTACCGCCGGGAGTTCGAAATTCCCCTGAGCGACCAAGGACGGCAGATAACTGTCGCATTCGACGGCGCATTTCGGGATGTACTGGTCTTTGTGAACGGCTGCTTTATTGGACGAAATGACAACGGATATGCACCGTTTGCATTCGATCTGACAGATTTTCTCGCCTACGGGTCGAAGAACTACATCGTGGCTCGTGTCGATGCCAGCTTTGGCGACGGATGGTTCTATGAAGGCGCTGGGATTTATCGTCACATATGGCTAACCAAGACCGATCCGCTGCATATTGCGAACTGGGAGAGCACCGCTCGACCAGAATTAACCGACAGCGGCGCAAATGTAAATTTGAGCACGGTTGTCATTAATGAGAGCGATCAGGCATCGGATGCTCGCGTCAAGTGGGAAATTCATGATCAAGATGGCAAGACCGTAGCAACTGCTGAAGCCGTTGACCAAACGATCGCTCCCGGAGCATCTGCCAGCTTTGCGGCAGTGGCACACATCAGCCACCCCGCGCTATGGTCTGTTGATGCACCTAATCTGTATTCGGCGACTATTACGGTTTTGAAATCAGGCATGGCGCGAGATGCGGAAGAAATTCACTTCGGGATTCGTTCAGCGGTTTTCGATGCAGACCGGGGATTCCGCCTCAACGGAGAATCGTTGAAGATTCAGGGAACTTGCAATCACCAGGATCACGCAGGCGTGGGCGCCGCATTGCCCGATCGCCTGCAGTGTTTCCGTCTCGGCGTTCTCAAGGAAATGGGATGCAATGCAATCCGCACATCTCATAACATGCCTACTCCCGAGTTAGTGGAGGCGTGCGACCGCATGGGCGTGATGATGATGTGTGAGACGCGGCAGATGAGTTCCAATGCTGAAGGTCTGGCACAGTTGGAAACCATGTTGAAACGATATCGAAACTCGCCGTCGATTATCTTGTGGTCCATCGGCAATGAAGAATTTACGTTGCAGGACGATCTAGCGGAAGAGGGTGGAAGAATTGCCGCAACCATGGTTCGACGCTGCCATGAACTGGATCCGACGCGTCCAGTTTCTGCCGCGGTAAATGGCACCAACGAAAAACCGATCTCGGCCTCTTTCGATGTCGTCGGTTTCAATTACAACCTTGAGCTGCCGGATGCATTTCATAAAAAGTTTCCGAAACGCCCGCTTTTTGGATCCGAAACTGCGAGTGCAGTGAGCACGCGGGGTGAGTACTTTACTGATCCCCTCAAGAATGTTGTCAACGCGTATGACACTCACGAGCATCGCTGGGAAGGATACGAGACCGCCGAGGATTGGTGGCAATTCTATGGCAGCCGTGCATGGCAGGCAGGTGGATTTGCCTGGACCGGCTTTGACTACCGTGGCGAGCCGTCACCTTACAGTTGGCCGTCGATTAGCTCCCAGTTTGGCATTGTGGATACCTGCGGGTTCCCAAAGGACGCGTTCTACTATTACAAGTCCTGGTGGACTCTGATGCCGGTTCTACACCTGTTTCCACACTGGAATTTTGAGGGCCGCGAGGGAATTTCAATCCCCGTCTGGGTTTACTCGAACCTTGACGAGGTAGAGTTACTCGTCAATGGAAAAAGCCAGGGCCGGCAAAAAGTTCCGCACCTGGGACATGTGGAATGGGGAGTCAGGTATGAACCGGGTGAGATTGAAGCGCGCGGCATCCGGAACGGAAATGTCGTTCTTGTCGAAAAGCGAGTTACCGCTGGCCCTCCCAGCTCGATTCGTATCACAGCTGACCGCGCGGAAATCAATGCGGACGGCGAGGACATCGCGGTTCTGACGATAGAGGCTTTTGATCGCCAGGGACACCCAGTTCCTACCGCGGCCAATTCCATTTCTTTCCATATCTCTGGAGATGGCGCTCTCATCGGAGTGGGGAACGGCGATCCGAACTGCCATGAGAGCGACAAAGGAACCACGCGTTCGCTCTTCCATGGCCTGGCACAGGTGATCGTGCAGTCGACCCGAACGTCTGGCAAGATCCATATTGAAGCAACGATGGATGGCTTGGAAGGACCGAAACCTCCGGCTGCCGAATTCGTTGTCATGACCAAACGCGTGCAAGCCCGGGCAGTGGTTCCTGCGGGTTCATAACGACAACTTCGGGGATAACCCGTTCAATCGAATTGATCGAATATTTCAGAGGAGTAATCAGTGCAAAGGCGCAATTTTCTTTATAACTTGGCGATTTTGGGGTTTGGGGTTCCAAGCTGGAATGGATTGAATTTTGTTCTGGGTGAGGGGGAACACTCGAGAGACTCCGCAGCCGCGGGCGATGCCTCTGCGCGTCCTACACCTCAGCAACGTGCATGGCAGGATTTGGAAGTAGGCATGTTTGTGCATTTTGCGCCAAACACGTGGCAGGATGTTGAGTCTGACAATTTAACCACGCCGCTCTCCGCAATCAATCCTGTCCATCTCAATACCGACCAGTGGGTGGAAACTGCGATTGCGCTTGGCGCGCGCTATATCGTCTTTGTAGCCAAGCACCAGGGCGGCTTTTGCATGTGGCAGACGCAGACAACCGAATACAGCATTCGCAATACACCGTGGAAGGATGGCAAGGGCGACGTTCTTGCAGAGATCGCGGCTTCGTGCCGCAAACACCGCATGCCTCTGGGCGTCTATGTGTGCCCACGGGACGACCATTTCGGCGCCAGTAACGGAGGAGTTTGCAAGACTCCGGAGCTGCAGAGTAAATACAACGCGATGTATCGGCAGCAGCTCACCGAAGTCTTTACTCGCTACGGCGAGCTGGTTGAACTCTGGTTCGATGGGTCAACCGTAGTTCCGGTGGCCGATCTTGTTCACCGTTACCAACCCAACGCCATGGCCTTCCAAGGACCGGCAGCGACCATTCGTTGGGTGGGCAATGAAGACGGTTTCGCGCCTTATCCTTGCTGGAATAGCCTTGATGCTTCTGACGCAAAGACGGGAGTTGCCACTGCGCTCGATGGCGATCCCAACGGAACTGCATGGATGCCGGTGGAAGCGGATGCTTCAATTCGGCGCCCAGACTGGTTTTGGAGCACGACCAATGCCAACAAGGTCCTGTCGGTAGATCAACTGATGTCCATCTATTACCGCTCTGTAGGCCGAGGCGCACAGTTGCTGGTGAATATACCGGCGAATCGTGAGGGGCTGCTTCCCGGTCCGGACCGCAACGCGGCTGCCGCGTTCGGGCGCGAGGTGCGGCGCCGTTTTGATCAGCCGCTGGCATCTACCCATGGAACGGGAACATCGCTCGAACTCACGCTGGGTAAGCGGTTGCGTGTCGATACGGTGATCCTTCAGGAAGAAATCTCCAACGGCGAACGCGTCCGGGCATATAGCATCGAGGGTTTGATTGATGGGAAATGGGCTTCGCTTTGCACTGGGTCGGCCATTGGGCACAAGCGAATCCAGCCGGTTCCTGCTAATGTAGTCGGTGCGCTTCGCCTCCGCGTTACCTCCTCCGCGGGGCAGCCTGTGATTCGGACCTTTTCTGCTTTCGATACCGGAACTGCGCCCCCGGCAGACTGGAACGCCTCAGAGTCACTCTGGGCCCCCAATCTTATTGGTACCTGGGAAGGTGGCGCCTTCTCGCTCGATTTGGCTCCGCATATTCCTGTAGCGGCGCAATATGTGTTGCGGTTTCGCCCGCAACAGGGAACGGTCACCGGTTTCAAGGACGTGGTTCTCGATATGGGTGGGGCTCCCACTCCAACATTTGTGCATAGCTCTCCAACCAAACCCGACGAACTTCTTCTCGACATTACTGGTCTCGATCGGTCCATACGTATTAGGGGCCAAATCATGGGAGCCGACAGTGGTTCCATTCTCCTGGAGCGCCGGTAATTGAGTAGGTATTGCACCAAATGATACCGGTTTTAATAAGAGCTCTGATCGGACACAACGAATGATTCAAGGAAGGTGTTGTTGCGTCTTCCAGCCCTTTACAAAGGAACTTCGATAAGAGATTTAACGACGTGCTCGCCCCCGCCATCGAAGCGGCAGACCTGGAGCCATATCGGGTTGATCGCGATGCGGGATCAGTTATTCCCGTGGACACGCTTCACAAAGAGATCAAATCTGCGACGGTCTGTGTCGCGGATATTACAACCCGAAACCCCAACGTAATGTATGAGCTTGGATACGCCCTCGCAGCGGGGAAAAACGTGGTCATCATCTCCGGGCCAAACCCTGAGAAGTTTCCGTTTGACATTCAACACCGGGAGATACTTTCTTATTCGGTCGGGTCAATAAGCGATTTTACGGAATTGGGCCAGAGCCTAACCGCAAAACTCAACGCCGTCCTTGAACTGCGCGAAAGAACGACGGAAATAGCTGAAACCTCCCCCGTCAAGGAAAGCGCGGGCCTCCAGCTACACGAATTGACCGCTCTTGCGCTGCTATTGGCGAACAGCGATACAACAAATGACGGGGTCGCTAGTCTAGTATTTCGTGCAGGAGTGAGTTCCGCGTAAGTCGTTGATTTTATTTAATGGTCGGGGAGAGAGGATTTGAACCTCCGACCCCCTGGTCCCGAACCAGGTGCTCTACCAGGCTGAGCCACTCCCCGAACGTAGATGGCAGAAGCGTTTCCGAGGGCGCGGCCTGACGCGTTATCCCCCCTCCAGCGCTATTGCAAGTGTAGCAGAACGACGAGCTACGGACGAAGCATACCTTATGCATTTCGGTATCGAAAAACTCTGGACACTACCGCACGAAGCGGCTTCTTCGAGAAAAATCCATCTCTCCTCAATTGCACATTGCAAAGAATCTATGCATACTCCGGCGATGCTCCAGCCAGTCGATAACGATCATGATCATGGCGACAACAACTCCAGCGGATTTTAGACCGGTTCGGGCTCGATCTGAAGCAATTTCATAAACTGGTCAAAATCGGCGCGAACCTTCAGCAGTTCAGACTCAAGCGTAGTCAGTGTGGCAATACCGATCCAATTGCCGCTCCGTACATAATGCTGCACCTGAAATACGGTGACCTGATGCATGGATTGGTGCTTCAGCATTAGAAGCGCAGCCTCAGCTGCACCGGAGAATGTAAGCGGCGCAGGACCCGCGATCACCGGATCCAAAAATGTTCTTTTCATGATGGTGATCTGCGCCTGGATATAGAGGTTGAGTTGGTTGCCGGCAAGCAGCCGATCTTCGCGCAGGTAGACGTTGCTCGGAACCACGCCTTCCGCGCGCTTCTGGATGCCAAAATCGGGAATCCAGGTCCATCCAAACGGGATGGCAGGAATAATCCACCGGCCGATGCGAGCGGCCGATGAGTGGCCTGCGAATTGTCCGGGGTTGGCGCCCATATCTGATGCGGTCCAACCATCCTTTCCGAGCTTGAGGGCGGTAGCCATTCCAATCTGTTGGAAGACATCCGCCTCTTTTTGGCTGCCTGACAGATTCAGGGAACACCTGCGGCCACGCAGAGCTGATATGCGGCAACGACAACCGCCGTCTCCAAACGATCGAGAATCTTGGCTTGTTCCGGGCCCACAAATGTCAGCAGGAATCCGTCAAGCTGTTTGGAAAGGCCACGTTTCTCGGCAGCGAACTGCACGATCGGATGCATATCGCCGATTAAAAAGTGCGCAACTGCTTTCTGAATCGATGCATTCTGCTGTTGAAGGTACGGCAACGCCTGTCGCTGCCATGCCTGGAACTGCACAGTACCCGCAAACTCCGGATCAAGGCCCGCCTGGGACACGGCGTCCTCGACGGCCGCCGTGAACTTGGCGAACGTTCCTGCAAAGCGATTCACCAGCGTCTCCGAAATTTCGTGATTCTCCGTCACTCCCTGTGCAACCCTCTCAAGAATCCTAAAAACTATGCGCAGAGCTTCTGGCCGGCAGCTATGCATGCTACTCATTGCGTTTGCATCGCAACCACAAAACGTGTACGAGCTTTCTTCAGCCCATCATTCGCATTTTGGAACCGTAGCTCGCCAAATCTTTGGGATAGTACGGCGTGTCCCTGAACTGGCTATCGTCGATCTTAAAAGTGGTAACCACGCCCGCCGCCTCAATGCACCAGTAGCCGAAAAATCCGCCACCCTCCGGTCCCTTATGGCTGTTGTGCCAATACGCATCCAGTGAGCCCATCGCTGGATACCAAGCCTTCAGAAATTTTTTCAATAACGCTGGTCTTTCAGCAGACGGCGCATCGATGGTTGCATAAAGCGCTTCGTAGGGCTTCGGGAAGACGAGGCCAGTTCCAAACGCCCGATTCGGAATTCGCGTTGCAATGAGCCGCTCCAAAAGTGCGTCCTGTCCTGGCGCGCCTATACACCGCAGCAACCGTTCGAAGATCTCCTGATTAACAGCAAAGATGATGGCTAGGGATATCAACCATAAGGCGCACACATAGTCGTTGATGTCTTCTCCCAACGATCCCTCTTGGCGCGCCGGCATCTTCAGGTACCGCTCCCAAGCGCTGATAACCGCAGGAAAATCTTCGGCAATTGCAGCAATATCCTCACCGCGCGAATAGCGCAAGATAAGAAGCTCGTAGCGCTTGCGAAAGATCGAGTAGATAAAGACAGCTTCGTCTTCAGCCGATCCCTGTGCGGGCTCCGCGAGCAAAGCTTCAGAGCTTGCTATGGATTCTGTTTGATACTCGACCTCGTCGTCGAAGTAAGCAGAATCCATCAGAGGCTCTCTTGGGGGCTCTCTTTTTTTAAGTGGCTGGGACATCGTAGTTATGGTTCTCCCGGTCCTAAAATTGTTGGCGTAACGCCGCCATTCTGATCCACATTCAGAACGACGCGCTGCACTTCTCCTCTGCGTGTGGCGAGCCGGATCTGGTCTGCCGCTCTTGAGCCCACAGCTTTATTCAAGCGCTGGTCGATCCACTTCGGGCTCATCTGCTTGCCGCTCTTGGTCATGCCCAGCTTCGATGTGCCGTATTTGGCCTCTGCGATGACATAAGCGGGTGGCGGATTGCTATTTTTATAGACACCGTCGATTCCAGGGCCCTTTGGGCTATCGGTAAGCTGCGTCATGGGCCCATTCATCTTCTGGAAGCCGAGGGATTGCATGACCTGATCGGCGCAATATTCTCCGAAGATGCCCTTCTCGGCGGTCGATGCTTGCGCAATCGGCAACGTGCCGGGCGGAACATAGACCTGTGTTGCGGCGAACTGTCCCCGGCTGGCAGAATTGCCAATCCAGGCCTTCAGCCCCTGCGCAGGCACGGTCGCTGTGGTGATAACCGGCGCAGCCGGCGGATCCGGCGTCCAGTAGCTGCCCGGCGTAGGAGAAGCGCTATAAAGCGTCGCTCCCGGCGGCAGACTCACTGGCTGCACGGATTGAAAGTTCGGCGTGTCCTTAGCGGGCAGATCGGGAAATCCCGGCGATGAAAGCGCGATCGGCGGCAGAGAGGTGCCAGCAGGAGCGGATGTTTTGACTGTGCCATCCGATTGCAGCTCCGCAGTTGGCTGAGACGAAGTGGTGGCGGCTGGCGACTGCATCGGTACCGATGCGCCCATCGCGGAGATTCCGCCCATGGCCCCGGCCGCCCCGCCCGCACCGGCCTCGCCCACCAGCACCGTTTCTGCGCCCATCACGCAGACATCCGGAGGACCGACGCACGTAAGCTGATCCGTCACCCGCGATTGCGGCATCATGCCCACTAGCACCGTCATCGAGCCCAGAATGAAGGGCCCTCCTACATGAGGGACAATGCCCGTGACCATGGGACAGACATGCATGTCACCGATGCGCGAAGCCGGCATGAAGTTAATCATGACCTGCGGGAAACCGACCATCACGACTCCGCCATGTGCGGTCTCGCTGGTGATGGTGGCTGCGGGCATTCCCATCGGCTACTTCTCCTCTTACTCGTCTGTTTTGGCCTTGGAATACGGAGCATCGCCAGGGAAGGTCGGCGCCGTGGGCGCGGTGGGGCTGCCTGGCGACTGCGGACTCTGGGCATTTCCAGGTGAGCCGGTCACAGGAGCACCACCGCTGTTGATCATCACCATCATGCCGGAGATCGTCACGCCCGCGGGGCTGATGGAGATAAATCCGCCTTCGCCGTTCAGACCAATACCCTCCGGACTGAGGACGATGCTATTCGGCCCGCAATTGAGCGAGATTTGTACCGGGGCATTCACATCGAAGTTCATCCCCGCCTGAATTGCCTGCTTCTGCCCCACGGTAAGCGAATAATTTTGGCCAATCTGCTCATTCAGGTTAGAGGTAACACTGATGTTGGAGTTCGCGCCGATGCTCTCCTTTAAATTGCCGCTGATCGCGTGATCGCAGTCGCCGCCAACCTGAACAATCTGCTTGCCCTTGACGTTCAGGTCGTTCTCGCCGTCAATCTCTTCGAGATGCTTCCCCTTGATGAGCAGATGAGAGTCCCCATCCACTTCGTCGAAGCGGTTCTTGGTGATCTTCGTGTGCTGCTCGTTACCCACCAGTGTGTGCCAGTCATTCTCCACGTGCAGGTCATAATCTTTTTCCGCATTCATGTAGATCTGCTCGCTGCCGGCGAGATCTTCGAAGCGGAGTTCGTTCGCGTTGGCTGCGCCGCCCCCTGTGGAGCTTCGCGTCAGAATTCCGGAAAGCGTATATTGACCGGCCGGATCGTACTTCGGCATATTGACGCCGTTGTACACCGAGCCCACAACGATGGGCTGGTCCGGATCTCCTTCCATGAAGCCGATGAGCACCTCATCGCCTACGCGAGGCCAGTAATAGGTTCCCCATCCCTTCCCTGCCCACGATTGCGCAACGCGCAGCAGCGTGTTGTCGGGCGTGTTGGGTTTGCGCAGCCGATCCCACCAAAACTGCACATTCACGCGCCCATACTTATCCATGTACGAGTCTTCGCCGGAGGGAACGACCACCTGGCCTGTATGCATTCCATAGACCACAGGCTTTTCTGTCCTGATCGGCGCGCGGTACACAATGGAAAAGGGAGTGGCTTTGAATGTGCTTGTGAAAGGCTGCGGAGTTGCCGCCGTCCGCGAACGGTAAGAAGGCAATTGCTGCACCTGGTGCTCCGCGCGGGTAAGAATATACTTCGTATTCACGCTGCTCTGCGGATGCTCGGTTATGGAGAACGCATAACCTGATTGCATGCAAACTGCATTCGATACGCCTTCAATCACAAGCGTCTCGGCGTCGCCTGCATCGCGCCTTACGGTCGTGAAGGCATCTTCCAGAGTTTTCAGGTTGGAATCCGACTTTTCCCCTTTCAAGTATCCTTCGGCCTCGCGATAGTCGTATTGTTCGTTGCTGTTGGCGCCGAGAGGCCCATTCGTCGTCAGCTCCGTTCCTGCCACATCCTGGTAGCGGATGAAGCTGTAGTCCCAGGAGGTGTAATTACCTGTCACCAGAGTGGAGCGCAAGGCCAATTCGCGAATCACGAAATCGTAAAAACCTTCGCTATTTTTCAGCTCGGGCGCAAACCGAAATGTGCTCTGAATCGCACAGTCACTTAGCTTGCTCGACGTGTCCTCAAGGACCAGCGTGTGATCGTCAGCGGTATGCGTGAAGTAGTAAAAGATTCCGTTCTGCTCCATCAGGCGCGAAATGAAATGAAAGTCTGTTTCACGGTACTGCGTGCAGTAATCCAGCGTCTGATAAGTGCCCGAGGTGTTGTTCTTGGGGCTGATCTTGTAGGGAGACAGTACATTCGTGATGACGTCCAGAACCGTCATGTTCTGGAAGACGCGCGTATTTTTGTTCAGGGTTAACACCCAGAGATTGGGGACGATCCGCGCGCGGTACATGTTGAATTCTTCGTCGCCATTACCCATCTCGAAGCTGGCTACAATGCCGTTGACGTACCGCATGGTTCCGCTGTCGTTGGCTTGAATGCCGACGCACACTTTTTGTCCCACAATTTTTTTAGGGTCAATCGAGGTTGAGGTTTCCGCCAGCAGGTCAAGCTGATAATCGAACAGCTCCGAAATGCCTTCCACGCCGGCCAGGCGCTCCGGGAGCAGCACATCCGCTCCCAGCGGACTTGTAAAATTCATCAGTCGGTTTGTCTGTCCGAATGCGGTCATATCGCTAAGCTTTCTGATACGAACGGTCCCGCCATAGCCCTAGAGCCTGGCGGGAGCTCCGTCAAACTGTCGTGTTGCACTACCACTCATACGTGAATCGGCTGTCTGCGCCGACCCCAATCCGCACTCGCTCCATCAATTTCTCCTCGGCCATGCGCGATAGCACTTGGCGCGAAATCTCCGGCAACATTGTGTTGGAAAGAATATTATCCACGTTGCGCGCGCCGCTCTCCACTTCTGTGCAGCGCTTCGCCACTTCATCGATCACCGCGTCGTCGCAGATCATGGTGATCTTGTGATTCTCCTGGATACGGCGTTGAATTTTGCCGATCTTCAGATGAATAATCTTCTTGAGCGCCTCATCCCGCACCGGGAAATACGGGATGATCAACATACGCCCTAGAAATGCAGGCTTGAAGATCTTGTTCAACTCCGGCTTGATAGCCAGCGCGAGGCCCTCGCTGTCCGGCATCGTCTCCTTGTCCGCTGTCAGTTTGGCTAACGTATCGGTAGCCGCGTTGGTGGTGAGAATGAGGATGCAATTCTTGAAATCGATTTGCCGGCCCTCGCCATCTTCCAGATTGCCTTTGTCGAAGACCTGATAAAACAGCTCCAGCACGTCGGGATGCGCCTTCTCCACTTCGTCGAGCAGCACAACGGAGTAAGGCCGGCGGCGCACAGCTTCCGTTAACACGCCGCCCTCACCGTAACCCACATATCCCGGGGGAGATCCCTTGAGCGTAGAAACGGTATGTGCCTCCTGGAACTCCGACATATTGATGGTGATCAGATTGCGCTCGCCGCCATAGAGCAGATCGGCCAAGGCCAGTGCGGTCTCCGTCTTTCCTACACCGCTTGGCCCTACTAGCATGAAGACGCCCACCGGCTTGCCTGGGTCATCCATCCGCGCGCGCGAGGTGATGATGCGCTGCGCGATTGCTGCCAGCGCATGATCCTGCCCGATGACGCGCTTGCGCAGGTGACCATCGAGATCAAGAACCGCCGCAATCTCGTCCTTCACCATCTTACCCAGCGGAATGCCGGTCCATGCCGAGATCACCTCGCCCACGATGCGCTCATCCACACACACGTGAATCAGCGGATTCTCACCCTGCACCTGCGTGAGCCGCTCTTCAAGGATCTTGAGTCCACCAAGCGTGGCCTTTAGTTCAGGCTCACCCTCCCCAATTGGCTTTGCTGTCTCCTGACCGTTTTCCAGAGCTTCGCGCACGGCGCGAAGCTGCTTTACCAGCCTGACTTCCTCCACCCACTGCGCCTTGAGCTTCGCGAGCGATGCCTCTTCGACGGACAGCTGCTGATCAATTGCGGCGAGCCGTTCGGCATGGTTCTCGCCCACCGTCGTCTCGCGTTCGAGAATCTGCTTTTGCACCTTCAAATCATCGATGCGCCGCGACGCGTCTTCGATCGGCGGTGGAATCGTGTTCTGGCCCAGCGAAAGCCGCGCGCACGCGGTGTCGAGCACGCTCACTGCTTTATCTGGCAACTGCCGGCCGGCGAGATAGCGGTGCGAGAGCCGTACCGTCGCAGTTACGGCCTGATCGAGAATGCGCAAATTGTGGTGCTTTTCGAGCGCCGCCACAATGCCGCGCAGCATCGTGTCGCATTGCGTCTCGCCCGGCTCTTCCACCTTCACTACCTGGAACCGCCGCGCCAGCGCCGCGTCTTTTTCAAAAAACTTCTTGTATTCAGACCACGTTGTTGCCGCAATTGTGCGCAACTCGCCGCGCGCAAGAGCCGGCTTCAACAGATTGGCGGCGTCGTTCTGTCCCGCCTGCCCCCCCGCGCCGATCATCGTATGCGCTTCGTCGATGAACAGAATAATGGGATGCGGCGACGACTTCACCTCTTCGATAAGCCCTTTCAGCCGGTTCTCGAACTCGCCCTTCACGCCCGCGCCGGCCTGCAGCAGCGCCAGGTCGAGACTGTGTAGTTGCACGTTGCGTAGCGCAGGCGGCACATCGCTGTTGGCGAGACGAAGAGCAAAACCCTCCACTACCGCCGTCTTGCCCACACCTGCCTCGCCGGTGAGGATCGGGTTATTCTGGCGCCGGCGCATCAGAATGTCGACCACCTGCCGAATCTCCTGATCGCGGCCCAGCACTGGATCGATCTTGCCGGCCTTCGCCTTCGCAGTGAGATTTTCCGTGTACTGATCGAGGTGCGGCGTCTTGCCACCCGGCGCGCGGCCCGGCGCCCCTGCTTCAGCCTGCGCGCCGGGAGCAGCAGTTGCGAGCGCAATGGAGGTCTCGCGCGATTTCTCCGTGACAGCATAAAAGTCCTTGCGCAATGCCTCGGGCGGAATGAGCTGAATTTCCTTGCTGACGTCGCGGATCAGCCGGCCGAGTTCGCTGTCCGTGATCAGTGCCAGCAGAGCAAAGCCGGTGCGAATCTGCCCCGCGTCATACTCGATCGTGGCAATCGTCCACGCTTCGGTGAGCATCTTTACGAGCTGCGGGCTGAAGGCTGGGCTGCGCGCGTTGCCGGTCTTCAAGCGATCGAGACTACGCTGCAGCTCGGTGGTCAGCCGGGAACGGTCCACGCCGTATTGGCGCAGAATGAAGGCGATGTCATTGTCTGAGCTGTCGATTGCCTTGAGCAGAAAATGCTCCACTTCAATGTCGTAATGAGTGCGCGAAACGCACAATCCAGCCGCGGCCTCAAGTGCCCCACGGGTTGCGTCATTCACCCTGCCAATCAAGGACTTTAAGTTCAAACTCATTCTTCAAGTCTCCCGTGAATCTCGTTTTTCAAAAAAAGATTTGGCGTTCAGGTCAGCCAGTAAGTCGCCTCGTCCGGATCGCGCTCGAGCGGCCGGTTTTTGACCCAGCTCACCAGTCCAAGACGCGATGCGCCCATGCCGTCTTCACCCAGCTTCATGCGTGGTACCTCGTCGCGCTCGAGTACGAGCCGGATCACGTAATCAAACTCGCGGTTCGTGTAGATCCGCAACCAGGCACGCAGTTCGATGTAGGCGCGCGCGCCGGGCAGAAACTCTTGATAACGATTAAAACTCAAAGGGCCAATGCGCAGAGCGACGGCGCCGTGCTGATCAAACGCTTCGTCGCCAACGATCGTGCCCATTCCTAACTGTTCACAGAATGCGCCGGTATCGCGCAGATAGGTCAGATTCCGCAGAGGAAGACGCCGCCAGGTTCCGGTAAACTGCTCCACTTCGACGGGAACGTCGAAATAATCTTCGATGAGTTGTTTCAGCCCCTGAGCCGTTGGACGCCGCGCGGAGAGGAGTCCAGCGTAATAAAGGCAGGCTTCATCTTCGATCTCCATCCGCCGTGTGAGCGAATTGGTGCCCAGTCCGATAAGATCGAGCAGACGCGCGCCAATCAGATCGTCGATCAGGCCGTCGCCGGCGCCCGTCCGCTCGTACGCAATATAGAAGCGATACTTCTGCCAGCCACGATAAAACAGCGAGATCATCCGATGGTTGAAGATGTCGAAGAACTCCGCCGGCCCGCGGTCCTTCGCCTTGGCCCGCTCCAAAAGAAACTCGGTGTAGGCATGAGGAAGCACGCCCACCGCCGCGCAGAGCCCCATGAAATTCACCGAGAGCTTCGGCGGGCCATCCCCGCCCGGCTTGTAATCCTGGATCTCACTCGCAGGAAAACTCAGCGTAGGGACAGAAGAAAACTGCACGACCTCGGTAAACGGAGAGACAAAAAGTCCCACCGGATTACGCTCCGGATAAAGCCGCTCCAACAAGCGCACAGCCTGGAAAAACTGGAAGCAGTAGGGGTCCTGCTCCAGCATTGCGCGCACCAGCGCGAATCGTGCGTCCAAGCTTAGATCAGGATTCAGATGAGGGGTTTGTATCCCGCTTTGGGTGGCCATTCGCCCAACGGCTCCTTTCTCTGGCTAGTGCGCGCCGCCAGTTGGCAGAAGCTGTTGATCGAGGTATAGCACCCGAGAAAACGATCGAGAACGTTGGCAAACAGGTACACGCCTCCGCCCACAAACTGCCGCTCATCAAACTCGATCTCCACACGCGTGCCGCGCGCCGGCAAACCGCCATATACCGATTGCATGATAGCGAAATGCGGGCTCGAACCCAGTTTAACAATGCCACCGATCTGATTTTCGAGATACGATGAATCGGTAAAGTTATGCAGGCGCAAAATCTCCTGCAGAGACGCAACGCCCTCCTCGGAGAGAGAAAGATAATTGAGCGAAAGCTGCGAAACCAGGCGCCATAACTGGCTCTTCACCCGGGGAGGGTCGTAGCTCGGCGTGGGCCTGCGCAGCGCCGTGATCTGCTTGACAACCGGATAATCTTCCGCCGCAAAATCTCCATCTTCCAGCCCGAAGGGCAAACGCGAGGGAAGGTCGAAGTCCGAACAGGAACAGCGCACTGTAAGCACTTCGGCATTGGGCTCGGCTAAAACGCCGTCCACATCTACCAGCGAGAGGTGCATCGTGGAAGGTTCGCGTTCGCCAAGTTCATTCCGGCGCCGAACTGCATGCCAATACGCGCGTACTGTTTCCTTCCTCGCCTGGAAGCGATAGGAATAAAGCGGCTCGAGAGAGATGCTTTCGCGCCGGCTCGTGCTCGACGCCAACACCTCGTCAATCGAGTGAATCTCCTGCGTCTCCTGCCGCCGGACCGATGGAATCACCTGGTACTCGTGCTTTGTGTGCGTCACCAGAATCGGCTCGGCAACCTGCGAATACAGGTTGACGATCGGTGTGCATCCCAGGCGCATCGTGCGCGCCGAGACACCGGTCTCCAGGTCCTGGCTGCGCTCGAGCCGCTCGAAGCGCGAAATGCAGAAAAGAATCTCGGCCTGTTCCCCGCATCCAGCTTCGGCAATAGCATCGAGTCCGCTCAATTCGAAGAAGAGAAATTTCTCTGAAAACGTGAAGTACTCCTGCAACAGCCTGTAACCATCGAAGGAACGCTTTGGATACGGCAGCAGCGACTCGCTCTCTTCAAAGCCCATAGCGCGCAGCTGCGCGGGAGAGATGCTCACCGGCTTGCCGCCGCGCTGCTGCGGGTTGCGGACCAGGATCGAGATGCAGTTGCGGCAGAGCAGTTCGTACAGAGTGTGAATCACGTTCACTTCGCCGGCGACATGAAAGACCAGCCGGCGCGGGTTGAGCTGCTTGAACTCCACATCGCGCGCGCACTGCAGCCGGACGCGCAAAACACCGACCGCTCCCGGAACGCGCACTGGATCGGCGAGCCGTTCCGGCTGCCGCCAATCGCACTCGCCCACCGTGAACGGCCACAGCTCCACCGGATAGGCTGTCTGGAAGCGGCACGGCTGGCCATCAACCAGCCGCTTGGTGGCCAACGGCGTTCCCGCCGGCATCACCTGACCGGCGGTCTGCTTTCCCTGCTCCGGATCTACCTGGCATTCCACGATCGTCATCGACGGGATCGGCCGCAGATAATGAGGCGCGACAATACCCAGCAACGCAGAAGTGACTTCAGGAAAATCATCGTCCACGCGCAGATGAATGCGCGCCGCCATGAACGCGAACCCTTCGAGCAAACGCTCGACGTGCGGATCGTCGCAGCGATCCGGCTCCAGCAGAAGGCGGCTCGCGACGCGCGGATATTTTTCCGCGAACTTGCCTCCCAACTGACGGAGATAGGCCAGCTCGCGTTCGTAATATTCAAGCAGTTCTTCGCGCATTTACTTCACTTTGTACTCGCCGCTTGAGAGTTCAAGAACGGTATCGAAAGCAATCTCTTCGGGTGCCGGATCCAGCTTCATGCTTCCTTCGATATGGAAACGCAACCGCCGGTCTACTGTGTCGGAGCCTTCCAGGCTCACCCGCACATTCATCAGCCGCGGCTCATAATTGCGCAGGCAGGCCTCGATAGCGAGACGCAGCGCGCGATGATCCGAAGCATTGTTCAGTCCCAGCGAGCTGATATCCGGCAGGCCGTAATTAATGACGGAAATTTTCGCCCCCGGATAGGAGGCGAGCTCGGGCATTGGCGGCTGCCGCGTGTTTAAGAGCCACTCCAGATCACGCTTGAGCGCGTCGCGAAAGTAGCGCGTGGACTGCGAGCGCGTCGACGGCCAGTCTTCAACCTCCATCAGCCGGTCAAGAACCGATTGCGTCACCAGCGTATCTATCGTCGAACGCGCCAATCCTCAATGCTCCTTTTTCTCTCACCGTGAAATATCCATGGCCGCAATCGGATCGATGCGGCACAACCTGTTGAAGACCGATTCGCGCATACCGCCGTTCTCTGACTCATCCAGACACTTGAGCAGCAATGCGAGCGGAGGCGCGATCATATCGGTCGCCTCCCATTCTTCGAGCTGGCGCTGGTCGATTTCTTTTACCAGCTCATCGAGCACCGGAAACGCCACTTTGCCCTGGCCCGCGCCGACGCAAAGCTGCGCGATCTGGAGCCTGCGCTGGAACCGCGCGCGTCCGCTCGGCTGCTGCGCCGCATCGCGCATCAGCAGTTGGATAGCCTGAGGCAGATGACCCCGCGCCATCAATTCTCGCGCGGTATCCAGCACGTCCGGCGGCGCGTTCTCCTCCGCCTGCTGCGGTGCCGGTATATAAACCGGCTCGGGTTCAGGCTCCGGCTGCGCCTCTACGACGATTGGCTGGGGCGGCTTGGGAATGACTATCTCCTCGAGCCATTTCTGCGTTTCTGGATTCGCCGTTGGCGTGTCGTCGCTCATGGTCCATGCGGAAATCTCGGGAATATCTTTGAGTAGTCCCTGAAGCATCGCGATCACCGCGGCCGTGATCGCGGTGTAACCGGACTCATAGCTAGCCTTCCATATGTAGCGCTGCACGTCGAGCCAGCCCCGGCCGCAGGGTTCGCCGGCAGCGGCGATCGCCTCCGCAAGCAGCTCTGACCAGTTCGATTCGGAGGCCAGCCGCTTCAGGTTCTGCCGCTTCTCCGTTGGCGGTGGGGCAAGAAAATCCCAAGCGGGAGAGCTGCCCACTTCCCGCGTTTCAGCAAACCGCAGCGCCGCCTGCAGCATGTAGGCCGCGGGGCTGGAAGGATTGTCTTTCTGCAGAAACCTAGCACAGGCCTGAACCCGTGCGAACGCGTCGTCCTTGTCCACAGGCTCCAAGGTCAGCGTTTTTCCGGCCCTGGGTTTGGCCGCAGCAGGCGCAACTTCCGTCTCACTTTCAGCTTCCGCGACTGCTTCAGGCTCCGGTTCGGTTTCAGGTTCCTCGACCACCTCTTCGGGCGGCGGCGCATCGGGCTCGGTCTTGCGCTTTTCGTTCAACAAACCGGTGACAACCTGCCCTACCTCCTCGAGCGCACTGCGCAGTTTGCTGAAGCCCGGTCCATCATCGCCGTACTTCTGCTCACAGAAGACTTGCAACCCTTCCATTGTTTCCATGGAAGAGTGGAATGCAGCTTCTATCTGCACGTACCACAACTTCGGAGTCGTGTTGAACGACTTATCGAACTCCTCTGCCGTGGGCTTGCCGTCGGCGATGGCCTGTTCCCGTTGCTGCGTTTTGGCGTCGTTGTATTGGGCGTCGGCTTCGTAACCGATTGCGCGCGATTCCTTGTATTGGTAGTAGTTCAGGCCGTCGCGGGTAATCGGGCACTCGCGCAGAATGGCCGCAATCCGGTTCGCCGCCCACTCGATCGGAACAGCGCGCATCCCCGCATCGCCATCCTCGATCTCCGGATGCAACGTCTCCCAGAACTGTTCCTGCAGATCCTGGAACAGCTTGAGGCATGGCTGAATGAGACTGATGCCTTCTTTCTTGACGTGGGCTTCCGTCAGCCATGCAGCCAGTTGCAGGTCTTTGCTCTTGTTTGCGAGCGCCTCTCCGGCAAGCTTAATTACCAGATTGAAATCGGCCCTCTTGATCTGGCGCGCCCAAGCCCCGGTGGGAATCGTGTCGTCGTCTTCGGTCCGCGCTTCTTTGATCTGGTCATAGACCTTCTCGTAGCGCAGGTTTGCGCCTGATGGATTGTTGCCGGAGATCGGATTCAGCAGATCATCACGCAGTGGCACTTTCAGCCCTTTCGCCGGCGTGATCGAAGGTCAGTCTCCGCATCTCCAGGAATGGCTGCTCCTCATCTCCGCACAGCAGCAATTTCTGCCCCACGGGAATCTGCCCATATTCGGAGTCATCCTGCCACACCGTAGTGCGGCCCAGACGCACCGCATCGTCAGAACCCTTCCAGGAGAGAGGAGCGATTACAGGCAACAGCACTTCGCCGAGATCCTGCAGCCGGAAATCGGAAGTGGTGTGCAACACCGCCGGAATCCACAGCAGGTCGCGCAGACGCTTGGGCGGCTCCATCTCGATCGCTTCGATATAGGCAAAAGGAATCCAGGTATAACTGCCGGCAATGAAGGCTTCGAGATGAGCGCCGATGCGCGGGTCGGCGTCAGCCAATCCGGAAAATCTCTCGCCGTTCAACTCGCCGGTGGGCGAAGGACGCGCCGAGCCCTGCGGAAGCGCACCCCGCGCGAACATATCCTGCCGTTCCCGTTCGGCATGCAAGGCGGAGCGATAGAGCATCGCACCAGCCGCAGCCTGGGTGCTGGCGTCAGCAAGAACATTCAGGTGTTTTTCGGCCCGCTCGTATTCGCCTGCAAAGCACAAAAGTTCAAATAAAAAAATGCGGCGCTTGGCGTCGAGCGGCTGTTTCTTCAACTCGTCACCAAGCGCTTCGATGGCCGCCTGAAGCTGGCCGGCCCGATAGAGAGAAAGCGCGTCCATGAGCGGCCGCCTTACGAGAGCTTATTTTCCTTGGTATTATAAGTCACCGCGCCGGTGCTGGTGAGGTTGCCTTGTTCGTTCTGCGTCGAATAATCAATCTTGATCTGGTTATAACTGAACGTCACACTGATGGTAGGAATCTCGCTCGATGCCGAGATCTGCAGGCTGGTAACGAACATCTCCTGAAAATCAACCTTCAGGTACGGCTTGCCGTCGGCGCCGGACTTAATCGCGTTCATGGTGCCAGTCTTGATGTGCGTGCCCGCGCAAATCGATTTGAAGAACTTCGGCGTTGCTTTATCAAAGTTAGTCATGATCGAAAAATCGGAGAGATCCGCCTTGCCCGCACCTGAACCGCCCGTACCGACAACGGAGGAAACCTGCGAAGCGCCCCAACTCCAACTGAGAAGCTGAATTTCGTTTTTATGGTTCGAATCAGCGGCTTCTCCGTCGATTTGGTCGAGTTTCAGATAATAATCAACTGCCATCGTTTGCTCCTCTCAACCGGCCAGTGCGTTCATTGCCTGCCGTATCTGCTTGCGCCAGCTCAACAGTTTTTCCGCTATTATTTCCGCGCCGATGCAGGCAGGTCGGCCACCAGACGAAGCGAAACAGAGAGCTCGTCGAGTTGGAAATGCGGCTTCAGAAATGCAACTGCACGATAAGCGCCAGGCTTGCCGGGGATCTCGGAAACCTGAATCACCGCTTCTCGTAAAGGATGGCTCGCCTTAGCCGCCTGTGACGCATTGTCATCGGAGACGACGTAATTGCTGATCCATTGGTTCAGGAACTTTTCGCAGTCCTGACGGCTCATGAAGCTGCCGATCTTATCACGCATCATCGCCTTTAAATAATGCGCAAAACGCGACATCGCCAGAATGTAAGGCAGCTGCGCCGACAGGCGCGCATTCGCGTTTGCCGCTTCCTTATCGTAGAGCTTGGGCTTGTTCGCCGTCTGCACGCTAAAGAAGGCCGCGTAATCGGTCCCTTTGCAGTGCACCAGTGGCACCAGGCCCTGATCTGCCAACTCCTTCTCGCGACGGTCGGTGATCGCCACTTCGGTGGGGCATTTGAGGGCCACGTCGCCCTCGTCCGTGCGGAAAGTGTGCGCCGGCAGTCCCTCTACAAGGCCGCCGCCTTCCACGCCGCGAATCGAAGCGCACCATCCGTACTTCGAAAACGAGTTCGTCAGTCGCGCCGCCAGCCCATAAGCCGCGTTGCCCCACAGGTACTTGGAGTGATCGCTGCCATCCACCGCTTCTTCATAATCGAAGGCCTCAATCTGCTTGGTGTCCTTGCCATAAGGCAGGCGCATCAAGATGTGCGGCAGCGTAAGCGCCACATAGCGTGAGTCATCCGACTGGCGGAAGCTCTTCCACTTCGCGTATTCAGTCGAGTCGAAGATCTTGCCGATGTCGCGCGGCGCGCCCAGTTGCGTATAGCTGCTCAGGTTCAGCAGCTCGGAATTCGCCGCAGAGATGAATGGTGCGTGCGCTGCTGAGGCAACCTGGGAGATGCGCTCCAGGCACTCGATGTCCTCGGGGCCGCGGCCAAACTCGTAATCGCCCAGCAATGCGGCGAACGGTGCTCCACCAAAGATGCCGAACTCTTCCTCGTACACCTTCTTGAATAACGCGCTCTGATCGAACTCCGGCGCGCGCTGAAGATCCCTGAGCAGTTCGCGCTTGCTGGCGTTCAGTACTTTGATCTTGAGCATGTCGTTGGTTTCCGACTGGTCGATCAGATACTTGATGCCGCGCCATGTCGCTTCCAGCTTCTGGAAGGCCGGATAATGAAGAACCTCGTTCAACTGAATGGAGATCAACCGGTCGATCTGCGCGATGCGGGCCTGGATGCTGGCCTCCGCGTCGCGCGTCAGGGTCATGTGGCCCTCGAGCACCTGGCTCACAAACTCTTTCACCATGTCGCGGCCGCGCTCGAGCGATGCCGCATCGCGGTTGAATCGCCCTTGGGCCACGATCTGTTCGAGCAGGCTCTGTTCTTCCTGAGTTGTCGCTGATGCTCCAGCCGCTGCCGCCTCTTGTGCACTCATTCAGCACCTCCGCTTTTGCCGAGCTCTGCCTTCAGCTTGTCGCGCGTTTCCGTATTTGAAACCGCCTCGAACAAGGCCTCGTCGAGCTTGTCATTGCCTTGCAGACTCCCGCGGAGGTCTGACAGGCGCGTGCGCAGATCCAGCAGCTCCTTGAGCGGCCCGACCTGCTTGGCGACATTCTCGGGCGAGAAATCATCCAGGCTTTCGAATTTGAGATTGACGCTGATCTGTCCGGCATTCGGATCGTCGCTCAGCTTGTTCGCAACCGAATACGCCAAATGAGGCTGCATGCCCTTGAGCACCGTGTCGAAGTTGTCGGGGTTGATTTCGACAAATTTGCGATCCTTAAGGGCCGCGAGAGGCTGCTCGGGCTGCCCGGTCAGATCTCCAAGAACGCCCATCACAAAAGGCAGTTCTTTCATCTCGATTGCATCGCCGACCTCGACGTCATAGGTGATGTGCACGCGCGGCGAGCGGACGCGATCGAGTTTGTGCTGAGTGCTTTCTTTGGCCATACATTTATCCCCTCAAGGCCCCTTCCGCGTTGAAGCAGCGCGGCATTCTCGTTGCTTGGTCGCCGCATGATCTAAGGCGAATCCCAGACTGGGGCTTGTTCCGCTGAATTTCCTTGGTTCGCAATGACGCAAGGACCGTAGATGTCGGGAAGTCCGAGCGTCCAATATCGGGAGCGAGTTGATTATTGAATGAGACGGTACCGGTGTCAAGTCAAAAAGCGGCTTATGGAGCTAGTGTTGATTACTCGCGGAGCGTTTCATCGATCTGTCTGAGAAGCAGTCAGTGTATACTCGTTTCCCGGACAGGAGACACAAAAGATGCGACAGTTGCAGCCGGTGGTCTGGTCCAAGGGCGTGTTTCTATCCCCACAGCATCTGCAGGCCCAGGACCGCTTTTTTGAGGACACGCTTCGCTTCCTCGCCGGCGCGCTTTCCTTCCGCAACTGGGGATTCGCGAAGCTGCAAATCGACGCCGCCAGCCTGAGCCAGGGGCGCCTCCATGTAACCGAAGCCTCGGGAATCTTTCCCGATGGCCTGATGCTCGATCTGCCTTCGTCCGATGTACCGCCCGCCTCGCGCACGCTCGATGAAATCTTCTCCGATGGCCGAAGCTCCTGCGCCTTTTTCCTCGCTGTTCCGCAGGACCGCCCAGGCGGCATCAACATCGCCCTGCAGCGCGGCGGCGCCAGCACGCGCTTCTACTCCGAGCTGCAGATGCTGCGCGACGAAAACAGCTCCGGCGTGGAGAAGCCCGTCTCGCTGGCCCGCAAGAACCTGCAGATTCTTGCCGAAAACGAGAACCTCGAAGGAGCCGTGGTGCTCCCTCTCGCCCAGATTGAAAAGACCGAGGCCGGCAGTTACCGGCACGCCCCCAAGTTCGCGCCGCCGCTGCTGAACGTCAAGGCCAATGAACTGCTCACCGGGATTTTGCGCGGTCAGATTGAGACGCTGGTCGCGCGTAGCAGTCAGCTCGCCGGATCACGCCGCCAGCGCAATCAATCTCTCGCCGATTTCAGCGCATCCGACATCGCCAACTTCTGGCTTCTTTACACCATCAACGTCCATCTTCCAGTTGCGCGGCACATGCTGGACGCGGCGCAGGTGCATCCCGAATCGATGTTCCTGCACATGCTTTCGCTCGCCGGGGCCCTCACCACGTTTTCATCGAAATTTGAATCACGCGACCTGCCCCGCTACGAACACGAGCGGCCCGGCCCCTGCTTCCTCGCATTGGACGCGGCTATCGCCGAGCTGCTCGACACCGTGGTTCCCAGTAACTTTGTGGCGCTGCCCCTCAAGCCGCTGCGCGATTCTATCTACGCGACGGCCATCGATAAGGACAGCTACTTCGAGAACTCGCGGGCCTATCTCGCCATCTCTTCCGATCTGAAAGAAGCCGACCTGATCGCGCGCACGCCGGCCCTCACCAAAATTTGCTCGGCGACGCATATCGAGCAGCTCATCCGCCAGGCGCTGCCCGGAGTCAAACTTACGCATGTGCCCGTGCCGCCAAGAGCCATCCCGGTGAAACTTAGGTATCAATACTTTAGTTTGGATCGCACCGGCCCTGTATGGGAGTCGGTTGTACGCTCGCGCAACTTCGCCGTCTACGCACCGCAGGAAATCCCCAATCCCGAGATGGAACTGATCTTTCTCTTCGCCAATTCGTAAAGGCCAATTCGTAAAGATTGTTGGGCGTCATTTATGGCGCATCAGCACGAAGACCAGAATGATCAACAGGGCAATAATCAGGAAGCCCATCACCGCTAGGATCGCGATCGTATACTTCGGCATCGCGGCAGGCGCTGGAGCGGGGGGTGGTGCGGGCGCCTGCGGCGGCTGAAACGCGAAGGCGGGCGGCGCGAACTGCGGCGCAGCAGGAGCAGCAGCCGGCGGTCTCGGAGCCTGCGGCATCGCAGGCGGCTGCATGGCCGGAGGCTGCAAAGGCGGCGGCGTCCATGCAGGCCGGGCCGGAGGCGCAGCAGGTGGCAGAGACGCAGGCGGCGCTCCCTGCGCAGCTTGCATATCGCGCAGGGCCGATCCGGAAATGACACGCGTAAACTCACCTGGGCCGCTGACAGCAGGAGACGCAGGTTGCGGTGGTAGCACAGGGGGAATACCTGGCGTTGCGACCGGCTGCTGCTGAGCGAAATTCGGCGTGAACGGCGGCGCAGACGCCGGCTGAGATAGTGGCAGCGGAGGCACTGCCGGAGCGGGCTGCTCGGAAAGCGTGCGCAGCAGTTGCGTAAAGCCACCGGCTGCGGGCGGAGTTGAAACCAGCGGCGGAGCAAGAATCGGCTCCGGCGCCTTGCTCGCAGGCTCCTGATTCAATGCCTTCAGCAGTTGGGTGAACCCGCCTTGCGCGGGAAGCGCTGGATCGGCCGCAAGCAAAGGCGCACCCGGAAAACTAAAACTGCTTTCTTTTGCTGGCTCCGGCACGATCGGCCGCAGCGGTTCGAACGGCAGGGCTGGCGGAGCTGACGTTGCCGCCGAGCTCGAAAACATCTGCGTAAACGCGCCCGGTCCCGCACTCGGCGCTGCCCCGGCGGGCGGCGCAGGTGCAGGCATAAACGGAGGCGGTGTCGACTGCTTCGGCGTGCCCTCATCCGGCAACCCCTGAAACATCTTTGTGAATTCACCCGGACCTTGCGTGAGTGCGGGAGCCGGTGGAGTCGCCTGCGGCATCGGTGTCCACACGGGAGGCTGCGGGGTTTGCGGCGTTGCATTCCATGCCGGCCGTTCGGCCGGTTTTGCGCCCGCCGAGCTGAAGATGCGCGTAAATTCTCCAGGTCCGGAATTCGGTCCGGAACTCATCGTAGATGCTGCAGCAGAGCTCGGCACGGGCGGGGCCGGAGGCGCATTTGCCGTAGACACTTGAGGTGCGCTTGATGCCAATGGCGAGCTCATCGCCTTGAACATCTGCGTAAAGCTGCCTGAATCAGGAGCAGGCGATACGGGTTGCGGGAGTGACGCTCCCGGGGCCGGTTCAGCCGGTTTCTCGGCCTGTACCGCCTGAAAGGCGGGAGGCGTTTGGACTGCCGCAGAAATCTTCTCCTTCGGCACCGGGCTGAAGACTTTCGCCAGTTCCTCCGACGCGCGCGAACCTTGATCTGCGTTCGCGGGTTCCGTTGTTTTCAACGCCTGCAGCACCCGCGTAAATTCGCCCTGGGACGCGGCAGTTGGTGAAGGCTGCGTTGGAGCAGATTCCGCACTGACTGGAGCAGGATTGGGCGCAGGCGCAGGTGGCGGAGCGGATTGCGGGTCAAGAGTTTTTTTCGCCTGAGAGGCCAACAGGTCCTCTTCGTCGGCCGAAGGGGGCACAACAGAGGGCAACCCGAAGATCCCGGTTGCGCTCGACTGGGAACTGCCGGGAGGGTCATCCGAGTGGGGGAGTTGCGGATTATCGGAGCGATCCCTGAACGGGTCCATGTGCGGCCACCATGCTCAGAAAATTTGCATTGTTCCGGAATCCAAGACTACATTGCCTTGGCTTGACAGTAAAGGGCGGGCATCCTACGATTCAAGCACACTCGATGGCAGCGAGGTCAGGGCAGGTTGTCGCGGCAATGATGATCCCCCTTTGCGTGTGCGCCTGGCTGCGAACCGCTCCATAGGCGAATAGGGCTACGATAGCCAAACGGTTTGGTCGCTATGAAATCGCTATGAAATTCCTGTCGCGCGTCGTTTGGTCCGAAGGGATGTATCTCAGCCCTCATCACTTCCAGACGCAAAGCCGATATTTCGAAGATTCGATGGCCTTCCTCGCAGCCAGTCTGTGGCGTGAGCCATGGGGACTGCTGCACGCAGAGCTCGATCCCAAAGCCATGCGTAACGGTACCGCTGTGCTGCTTCACGCGTCGGGAATTTTCCCCGATGGCCTGGTCTTCGAGGTTCCCAACTCCGACCCGCCGCCGGCAGCGCGCAATCTGCTCGAAGTCTTTCCATCGACGGACGCCGTGCTGCCGCTCTACCTCACCGTTCCCACGCGCCGTGACAATGGCTTCGACTGCGAGCTCTCTGCTTCGCCGAACGGCAGCCGCTTCTCGCGGATGCAGCGGATGCTGCGCGATGAGACCAATGGCATCGATGAACGCGAGATCGATTTAGGCCAGAAAAACCTCTCGCTCACCACGGAAGCCGAGTTAACATCCGAGATGCTCTCCATCCCCATCGCACGCGTGTTGCGCGATGGCCGAGGCCACCTTGTCTGCGACGAGGATTTCATTCCGCCCTGCCTGCGCCTGAGCGCCAGCGAGACGCTGCTGCTGCTCATCCGCCGTCTGCTCGACGCAATCGGCGAAAAAAGCGCCACGGTCTCCCGCGGCGCGCGGCGCCATGGCCGTTTCGAGGCCGGCACCAGCGCCCTCGACGTAGCTAACTACTGGTTCCTGCATGCATTGCAAAGCGCCATTCCGCCGCTGCAGCATCTTACCGCCATGCGCCACGCACATCCCGAAGATGTCTTCATCGAGATCTCACGTCTGGCCGGCGCGCTCTGCACCTTCGCTGTCGACTCCGACCCGCGCACGCTTCCTGCGTACAACCATCGCGATCCCGGGCCGGCCTTCCGCGCTCTCGACGCGCACATACGCAAACATCTCGAAATTGTCGTGCCGTCGAACACGGTTACGCTCGACTTTCATCCCACCGAGCCATACATGCACGCCGCCGAGGTGCACGACGAGCGCTGCCTGCGCCGCTCGCGTTGGGTTCTCGGCATTCGCTCCTCCTCCATCGGCGAGTCGGACCTGCTCAAGCTCACGCCGCGTCTGGTCAAGGTCTGCTCTTCGAAGTTCGTGCCCGAGCTGGTCAAACGCGCGCTGCCCGGCATGACGCTCACGCATCTGCCCGTTCCGCCCAGCGCTCTGCGCGCCGAGGCCGACATGCAATACTTCGCCGTCGACACCACCGGGCCCTGCTGGGAACACATTCTGCAGACGCGCCAGGTCGGCATCTACATCCCCGGCGAAATCGCCCAGCCTGAATTCGAACTCACCGTGATCGTGGAGACAACGTAAATGTCCACTCCCCGCGTGAACTCGCTTGCCCTCTGCTTTCAGGAGGCGCTCACCGCCATCGTGCGCGTGCGCTTCCAGCGCCAGCAGGTGCAGGACTCGGAAAGTTTTCGTGCCCAGATGCGTCGCTCGCTGCAATCAGCCATGCAGGAGGCGCGCGCCCTCGGCTACTCAAGCGAAACCGTGCAGATGTGCGTCTTCGCCGTAGTCGGCTTTCTTGATGAGAGCGCGCTCAATCTCCAAAGCCCGGTCTTCGCTGACTGGGCCCGCCGCCCGCTGCAGGAAGAGCTCTTCGGCGGCCATCTCGCCGGCGAGATGGTCTTCACGAATCTACGCTCCCTCCTGAGCCAGCAGGACTCCGCCGAAGTGGCCGACGCGCTCGAAGTGCATTGTCTCTGCCTGGAGATGGGCTACCGCGGCCGCTACGCGCTGGGTGACAGCGGCGAGCTGCACCAGTT
>JASHQE010000081.1 GCA_030037705.1 Acidobacteriaceae bacterium | reverse complement strand
ATGCACGACCTGTGGCGCATCACCGGCGGCAATGCGGTTGTCGTCACCGACGTGGGCCAGCATCAGATGTGGGAGGCGCAGTACTTTCATCACGAGCAGCCGCGGACACTCATTACCTCCGGCGGACTCGGCACCATGGGCTTCGCGCTGCCCGCGGCCATCGGCGCCAAGATAGCCTGTCCGGAAAAGGAAGTGTGGGTGATCGCCGGCGACGGCGGCTTCCAGATGACGGCGGCCGAGCTTTCGACCATCGTGCAGGAGAAGCTCAAGATCAACATCGCCATCATCAACAACGGCTATCTGGGCATGGTGCGCCAGTGGCAGGAGTTTTTCTACGAGCGCAACTATGAGGCCACGCCGCTGGTGAGTCCTGACTTTGTGAAGCTCGCCGACGCGCACGGCATTCCCGGACGCGCGGTGCGTACTCGGGCCGAAGTGGCCACAGTTGTGGAAGAGGCGCGCGCCGCAAAGAGCGCGTTTCTGTTAAATTTCCTGGTCGAGAAAGAAGACTCGGTGTATCCAATGATTCCCGCGGGCAGCGCGCTGCACGAGATGATCCGCCGTCCCAGCAAAGATCCGCTGGAAGAGACGGCGCATGATTGAAAGACGGTTCACAGGGAACAGTGGCCAGTGATCAGTGGACACTTGTCGAGTTTCCTCGCTAGTGTGGTGAATCCGAAGTTCGTTGAAAAACAACCGCAGATCCCCTTCGACTGCGCTCAGGGCAGGCTTTCTACTCCGTTTGCCGCGAAATACGCGGCAGACCTGGCTCAGGATGGCAGCGAAATGTAGGATGCGAATTTCTGACTCTGGACACTAGTTTTTGCTGAGCACTGTTCACTGACCACTGTCCACTGGAAAGGCCTTTATGCTGCACACATTCGTCGCATACGTGGAAGATCTGCCGGGCGTGCTTACGCGCGTGGCATCGCTGTTCCGGCGATTGAACATCAACATCCACTCGCTCACCGTCGGCCGCAGCGAGCGCCCCGGTCTCTCGCGGCTCACATTGGTATGCGAGGCATCGAGCGAGGCGGGCCATCGCATCCGCGCCAGCCTGTTTAAGCTCGAAAATGTCGTCGATGTGGACGACATCGCGCAGGCCCCATCCGTTACGCGTGAGCTCGCGCTCATCAAGATAGCAGCCACGCCGCAGAACCGGGCGCAGATCTTCGATCTCGTCGAGGTTTTTCGGGCCCGCATCGTCGACCTTACCTCGGAGTCGCTGATGATCGAGATGACCGGCGTCGAAAGCAAGATCGAAGGGCTCATTGAGGTGCTGCGCGAAGACGAAGGCCGCATTCTCGAGATCTGCCGCAGCGGCAAGATGACCATGCGCCGCGGCCATCATACCAGCAGTGTATTGCGGGCCATGGGCGCAGGCGTTGCCGATGCCGAAGGAATGGCCGAGCATGACGATGTTCGCGTGATGGCGGAGCCGGAGTAGCTGACTTTTGTCTGATCCTGCCCTGGCCGCAAGAGCTAAAGACGCGGCTAGGGGGCACCCAGATTTTTGTGGTTCAAGAAAAATTTCAAAATCTCAAACTGCGCAAGCAAAGGAAAAGAAGAAAAATCATGGCAAAGACTTATTACGATCACGACGCCGATCTCACTCTCATCCAGGCCAAGAAGGTGGCCATCATCGGATACGGCTCGCAGGGCCACGCCCACGCTCTCAACCTCAAAGACTCCGGCGTTCAGGTGAAAGTGGGTCTCGCCGCGGGCTCCAAGTCTATCGCCAAAGCGCAGAAGGCCGGACTCGAAGTGGACACGCCCGGCAAAGCCACAGCCTGGGCCGACGTGGTGATGATCCTCACGCCCGACCAGACGCAGGCCAAACTCTACGCTGACGAGGTCGGCCCCCATCTCAAGCCTGGTTCGCTGCTGCTTTTTGCGCACGGCTTCAACATTCACTTCAAGACTATCGTGCCTGCGGCAGGCATCGATGTGGGTCTCGCTGCACCCAAAGCTCCCGGCCACCGTGTGCGCGAGGTCTTCACCGAAGGCGGCGGCGTGCCTGGCCTCATCGCGATCCATCAGGACGCGACCGGCAAAGCTCATGCGCTGACGCTCAGCTACCTCAAAGGCATCGGCTGCACCCGTGCCGGCGTTCTCGAAACTACGTTCAAAGAAGAGACCGAGACCGATCTCTTTGGCGAGCAGGCGGTTCTGTGCGGCGGCGTGAGCGCGCTCATCAAAGCGGGCTACGAGACGCTGGTCGAGGCTGGCTATCAACCAGAGAGCGCGTATTTCGAGGTGTTGCACGAGCTCAAGCTCATCGTCGATCTCATCTATCGCGGCGGTCTTGCCTACATGCGCTACTCCATCTCCGACACCGCCGAGTGGGGTGATTACGTGAGCGGCCCGCGCGTCATCAACGAAGAGAGCCGTAAGGCCATGAAGGCGATCCTCGCCGAAATTCAGAATGGAGCCTTCGCCAAGCGCTTTCTCGCCGACCAGAATTCTGGCCGCAAGGAGTTCCTGGCCTTCCGCGAGGCCGAAGCCAAACATCCCGTCGAGCAGATCGGTAAAACACTTCGCGCCTCCATGCCGTTCCTTGATCCGGTCACGGTGGAGGAAGTGGCGAAGACGCGGTAGGAAAGCAGCCTCCAGCTACTAGCTGTCAGCTTTTAGCTGGAGGCCGGGCACCGGATGCCGGGTGCCCCGGATCTTCCACCGTGGCGGACCGCGGCGGAGAGACCTGGGATAGCACGAACTCCTACCCCGCCTTTCGCATCTTTCGCTCGGCCGCCAGTCTTTCCGCCAGAAACACCTTCAGCAGCGACTGGTACGGCACATCGCGCTGATTGGCCAGAATTTTCAGATCCTCGATCATGGCAACCGGCAGGCGCACGGAGATGGTGCGCAGCGAAGGCCGCAGATTGGGAAACTTCGCCCGTTTTGCCTGCAACCAATCCAGATACTCCGTCGAGTCCGCTCCCTTTCCGGTTGAAGACCAGAACTCGAACTCTTCGGCCTCGCTCTTGAATTCAGGAATCGCTTTTTTCATATCGCTCATACTCCTTGATTTCTCTGTGGCTCATGTCTCGTACCGATATGATTCGAATTCGTTTTCTGCGAATGGTGAATGCGATAAACAATCTTCTTTCGCGGCTTGTTTTCCCGAGAGCCCAATAACGCTTCTCGCGCTTCGAATGTTTGGGATCGGAGCGCAGGACAAAAGGATCGTGAAAGAAAGCGTCTTCTGCCTCCTCCGGTGTTACGCGATGCCTCTCCCAATTTTTCGCTGCATTGGCTTCGTTCCAGTCAAAGCCCGTGCAACTCTCAAATGGATCGCTTTCGGTCATGATGTGTATATATCATACATATACGGAAACATTGAGTGCAGAATACGCAAGCTAAGCCTTTATTGGTTCTTTTGGGAGTGTAGGAATCGCCTGTGGACGCCGCGAAGCTCTTCTTTCGCAACTGGGATGCATCACTCCCTGTAAAATCGACCTGACACCTGCTTGGATTCCGGCTCGGGAGGCCCCTTGCTTTACTGGCTGCTTTACGAAAAGCTGTTTCCGTATTTCCACCCCTTCCGGATCTTCCGCTATCTTACGTTCCGAACGGCCTTCGCCTCGCTTACGGCGCTGCTGATTGCACTGTTCATCGGGCCTTACGTGATCCAGAAACTCCGTGAGTTCCAGATCGGCCAGTTTGTGCGCGACGACGGTCCGCAGTCGCACTTGAAGAAAACCGGCACGCCCACCATGGGTGGCGTACTCATCTGCATCGCCATTTTGCTGCCCACCGTACTCTGGTCCGATCCCTCCAATCCATTCGTGTGGGTCGCGGTTTTTTCCACCGTCGCCTTCGGAGCCATCGGATTTGCAGACGACTACATCAAAGTGGTGCAACGGCGCAGCCTGGGGCTTACGCCGCGCGCCAAGCTGCTGTGGCAGGCTGCGGCCGGCGCGTTGGTGGCATTAGCGCTGGTTACGCTGGAAGAGTTCAAGATGTTTTCCACGCGCATGTCGGTGCCGTTCATCAAGAGCCTGCGCCCTGACCTGCTCTGGAATCACTGGCCCAGCACGGTTCCGCAACTGGGGCTCGTCGCATTTTTGCCGTTTGTCGTCTGGGTTGTGCTTTGGCTGGTCGGTACGTCGAACGCGGTCAATCTCACCGACGGCCTCGACGGCCTGGCCATCGGCTGCACCATCATCGCCGCCAGCGCGCTGACCATCCTTACTTACGTCAGCGGCCACGTGGTCTTCGCCGACTATCTCGAACTCCAGCGCATGCCGCCGGTCGCTGAGCTGACGGTCTTCTGCGGCTCCATGGTCGGTGCGTCGATCGGATTTCTCTGGTACAACGCGCATCCGGCGGAGATATTCATGGGCGATGTGGGCTCGCTGGCGCTCGGCGGCGCCATCGGCACGATCGCCGTCATCATCCGGCAGGAACTGCTGTTGCCTTTTATCGGCGGTATCTTCATCCTCGAAGCTCTTTCTGTGATGTTGCAGGTGGGCAGTTACAAACTGCGCAAAAAGCGTATCTTCAAGATGGCGCCGCTGCATCACCACTTCGAGCAGCTTGGCTGGAGCGAATCCAAGGTCATTGCCCGCTTCTGGATCGGCGCCCTGGTGTTTGCACTGTTTGCACTCACCACCCTCAAACTGCGCTAGCCGCAGCCACGTCTTGCGTCCGGCGGTGCACAATAGAAATGTCGCGGCTGCGCGAAGGACAGGCGCTCATGTTGGAGTTGAAGGACAAAAAGGTTTTAGTTGTGGGGCTGGGCAAATCCGGCTTCGCGGCGGCGCTCTTCCTTCGTCTCAAGGGGGCACAGGTTACGGTCTCCGATGTGCGCAGTGCCGAGGCGCTGGCCAAAGACATTCCCGCCCTGCTCGAAGAAGGCATTATGGTTGAAGCGGGCGGCCACGGCCTGCTCACCTTCCGCCGCCAGGATCTGATCGTCGTGAGTCCCGGCGTGCCGTTGAATACGCCGGAACTGGTGCAGGCGCGCAGCTTCGGCATGCCCATCATCGGCGAACTGGAACTGGCCTCCCGTTTTCTCAAGGGAAAGATTTTGGCCATCACCGGCTCCAATGGCAAGACCACCACGACCGCCCTCACTGGCGAAATCCTCCGCGAGGCTGGCCTGCGTACTCTCGTCGGCGGCAACATTGGCGTGCCGGTCGTAAGCCTGATTGAAGACAGCACGGACGATACCTGGTCCGTGCTCGAAGTTTCGAGCTTCCAGCTTGAGACGACTGTGCAGTTCCGCCCCGCCATCGCCGTCATCCTCAACATTACCCCCGACCACCTCGACCGCCATGGCAGTTTTGAGGCTTACGCGCGAGCCAAAGAACGCATCTTCGCGGCGCAGAAGCCCAACGATTGCGTGGTGCTGAATGCCGACAATGCCCGCGCCGCAGAAGCCGCCACCCGCTCCGTCGCCCATGTCCACTGGTTTTCCCTGGAGCACGGCGTCCGGCAGGGCGCCTGGGTCGAGAACGGCTATGTCGTATACCGCTCCGCTCCCGATGCGGAGGTCGAGCAGGTGATGCCGCTTGGCAAGATTCCCCTCAAAGGGGAACACAATGTGGAGAACGTGCTGGCCGCCGTTTGCGCCGCGCGTCTCGCCGGCGTTCCGGCCGAGGCCGTCGCCCGCGCCATCGAGAAGTTCCAGGCCGTCGAACACCGCCTTGAATACGTCGCGACGGTGCACGGCGTTGATTTCTACAACGATTCGAAGGCCACCAACGTCGACGCTACAGCCAAGGCTCTCGGCGCATTTTCCACCGGGATTCACCTGATTCTGGGCGGCAAAGACAAGGGGTCTGATTACACCGTGCTCTCGCAGCTCCTGCGCGAGCGGGTCCGTGCGGTGTACACCATCGGCTCCGCAGCCGCCAAGATCGAGGCGCAACTGCGGGGCGTGGTATCCATCCACTCCTGTGAAACGCTCGATGGCGCTGTCAATGCCGCCGCTTCGGCCGCTCATCCGGGTGAGGTGGTGCTGCTTGCGCCGGCTTGCTCCAGCTTCGACCAGTTTGAAAGCTACGAACACCGTGGGCGTGTCTTCAAGCAACTCGTCATCCAGAGGCAAGGGAACAAGGTATGGCAAAACGCGTAGGTGTCGACAAGTGGCTCTTCTTCATCACGCTGCTGCTGGTAGTGGTTGGCTTGGCTATGGTTTTTTCCGCTTCGGCCGTGGTGGCGCAGGAGCGCTATCATTCCGAATTCACAGATGTAGGCCGGCAGGCTGCGTGGGCGCTCGCCGGCGTGATCGCGCTTGTCCTGCTCATGCAGGTGGATGCCAGCCGCTACAACTCGCTGCGTTTCATCTATCCGGCCCTTGCGGTTACTACGCTGCTGCTCGTTTCGGTCTTCTTCTTTCCCGGCTCACACAATACGCATCGCTGGATTCGCTTCGGCGGGCACTTCACTTTTCAACCCTCCGAGATCGCCAAACCGGTGCTTGTCCTGTTTCTCGCCTGGTTCCTGCACTCTCGCCTCGATGCCATGCGCGACTGGAAAAACACGCTTCTGCGCGCAGCCCTCATTCCGCTGGTCTTTATGGCGTTGGTGGTCAAACAACCGGACCTTGGAACGGCTCTGGTTCTTGCCGGCGTGACGGCCATGATGCTGGTCCTCGCCGGAATGGAATGGAAGTACCTCTTGGGCGCAGTCTGCACTGCGCTGCCGGTCCTTGCTGCATTGCTTTTCATGGTCTCCTGGCGGCGCCAGCGGATGCTGGTCTTCCTGCACCCTGACGCCGATCCGCAGGGGGCGGGCTTCCACATCAATCAGTCGCTCATCGCCGTCGGCACCGGGGGCTTAACCGGCCGCGGCTACATGGAAGGCATGCAGAAGCTCTTCTATCTGCCCGAGGCGCCCACCGATTTCATCTTCGCCAACATCGCTGAGGAACTCGGCTTCATCGGGGCCATGACCATCCTGTTGCTCTTCGTGATCTTTGGCATCCGTGGCCTGCGTGCCGCCTTCCGCGCCCAGGATCCCTTTTCGCGCCTCGTCGCCTTCGGCATCTCCACCACGATTCTGCTGCAGGCCTTCTTCAATATCAGCGTAGTGCTCTCGCTGGTGCCCACCAAGGGCATTCCTCTGCCGCTCATTTCGTCGGGTGGCACCTCGCTCTTCTGTACTCTGGCTAGCATCGGCATTCTGCTGAACATTACCAAGAAAGTCGAATGACCCGCTCGCGATGAACACTTTATATCCAGTCTGAGGCGACAGCTTGGCGCAGCTCCGCATTCTTATCTCCGCCGGCGGCACCGGCGGCCACATCATTCCCGGCCTCGCTGTTGCCCGCGAGCTCGTCTCCCGTCATCACGCGGAGATTCTCTTCGTCGGCACGCCACGCGGATTGGAATCCCGCCTGGTGCCTGCCGCCGGTTTCGCCTTGAAATTGATCGAGATCGGTCCGCTGAACAACGTGCCGCTTTCTACCAAGATCAAGACCGTTCTGAAGCTGCCCACCAGTTTTTTCGCGGCCCGGCGACTGATCCGCGAATTCAGGCCGGACGCCGTGTTGAGCGTCGGCGGATACTCCTCCGGGCCGGTCATGGCCGCTGCGCTCCAGCTCAAGATTCCCGCCATGGTCGTCGAGCCGAATGCGATGCCGGGTCTCGCAAATCGTCTGGTTGGCAAGCGCGTCCAGGCTGCGGCCATTAACTTCGTCGCGGCGGAAAAGTGGTTCCGCAATGCCGAAGTCACCGGCATCCCTGTCCGGCCCGAGTTTTTCAAGTTGCAGCCGCCGGCGAGTTCTGCGCCGCATCTGCTCATCTTCGGCGGCTCGCAAGGCGCACGGATCTTCAACATCCACATGCCGCAGATCATCAGGCCGCTGCTCGAAGCCGTCCCGGAGCTTACGGTCCTGCACCAGAGCGGTGCGAAAAACTTCGATGCGACGCAAGCGGCTTACGAAGCCAGCGGCGCCGATCCCGCGCGCTGGCAGGTGCGCCCTTTTCTTGATGACATGCCGGCGTACTTTGCACAGGCTCATCTTGTTATGGCACGCAGCGGAGCTTCCAGCGTGGCCGAACTGGCTGCTGCTGGCAAGCCCGCGCTGCTGGTGCCCTTTGCCGCCGCAGCCGACGAGCATCAGCGCCGCAATGCCGAAGTGATGGCGAACGCAGGCGCCGCCGCTATGCTGCTCGAAACAGATCTCGATATTCCCGGTAAGCTGCTCGACACTCTTGCCAACCTGCTCAACGCGCCGGAGCGGCTGAGATCGATGGCCGAAGCGGCCCGCGCGCAATCGCATCCCGGCGCAGCCGAGCGCATTGCCGACCGGCTGGCCGCATTGGCGAAAGAAGAACAATAGCGCAGAGGTAAATGAGAGCTCAAAGAAAAAGCCCGTCTGCCGAAGCAGAACGGGCTTTTTCATCACTCTTGAGATTACCGGTGACCGCCGCCACCGCCATGGAATCCACCGCCACCATGAAATCCGCCGCCGCCGGCGAATCCGTGCGCTACGCCACCGCCGGCATAGCCGTGTGCTGCACCGCCAGCATAACCGCGAGCTACGCCGCCGGCGTATCCATGGTAGCCGCCCACATACCCACGACCGCCATAGTAGCCGCCGCGGTAGCCGTAGCCATAACCCCCACGATAACCATAGCCGCCCCAGCCCCAACCGCGACCCCAGCCCCAGTGATACCAGGGGCCGGCGCCGATGAAGACGCCGCCGACGAACCAATCAGGCCCGTAATAGCCGTACGGCGCACAGGCGTAGGGGTAATAAGGGTAGTAGCCCCAGTCACATGCCGGAGGACCATAGTATGCGGGAGCGGCAACCACCGCCGGACCAACGCCAACTCCAACCGCGACCTGGGCATGCGCCGTTGCTGCAAACGGCACAGCCAATAACATTGCTAATAAAGCGAAGCGGATATACCGCATGACATCCTCCTTGTGCTGGCCGTTTCCACTTCCCGGAACCCGGACCCGGAGATTTTCCGATCTCCGCTTCAGCACCGCCGGCCCTTTCCTTCGACCAGCCTTCACTACTCTATCTAACAACAAACCGGATGATTAGTTGCGGCTCATTGGAAGAATCACAGAACACCCGCATTCTACCGCGGCTTTCGCGCATGTTCAGGATTTCACCGGATTCGTCCGCGCCCCTCATCACACCATTTGAGACGTTACAAACTGCAAAAAGGCGCAGAAAAATGCGGCCTCTGGGGTTTCCCGGAGGCCGCTTGAAGTCAGGCAGCAGAAGGAGGGCTACCTGCGAAAAGGTCCAGGTGCGAAAGGACGTCCGTACACCGGTCCGTGCCAGCCGTAGCCGCCGCGGACAATGACTTCAGGCCGTGCGATTGGCGCGCGCCAGAATCCCGGCACCCAAACGCCACCGGTATAGTAGCCTGCAACCCAAGCGTATCCCGGTCCTGGGCAGGGTGGCACATACACGCGGGGCCCACCCACATAAACGCCGATTCCAATCCGTGCTGCCTGGGCTTGAGAAGCACCCAATCCCAAGGTTCCAACTGCCAACGCTGCCGCAAGCATCCACTTTTTCACGCTGCCCATAAATCCTCCATCCTAGCCGGTTCTTTTTGAGAACCGCCCCGGCTTTCCGCCGTTTGGAAGCTTGGATCTTGCTGCATCCTCGGCCTGCCGGTTCTGTCCTGATTGAACAGCAGGCGCGGGTGAAGGTTGCGCTCCACGCGCAAAATAAAGTGCCACAACTTTCACGAAAATTGGTGTTTATCGCGACTCAGTCTTCCCGTGCGGCCATGCAATTTCTGCGCATCGCGCTATTCTGAAAGCCAGCCCAAAGGAGACCTCATGCCGCAACACGCTCACGGCACCTTCACCGTCGATGTTCGTCCACTCACGCCGCCACCTGCCGAAGGCCTCGGCCGCTTCTCGATCGATAAGCTGATTCATGGTGATCTCGAGGCCACCAGTAAAGGTGAGATGTTTTCAGCCGGCGATCCCAAGCAAGGCATGGCCGGCTACGTGGCCATCGAACTCGTCACCGGCACACTCAGTGGCAGGCACGGCAGCTTTGCGTTGCAGCACTTCGCCACCATGGACGCCAGTGGTCCCAGGATGCAGATCATCGTCGTACCCGGCTCCGGCTCCGGAGAATGGAGGGGCATCGCCGGCGAGTTCGTCATCCACAACGACAAGGGCGCGCATTCGTATGATTTCGAGTACACGCTTCCGAGTGAACAGTGAACAGGGAACAGTGAACAGGGAACGAGCTGCATATACGGAAACGCTGGCTATTGATCACTGTTCACTGTTCACTGACCACTGACCACTGACCACTGTTCTCCTGTTACATTGGAATTTCACGTTCATGTTTGCCACTTCGCAGCACGCGCATTTTGTCGGTATCGGCGGCATCGGCATGAGCGGCATCGCCGAGATCCTGCTCAACCTGGGTATGAAAGTCTCCGGTTCCGATCTCAAGCGCAGTGCTGTCACCGATCG
>JASHQE010000080.1 GCA_030037705.1 Acidobacteriaceae bacterium | reverse complement strand
CACGGATGCGAATGTGGCGCCTGCGCATGTTGAGATGCTGCGTGGTCATGGCATCGAGGTGCTTCTGGCGTAATCTAAGGTCGGATGCGAATCGAAGCGCACGACGTTCTGATTGTCGTCGACGTGCAGAATGACTTCTGTCCGGGCGGCGCACTGGCCGTGCTGCACGGCGATCAGGTCATCGAGCCGATCCATCGCATCGCGCCCCGCTTCGAGCACATTGTGCTCACACAGGACTGGCATCCGGCAAGCCACGCTTCCTTCGCCAGCGCCTATCCCGGCAAGCAATCGTTCGAGACGATTGAACTTCCTTATGGCGTGCAGACGCTGTGGCCTGCGCACTGCGTGCAAAGCAGCCGAGGCGCGGAGTTTCATCCCGCATTGAAGCTGCCGCAGGCCGAGCTGCTTCTGCGCAAGGGCTTCCGGCCGCAGATCGATTCCTATTCGGCATTTTTTGAGAATGACCGCACGACGGCGACGGGCCTGGCCGGCTATCTGCGAGCGCGCGGTCTGAAACGCGCGTTTTTTGCCGGGCTGGCTTACGATTTTTGCGTGGGCTGCTCGGCGCTCGATGCGAGGCGATTGGGCTTCGATGCCATTGTGCTGCGCGATGCCTGCCGGGCAATTGGCCTGGATGGATCGGTGCAGGCGATCGAGGCCGAGTTTGCGCGATCCGGCGTGCAGTTGACCGACAGCACAGAACTCGCGGAACTCATGGGCTGATGCCGCTCCGCTAGAATCGATCAGGATCCTTGGTCTCTTATTCCGCTTCCATGTCCCGCAATTTCTATTTTCTTTCCGGTACCCTGCTGCTCATTGCGCTGCTTTCGGCAGGCATGGCCATGGTGCCTTCGAGCTTTCAGCCAGGGCTGCCGGCGAATGGCTCGCTGTGGCGCACGATTGCGCTGATCTTCCTTCTTGGCGGATTGGTCGCCGGGCTCGTGGGTGTGATGACACATCTCTTTGAGCAGGTTGACCGGCGCAGCGAAGAGGCGCGGCAGGCGGCGCGAAGAAAGAGGCGGCGCGAGAGAGATGAGTAAGCCGGCGGTTCATTCCTCTTCGCTTTACCCAACCCGATAAAAATCGGAGCAACACCTCCGGAAGCACAAGACGAGGCGAACCATGATCATGGAACGAAACGCGGTGAGGGCTATCCTTCTCACTTCCGAGGCCGAGGTTTTACTGATGCGGATTCGCCGGCCGGAGAGCGGCGACTTCTTTTGGATTCTTCCTGGCGGAGGGCTGGAGCCGAGAGAAACAGCGGAAGCCGGCCTGCGCCGGGAATTGAAGGAGGAACTCGGGATCGAGGACTTCCTGGTGGGACCGCTGCTTTGGCGGCGGCAACACACGTTTACCTGGGCCGGAAAGCGCATATGCCAACGCGAGGAGCACTATGCCGTGCCCATCCCTCGCTTTAAGCCGCGGATCTCCGATGCAGTCGAAGCCCAAACTGTTGACCGGTTTCACTGGTGGCCGCTGGCCGGGCTCACGCAGGCGACTGAAAGTGTGGCTCCGATCGCACTGGCGCGGATTATCGCGGACTACCTGGCGTACGGCGCGCCGCAGCAACCGCTGGAGATGGAGATCCTGGTGGATTAAGAGGCGATGCTTCCCTGTGCAATCACCCTCTGCGGAGAGCCTTCAAAAAAGCCGTAAAATCGAAGCTGGGAGCCGTATGGAAGAAGGAATCCGCTCCCCTGAAGGATTGAGCAGACGCCCATGTACGAGGTCACTGTGGAGGCCGAGTTTTCTTCCGGCCACTATCTCCGCAACTATCGCGGCAAGTGCGAGAACCCGCACGGCCACAACTACAAGGTTCGTGTGACCCTGGCCGGAGCCGTGCTGGATGAGGCCGGGCTTTTGCTGGATTTCAAACTGCTGAAACAGGTGATGCGTCCGGTAATCGATCGGATCGATCACCAGATGCTCAATGATCTCGAACCGTTTACGGAACTGAATCCTTCGGCGGAAAACATCGCGAAGTATTTTTACGATCAGACCAACCAGCAGCTCGCCGGCATGACTGCCGGCCGCGTTCGTGTGAAGGACTGTACCATCTGGGAAACGGACACGACGACAGCGACGTATTACGAGTAGCCGGCGATCTCACCCCGCCTTGCGTGCAACCACAATGCGCAGCGGCGGATAGGTCCTCAGCCAATCGGGCGAATGGAGATTCACGGACAATCCGGCTTTTGCGAATATTTTGGCGTAGTCTCGAACGTGCTTGTAGTCGGAGATCACAGCCGAGCCTCCGTGCTTGAGCACGCGGGCGATCTCCAGGCAAGCCTTCTCGCGGCCTCGCCGATCATAGATGTTGTGGATGCATAGATTCGACAGCACCACGTCGAACGAGGCGTCAGCAAAGCTCATCTGGCGCGCGTCCTCGCTCTTTACCGTTGTTTTCTCCGCTACGCCCTCCATGGCTATGTTTTGGAGCAACGCTTCCGGTCCGTTGCCGGAGAGATCTTCTGCGTTCCAGATATCAATACCCGTCACGTGGCCGGTGGTGAGCCGTTTCGCGGCTGCAATGAGCAGCAGCCCTCGCCCTGTGCCCACATCGAGCACCACCTCGACGCCGGTCCATGGGATTTTGGCCAGCATCCGGTCGCGATGCCCGAACTTGCCTACCTTCGCGTAGAGCAACATCAGGATGCCGCCCAGAAAGCAGCTACCGCCTGCATACAGGAATCCAGGGAAAAGCTGCAGCTCTAAATGGGCAACGGTGAATTTCGGCAAAACCAAGGCCACGACGACAAAAGCTGCACCGGCAATCATCAGATTGCGGATCACGCCCGGCGCGTCAATTCCGTAATTAGGTCTTCCAGGCACACAAGATTCCCCTTTGTAATGGATAACCGCGCACACATCTTTTTTAACGGAAGACTCTCGATCTGCCAAGCACCGCTCTAATGGGATGAATCTCAATTCATCTGGCTGGACTTGGACTTGAGATACTTGTCGAAAGGAATCTCGAAGTAGAACAGCTCCTGGCCATCGGCGTCCCGCAATTCCTTCAAATACAGCTTGGCGCCACGCAACGGATGGGGAAGATCGGAAACGTTGTAAAACAGGAAGCCGGCGCGCGTAGTGTGCGGTTCCACGACTAAAGCCTGGTACTCGAAGGTATCGAAGTCCTGCTCGATCTCCTGGTTGCTTGCCTTGGGTTTCGTATGGATCGGCGGGATGGGGCCGGGCATGGGAATCTTGCTTCCCTGACGCTCCTTGCGCGTCATCAACCTCTCTACGTCCTCAGGCTCGGCGGCCTGAATACGGTCGCCGTCTGCAGTCTCGAAGAGGATGCGCGCGTCGCGCAGGGAGATGGGCCGGTCACCCAGATTGGTGACGATGAGCCGGACTGGAATGACCCCATGCGCCAGGTAATCGACACGAAAAATCGATTCCTTTTCTTTGGTATCGTAGGGTTCGGCGGCAATGGCGACCTGTTCCTTGTCGTGCACTTCGACGGCGGCAAAGGAGGTAGCTGGTTGCACGGGAGGCGGCGTATGGTCAGCGGCCATCAGCGGCAGGGCCAGCCCGAGGAGAATGGATGAAATGGACCGCGTAGCTCTCATGGTGCTCGACTGTATCATCTTTAAAGTTAGACATCCGGAATACAATTTTGGGCCATAGATGACTCTCATTTTCTATAATCTGGCGCTCCTGACGGCGTTGATCGCGAGCGCGCCATGGTGGCTCTGGCGGATGATGACCACCCACAAATACCGCGAAGGTCTTAAGGAACGGCTGGGCGAGGTTCCGGCCGTGCTGGCCAGGATACGCTCCCATGGCAGCGATCCGGTGATCTGGCTCCATGCCGTTTCTGTGGGCGAGGTGCTGGCTGTAAGCCGGCTGGTGAGCGAGCTGGACTGGGCCTTTGCCCGCCATCGGCTGTTGGTTTCTACCACGACCAACACCGGGCAGGCGCTGGCGAGGGAACGGTTCGGGGCAAGCCGGGTCTTCTATTGCCCGCTCGATCTGCCCTGGGCGGTGCATTCCTACCTCCACAGACTCCAGCCGCGGATGCTGATCCTGGCCGAGACCGAGTTCTGGCCCAATCTGTTGAGCGGCTGTTTTCACCGTAACATTCCCGTCGCGGTGGTGAATGCGCGCATCTCTGACCGGTCCTGGCCGCGCTATCAAATGCTGAAGCCCTTATGGAAACCGCTGCTGGGACAATTGAGCGCGGTGCTGGCCCAGAGCGAGGTGGACGCAGAACGGTTGCTGGCCCTGGGCTGCGCGCCGGATCGGGTTGCAGTGGCCGGGAACCTGAAATTTGATGTGCGGATTGCAGAAGAGACAGACATCACGAAATTGCTGAAGATGCTCTCCATCGATCGGCGGCTGCTTGTGGCTGGCAGCACGCTCGACGGCGAGGAAGAGGCGCTGCTCGAAGCATGGCCGCAGCTACTTGCCCGCGATCCGCAGTTTGCTATGGTGCTCGCGCCGCGCCATCCGGAGCGGTTCAGTGCAGTCGCAGCATTGTTGGCCAGGTCGGGATTTCCGTGGGTACGGCGCTCGGACTGGCCAGCCAAGCCGGTCTATGTGCTGGAGCCGTTGAAGAGCGGTGAGATCGTCTTGCTCGACAGCATTGGCGAGCTGGCCTCGGTATATTCGCTGGCCAGCGTGGCCTTTGTGGGTGGGAGTCTGGTTCCGGCGGGCGGGCACAATCCGCTGGAGCCGGCACAGTTTGGCGTGCCGATTGTCATGGGGCCGCACTACAGCAATTTCCGCACCATAACGGAGGACCTGCGCGCACACAATGCCATCTGCATTACTCGCAGAGAAGAGCTGGCCGCGACGGTGATCGATCTTGCCGGGAATCACTCGAAAGCAGCCGGAACCGGCCTGCGCGCCAAAGAGGTCTTCGACCGGCAGGCGGGCGCGACGGACCGCTGCCTTACGGCCTTGCGCGCGCTGATCGAGAACCGCGCCCGATGAGGCGGTCGATGATGAGACGGCCGATGATGCCACCGGCGCTCGCGCCGCTGCTTGCGCCACTTGTGCCGCTCTACCGGCTGGGGTTGGCTCTGCGCGAGTTCAGGTTGCGCACAGGTCTGGAGCCGGTGAGCAAGCTGCGCTGGCCGGTGATGAGTGTTGGCAATCTCTCAACCGGTGGCGCGGGAAAGACGCCGCTGACGATTGCGCTGGCCAAGGCGCTCGCGCAACGCGGAGTGCCTGTCGACGTGCTTTCGCGGGGATACGGGCGCAGCAGTTCAGGCGCAGCGCGTGTCGATCCGGATGGAAGCGCAGAGGAGTTCGGCGACGAGCCGATCCTGATTGCGCGGGCAACGGGCGCGCCCGTGTACGTAGCCGCGCGGCGCTATGAAGCTGGACTGCTTGCTGAGCGCGATAGGCCCGCAGATTCGCCTGCCGGCGTGCATCTGCTGGATGATGGCTTTCAGCATCGGCAGCTTGATCGCGCTCTCGACATTCTGTTGGTGGGATCGGACGATCTCAACCAGAGATTGCTTCCGGCGGGCAATCTGCGGGAGCCGCTTTCGGCAATGCGCCGCGCGGATATTCTTGCAATTCCTGCACAAAAAATGCCGGGGTTCGAAGATGTTTTGCGAAACCGGGAAAGATGGCAAGGCCCGATCTGGGGCCTCAAGCGCGCAATGGATGTGCCTCCCATCGACGGGCCGGTCATCGCCTTCTGCGGCATCGCGCGGCCGGAGCAGTTTTTTGAAGGATTGCGAAGCGCCGGCCTGCGCCCGGCCGAGTGCATCGCCTTCCCGGACCACCACCGCTACACTCAACGCGATCTCGACCGTTTGCGCAAGGCGGCGCGCAACGCAGGCGCTGCCGCTTTCATCACCACGGAAAAAGATCAGGTGCGCCTGGGGAAATTCGCCGCAGCGTTAGCCGAATCCTGTCCGCTTAAGGCAGCGGGATTTGAGATCGAAATCGAAGCGCAGGACGCAGCGATCGACTGGTTGATGGACAGGCTTTCGTCTTATCTGCGGAAGTCGACCGAATAAAACGATTGGTTGCCGAGCCTGAGCGGATGCGACCGACTTCATCCTCATACCTTCAGAAAGATCTTCTTCCGGTACAGCACCCAAACCGGAACAAAGCAGATGGCTGTGAAGGAGACCGAGTAGGCGAATGCGGCCCAGCCGGGATCGGAGATCAGCGCCGCGAGATGCTGGTGCAGGTACCAGAGCGGATTGGATGCCCCCCCGTCGGACTGGAAACGGATCAAGTCAAGCGCGCCGGGCAGCAGTTCGCTGATCATGTAGGCGGCGATGGCGTTGGATCCGAAGACCAGCCACGGCCACGCCAATCCCTTGCCCACACTATTTTTCGCGCTGCCGCGCACTTCCACAACCCAGTAAATGAGTGCGAAGATAAAGAGCGACCATCCGGCAGCGACCAGCACGTAGGAGCTGGTCCACATCTTCTTGTTGAGCGGGAACCAGATGGACCAGAAATACCCGAGCGCGAGACTGGCAACTGCGCCAGCGGCCAAACCGGCCGCTTTTCGCTTCAGCGTCTTTTGGCTGCGCAGCCAGAGCCCTGCAAGCAGACCGAAAAGCGTAGTGCCCACGGCGGGAATATCGCTGAGCAGACCTTCGGGGTCGCGCGCATCGTGCGCAGGATAGTCCTCATAGAGATGGCCGGGCATCAGGTGACGGTCGGTCCAGGCAACGATGTTCTGGTTTTTGTCGAGGAGTGACACATCGTGGCCAGGGATGCCGGCGCCGGGCACGGGAATGAAGCATACGAGCACCCAATAGCCAAGCAGCGCAATCACGAGCGCAGCAACCTTCGTGTTCACACGACGGTCCCAGAGATAAAACAGTTCCACGATCAGATAGCAGATGGCGATGCGCTGCAGGACACCATAGAAGCGCAGATGCGCGAGATGAAAATATGGAAAACCGTTGACGATGATGCCGAAGGCGAAGAGGATCACGGCGCGGCGTACGGTGTGCCGGGCAAGCTGCGCGCGCGTCCCGCCGCGCGCGCGCCGCGCTTCGACAGAGAAAACGATCGAGACGCCGACCACGAAGAGAAATGTGGGAAAGACGAGATCGGTGGCCGTGAAGCCGTTCCATGCTGCGTGGTGCATCTCGGCCCAGGCGTGCGGTCCGCCGTTGTTGTTCACCATGATCATGAAGGCGATGGTGACCCCGCGCAGAATGTCGAGCGAGAGCAGCCGCTTCGAGGGCGTCGCGGCCATGCCGGATGCGGCAACGCCGGGGATCGATGCAAGGGCAGAATTAGCCATGGCTTCTCCGTTTGTTCACTACGCTACGCGTTCGAGGGCGATTTCGCAAAAAGGCTCCGGCCCTCAAGCTGGTTACAGAAACATCCTGAGGAACGAAGAACAGCCTTCCCGGTTATAAAACCGGTTTATGCAATCAGCTCTAGCGCTGTTCTTCTCCTATCCGCCGCTGGTAAACTCGGCCTTCAGGATCGCTTACAATCTGCACTTCATCCTCTGGAGGATCCCTGTGCCCGACTTTCAGCCCCTCAATTTTCAGCCGTTTGTCCCGCCCGGCGAGACGCGCCCGGAACTGACGCTGCGCGCGCTGCTGCTTGGTTGCTTTTTCGGACTCATCTTCGGCGCGGTCACGGTCTATGTGGGCTTGCGCGCCGGCCTGACCGTGGCCGCATCGATTCCCATCGCGGTGCTCTCCATCAGCATTCTGCGCGCCTTTGGCCGTGCCTCGATTCTCGAAAACAACATTGTGCAGACTACGGGCAACGCCGGCCAGTCGATTGCTTCGGGCGTCATCTTCACGCTGCCGGCGCTGGTGTTTCTTGGCTTCGATCTCGAATACTCGCGCATCTTCATGCTCGCCCTCATCGGCGGATGGCTCGGCGTGCTGTTCATGATTCCGCTGCGCCGGCAGCTTATCGTCGAAGAGCACGGCAATCTTCCTTACCCGGAGGGAACCGCCTGCGCCGATGTGCTGATAGCGGGCGAGCGCGGAGGGTCGCTCGCCAGCCGCGTCTTTCTGGGCCTCGGACTCGGCGGCCTCTACACGCTCTTTCAGAATGAGAACCTCTTCAAGGCATGGCCGGGCACGCCGGAGTTCCAGCCCGATTTTGGTCCGCAACATATTTTGAAGGGAGCCTCGATCAAGGCCGACGCCACGCCCGAGTACCTGGGTGTGGGCTACATCATTGGCCCGCGCGTGGCAGGCATCATCTTCTCTGGAGGGGCGCTTTCCTGGCTGGTGCTGATGCCGCTGATTTATTTCTTCGGCAAGGAGATTCCGCATCCCATCTATCCCGGCACGGTTCCGATTGCGCAGATGGGCCCCAGCCAGCTCTGGTCCACATATATTCGTCCGATGGGCGCGGGCGCAGTGGCCGCGGCGGGGCTGATTACGCTGCTCAAGACCATGCCCACGATCGTCAGTGCGTTGACCGCGGGCTTTCGCAAGATGCAGCCCGGCGTGGGCGGCGCGAAAAAGCCGATCCGGACAGAGGATGACTTATCAATGCGCGTGGTCGTGCTTGGATCGCTGCTGGTGGTCGCGCTCATGTTCGTCTTCCTTGAATTCAAGCCCGTGCCTGGAGCGTTTGTAGGCTGGGGCGCAAATCTCGCCGCATCGCTGCTGGTGGTGGTCTTCGGATTCCTGTTTGTGACCGTGAGCTCGCGCATCGTGGGCCTGGTGGGCAGCTCGGCCAGCCCGGTCTCCGGCATGACGATCGCCACGCTTATGGCCACGGCGGCCATCTTCCTGGTGCAGGGCTGGACCGCTCCTGCCTTCGGCGCCCTGGCTATCACCATCGGCGGCGTGGTCTGCATCGCGGCCTCGAACTCGGGCGACACCTCGCAGGATCTGAAGACCGGCTACCTGATCGGCTCTACGCCTTGGAAACAGCAGGTCGCGCTCATGATCGGGGTGGTTGTCTCGACTCTGGTCATCGGCTTCACGCTGAACCTGATGAACACGGGCCTCGAAGTCTTTCGCGCGGCGCCGCAGCCTTGGAATCTCTCCGCACCGCACCCGGGCGTTGCGATCCAGAATGACGTGAAGCATCTGCCTGAACAGTTCCAGGTGGAGGCCGCGGACAAGACGACCTCGCTGCACCACAAGAGCGAGTATATTGTGCTGAACGCGCTGGGCTCGCCGGAGCTGGCCGACGGCAAGTATCTTTACTCGCCCGCAACGGGACGCATCGAGGTGCAGTGGATTCAGGGCATCGGCAGCGAGAAGGCCGCAGCGCCCCAGGCGCGGCTGATGGCCACGGTCATCAACGGCATTCTTACGCGCAAGCTGGCCTGGGGACTGGTGATGATCGGCGTCTTTCTGGTCATCGCCGTGGAACTGCTCGGCATCCGCTCGCTGCCGTTTGCGGTGGGTGCGTATCTTTCCATCGGCACCACGCTGGCCATCTTCTGCGGCGGCGTAGTGCGCTGGTTCGTCGACCAGGCGGCGAAAAAGGCGAACGAAGATACGGCTGACGCGGATACCGAGATCTCGTCAGGCTCGCTCTTTGCCTCGGGACTCATTGCGGCGGGCGGCGTGATGGGCCTGATCGGCGTGGCTCTCAAAGCCTACGAGAACCTCACAGACAAGGGCGATATTCTCAATTTTCCGCACACGTTTCTCGATAACAACTACGTCTCGGTGCTGGCCTTCGCCGCGCTGGCGTTTTCGCTGTATTACTTTGCGCGGAAACCGCTGAAGAAGTAAATGCCAAGTTGCGATGCCTTGAGATTGGCGCCCGGCATCATAACAAGCACCGAGCCGTGTAAAAAAACAACCGCAGATCCCCTTCGACTACGCTCAGGGCAGGCTTTCGACTCCACAGGGCGCATAAACCGCGCCCTGTTCCGCTCAGGATGACATGTCAAATTAAACCCTGTCATCCTGAACGAAGTCCGCCTCAGCGGACGGAGTCGAAGGATCTGCGGTTCGGGCTTCGATTCACACCACAAACTTCTGGTAAGACTGTCGAGCCGGGATGCTCATTGGTTGACTGAGAATCGTGCTTTCCCAGGTCTTCCGCCGCGGCAGACAGACCTAGGGCACCCCGCCATAGTAGTACAAATTGTCAACAAAAATGTACATGTTATGTCCTTACATAATGAATGCGCACTCTCCATGATGGAATTGCATGAGTTTGCATCCTCTCGACGGAAAACAATTTCGGGCTCGCCTTGTGCTTTTCCGCAATGCTAGAGGTTTGAATCAGGAACAACTGTCTGAGAAGATCGGTCGAGCATACAACTACATCAGCAGAGTAGAAACTGGCCGTATTAAAACCGTTCCCTACGATGTGATTGCAAAATTGGCACTCGCTCTGGATGTTACTGTGGACGATCTTTTGTTTGTCGAAGGGCTAACGGAAACGTCTGAGGACATCAAGGCGCGGATTCAGCGTTGGCTAGATGCAGGCGATGCCAAAAAGCTACGCAAATACTACCGTCTGCTTCTAGTTGCACGCGAAAGACCGTTCTGATGCTCGGAGTTCATATGCCACGTTCCAAATCGTTAGGGAGAGCCATGAATGACCAAATCGAAGTCCGTGCCGAGCGTCATCTCGATGCGATGATCCGGTGTCTCTTTGTGGACCGGAACCCACTCGCCGAACCAATCGGATACGCGTGCCTGCGTTTCGCGAATTCGGTGAACGCATTCTTCGACACGGAGGCCTTTTCGGTCGCGGACGAGCCGCGCGATTGCTTGCGGATCGGATGCGCATGCGGCTGGAGCTTTGGCCTCCTGCTGCAGGAGAATCCATCCCTGACCGCGGCTGTGGCGCTGCTGCTCCAGTGCCTGGAGCAGATGGTGCTGCACTACGAGCACCAGCACAATGGAGCGGGTGGTCCAGGTTTGGGCGGTGATGGGTAGAGCACGATGATGGGTGCCCCAGGTCTGGATTTTCAGACCTGGGAAAGCAAAATGCGAATCAGCCTACCTTAAAAGAGCGGAAGCATTGAGGACTGTGCTTTCCCAGGTCTCAGAAGCGAGACCTGGGGCACCCGGCTCAGTCCTCTGGAAAGACGAAGAATCGCGAGTTTTTGGTTTTTTCGATGAGAGATTCGGGTTCGATTCCGATTCCCCGAGCGGCGCGAAAGACCGTTCTGATGCTAGGAGCTTGTATGCCGCGTTCCAAATCGCTGATGAATGTGCGGTCTAGACCTGTTGCCTTATATAATTTCATCTGCGAGATACCCTTTTTCAATCTGGCCTTACGCATCTCATCTCCAAACGCTCGTTCAATTCCCTTTTGAGGTTGAATTTGCCTGCGCTTAGCCATTTCGATTTTTATCGTCTATTACTGTCGGTAATTGGCCAACGGGCAGTTACCGACATGTCGGGTGCCCTCTGTCTCTCATGGAGGAGCGCCATCAAGAAGGGAGATTCATGAATGACCAAATCGAAGTCCGTGCCGAGCGTCATCTCGATGCGATGATCCGGTGTCTCTTTGTGGACCGGAACCCACTCGCCGAACCAATCGGGTACGCGTGCCTGCGTTTCGCGAATTCGGTGAACGCATTCTTCGACACGGAGGCCTTCTCGGTCGCGGATGAGCCGCGCGGTTGCTTGCGGATCGGATGCGCATGCGGCTGGAGCTTTGGCCTCCTGCTGCTGGAGAATCCGTCCCTGACCGCGGCTGTGGCGCTGCTGCTCCAGTGCCTGGAGCAGATGGTGCTGCACTACGAGCACCAGCACAATGGAGCGGGTGGTCCAGGTTTGGGCGGTGATGGGTAGAGCACGATGATGGGTGCCCCAGAGCCTGCCCTTCGACTACGCTCAGGGCAGGCTCTGAGGCACCCGGCTTCTCCGGTCCCGATCGAATGGATAACCTCTTGAAACTTCACAGGTGACCTCATCCAGGCTGACTTGCTGACTTGCGAACTGGCCAGCCACTCAATCCAGCCGCGTCAGATACGCTTCACCCTCGCTGGGCTGCACATGTTGCGCAATGTACTCGGCCGTGCGGCGATCATCGCCTTCCGGCCGTATGCGCACCCAGTAGCTCTTTTCTCCCGGAAACTCGATCACATTCGCATCGGCGTACCGGCGCAGCAATTCCTCTTTCAGCTTGAGGGCCGCGCTCTCGGAGTGGAATGCGCCGATCTGCACGCACCAGCGGCCGCCGGTGTTGATCGACTTCGGCGTCTCGTACACGTCGATGCGCACGCGCGCCAATCCGGCGCGATACACGCCGGTGGCTTTGGCCGAAGCGATGGTCATATCCAGAATCCGGTCCTCGACAAATGGGCCACGGTCGGTAATGCGCATCGCCGCGGACTGGCCGGTTTCGAGATTCGTCACCTGAATCACCGCACCCATCGGCAGGGTGCGGTGCGCAGCCGTCATGGCGAAGTCGTCGAAGACCTGCCCATTCGCTGAACGCCGGCCCTTATACGGTGCGGTATACCAAGTGGCATAGCCCTCCTGCGTGAGAATGGGCCGGTGCGTTGCGATGTAATCCAGGTCTTCCGCAGTCACGCCGCCCGAAGGCGCAGGTGTCGGCGGAATCCGCATGGCAGGCACGGAAGGCTGCGTCTCTGGTGGAACATACACTTGCTGCGGCGGTGGTGGCAGCGCCTGCGGCGGAGTCTGCACCTGTTGCCGGTGCCCGCACCCGTTCGCGCCGAGCATTGCTGCCGTGAGCCCGGCCGCGCAGAGCCAGCGCGCAATCCCCTTCCAATAAGCCCCAGCCGCGCTCAACTTCGCGGATCCTTTCCGGGGTGCTGGGATGCGCCTGAATCCGCTGTGGCAGAGCTTCGATCCATCCTGTCAGCGAGATTGCGGAGCGTGTCGGAGAGAGTCCGCATGGCCGAGATCGATTCGCGGCGCACCTGTGGGATCACGGCGTCGTTTACGTATGCCACGGCGTGACGCAACTCCATCTCAATTAACTCGATCGCCTCTTCGATGCGCCGTCCGAAACTTCCCGGGCCAGGCGGCGGTGGAGGATATGCGCTCATGGTCGTAGACTCTCTTTGAAACGTGTTTGCAACAACTTGCCTCCAGTCTGCTGCACGCCCTGAAGAGCGTCAATGGCCCAGGTGAGAGAGGTGCCGCAAGCGTTAATATTCGCCCTCGGAGCGAAGCATCCCAATGCAGACTACGCCGCCAAATAGTTAGAACGCACACACGCCGTTTTGGCTGTTTTTGGCCCTAGGGAGCCTCTGATTAAGTTCTTTCTGGTGGTGTGGAGTGTAGTTAGATTGAGATCAGGGGTGCATGGATGCATCAGTGGAGTTTGGCCTTAGCGAAGGGATTCGAGCGTTATAGCAAGCCAACGCGTCGAGCGGAGTTTCTTTCGGCGATGGAGCAGGTGGTGCCGTGGGCCGAGCTGAGCGCTTTGATCGAGCCGTT
>JASHQE010000079.1 GCA_030037705.1 Acidobacteriaceae bacterium | reverse complement strand
CAGGACACTAGAACCCATCTCATAAACATTTAAGGGTCTGATTTCTGCGAGACTAGAGTTGCTCCGGTTGTGTCCGCAGTCGTCGATGGCGGGTCGTTGGGAATTGACAGAGGAACAGTGGGAATTGGTGGAGCCTGTGCTGCGCCCGGTTCGCCGCGCGGACAACCGCGGTCGTCCGTGGCACGATACGCGGGCGGTGCTGCATGGTGTGTTCTGGGTGCTGGGCACTGGAGCACACTGGTCCGAGTTGCCAGCCAAGTATCCGCCTTACCAAACCTGCCACCGGCGCTTTCAGCAGTGGGTGCGTGAGGGCAAGCTGGTTGAAGTGCTTCGACTTCTAGCCCGCCATCTGCATGAGCGCGGCAAGCTCAATCTGGATGAGGCATTCGTGGATGCTACCTTCGCGAGCGCCAAAAAGGGGGCTTGGCGGTCGGCCCAACCCGGCGCGGCAAAGGCACCAAGATCGTCGCTGTCGCCTCTGGTGACGGTCTTCCTCTCGCCGTATCTGTCGAAAGCGCTTCGCCTGCCGAGTGCCGCCTTGTGGAAGCTGTTCTGGTCGAATGCTTCCTCGACCAGCTGCCGGCAAGGTTGATTGGCGACAAGGCGTATGACGCCGACGCGCTGGATGAGAAGCTGAGCAGCTGCGGCGTAGAAATGATTGCGCCTCACCGCTCCAACCGCAAGCGCAAAACCCAGGATGGCAGATCCCTGCGCCGCTACCGCCGGCGCTGGAAGGTCGAGCGGCTCTTCGCGTGGCTGCACAACTACCGCCGCCTGGTTACCCGATGGGAGCACCGAATCGAAAACTTCCTCGGCTTCGTCCACCTCGCATGCCTGCTCATCTTCTGCAGACATTTATGAGATGGGTTCTAGGCATGAACCTCGTTACCCGGTGTGGATATCGATTGGCGTGATCTTCAGTGGGTGGGAGACGCAAAATACGGAGAGGGAGCATCTAAATTGAGTTGAGGCCCGTTGAACTGCGGTCCGCGGACCGACATGACCATCTTGTCGCGTACGTTGTGCGCCAGCTTCTCAATTTCTGCTACTTTGCGAAGCTGCGCCGGAGAAAGATCGCCGGAGTTTATCTTGGCGATCTCATCGTTCAACTCCTGCGCTAATTTCAGCAACTTGTCGGTATCGGCGACCATCGATTTCTGGCGTTCCACATTGATCATGCGCAGGCGTTTCTCGACCTCGACGGAATTACCGTATTGATCATTCAACGAAGAAGCCTGGTTAGAATCCTGAGGAGGGATGACGCCGCGCGGACTGCTTGGAAATTGACTGCTCATGCCCGGGCTCTGCTGCGAAAAAGTGCCGCCCGCCGGGGCAGAGAGCAAGATTGCCAGCACCAGCACGCGAAACGCGCGACGGCGCAAGAGTCCATCCGCCGGATTCATCGCCGCGAAGTTGCCGCTCGCGCTCATGTTGCTGTGCCTCAATCCTTACCTGCGGTCAATCGCGTGCCGCTCCGTACCTTGTGGGCAAGCTGCTCGATCTCGTCAGCCTTGCGAACCACTGTGAGCGACAGCTCGTCCTTGGTGGTTTTATCGATCTCAGTCTTCAGATCTGTCGCCAGTTTGAGCAAATTCGCGCATTCGTTGGCAACCTCCCGCTTGCGCAACTCCTCCGGAGAATTGGTTATGGGTCTAGCCGGAGTTGCAGGCGCGGGAACGGCCTGGCTGGATGGCGGATTTGCCGGGGTGGTGACAGGCGCAGGATTGTCGCTCGGTGCGGCATTGGAAGGTGTATCCGCGGCCGGAGTAGACTGTTCCGACTGCGCATATACATGGCGCAGCCCAATACCGGCAGCGGCAGACGCAAGAAGAACAGAGAGAACCCCGAGCCACATCCCTCCGGACCAGAGCCGGCCTGCCGGGAATCTTCCGCCGATGCGCCTGACAATCATGGGCGACCTCAGGGTTTCAAGCTGCGTGCTGGGAATGGGGCCAAGGATCTCCAACCCCTCATGGGCACAGTCTAGTCTAAAAACGGGAGAATTTGACATGTTTCCTTCGCGATTGGCAGCAGAATTTTGCATTGCGGTGCGCTACGGCATCTTTGCCGAAGGCCGGTTTATGGGCAAAGTGCTGGATGAATGGATCGCCGACAGCCAGGAATTCGTCCATACCAAGCTGCCCCATCTGATCGTAATTTTCGCGATCGCTTTTTTCCTGAATAAGTTGCTGCGCATCGTCACGGGCCGGATGGTTCGCGTGGCGGAGCGCCATGCGGCTGGGCGGGGACGGATCGCGGAGGTGAAGACACTCGCCAGCGTCATCCGCGCCACCGGGTTGGCCGTGATTGGCGCCATTGCCGGGATGCAGTTTCTGGCTGCCCTGGGGGTTAACCTCGCCCCGCTTCTGGCTTCGGCTGGCGTGGCCGGTGTGGCCATCGGCCTGGCCGCCCAGACCATTGTCAAGGATATGTTCAACGGCATCCTTATCCTCGTAGAGGGACAGTTCAATGTAGGTGATACCGTGAAACTGGCCGGGCTCGCCGGCACCGTGGAGGCCATGACCCTGCGCAAAACCACGGTCCGCGACGGGGATGGCACGCTTTACGTGATTCCCAACTCGCAGATTACGACCGTAGCCAACCTCAGCGTGGATTACTCCGTGGCGACCATCAACGTGAACGTGGATTTTTCCGCAAATCCAGACCAGGTGATGGAGCTGCTTAAGCAGATTGCCATGGACGTGCGGAACAGCGAGGAGTTCAAGAACCTTTTCATCGGCGATCCGCAGATTCTCGGTGTCGACTCGCTCAAAGGGTCGCAGCTCATTTTCCCCGTGCTGTTTAAGACGCTGCCCACCAAGCAGTACGGCCCGATGCGCGAGTTCCAGCGGCGCGTGCGGCTCGCGCTCGAAGAAAACCACCTGTTACCCGGCGATCCGCTCCGTGTCTATGGGGTATCTGGCGGCGCAGACGCTGCGGGTTCATCCCAACATTCCGCGAGTGCCGAAGTGCGTCCACCCGATCCAACCACGCTCAAGCCGCAGGAGACGAACCCGTTTTCGGGAGAATGAAACGGCTTTCCGCGGGAGCCCGCCATTCAGGCTGAGGTGAGCGCTTGCAACAACTCGTCGGAACTGGTTATCGGCGGCAGGCAGGTGCGACCCTTGCATACGAGCGCCCAGGCTCCGGCTGCCGGAGCGGGAAGCTGAAGAACCGTCTCCGCCAGCGCTTCCGGGACTCCTCCGGGAACCAGGTGGGAGGGCGTAATGTGCATCACAGTCTTATTCACTGCGAATCCGGCAACAGCCGTGGCCTCCAACTGGTCAGCGGCTGCGCCCGAACCCACAATCGTCACCTGCACCGGATCGAGCAACAGCCGCTCCAGCGCCAAGCCGTAGCTGCCCGCGTACAAGCCGAAGTGCTCGACAATGCCCGCGAAAGAGGCCAGCGTATCCTCGGCGATCGCGCGGTACTCGCTGCGTCCGCTTAGAGTTTCGAGGCGAAGGAGGGCCGACGCAGCCGTGGGATTTCCGGCCGGCGTGGGCGCATCCTGAAGCGGCTTGCGGCGCGCGGCGAGTGCGCCCAGCGGTGCTGTTCCCTCGGGTGGAGCGGCAGCATCAAAGAATGCGTCGCCCACGCGATCGTAGAAGCGCGCAATCATCGCGTCGGCCAGCTTCACCGCTGCGCGATAGTACTTCATCTCGCCATTGGCCAGCCACGCGTCCGTGCAAGCGTGAGCCGTAAAAGCGTAGTCCTCCAATGTGCCGGGGGCTTTCTCCGCAGGCGCGGCGCCATCCGGGTACGCCATCACGTGATTGAGCGTCGACTCGCCGTCCCATGCTTCTGCAAGGAGCCGGTCGAGCGTGCGCAGAGCAAATTCTTTTGCTGAATCCATACGCAACACGTGCGCTGCTTCGAAATAGGCGGTAACCGCCATGGCATTCCAGCCGGTGTAAAGGGTCCGATCGATAAACGGCGCCGGCCGCCGGGAGCGCACAGCCATCAGCTTGCCGCGGGCCGAGTTGAGCGTTGTGCGCAGCGCGTCCGTGTCCCTGCCGGATTTCGCCGCGAGTTCGGCCAGCGACTGCTGGATATGCAATACGTTCTTAGCCGGGTTATGGTGCATGTCGCCCAGCTCGCCGATATCGTAATACTGAGCGGCCCAATCAAGCTCTTCCCCTTCAAGCGCCGCGCGCGCCTCGTCGAGCGTCCACGTGAAGTAGTCGCCGTCATCCTCCAATCCAACGTCGGCATCCTGCGAGGCATAGAAACCGCCCCGCTCGCGGTCGGTCATCGTGGAATCGAGCCATGCGACGATCTCGCGCGCGGTTGCGAGAAAGTCCTCGCGGACGAAGCTCTGGTAACCGTGCACGTAATTGCGCAGCAGCTCCGTATTGTCATAGAGCATCTTCTCGAAGTGCGGCACCACCCAGCGCTCATCGACAGAGTAGCGATGAAACCCTCCCGCAAGCTGGTCGTAGACGCCGCCATGCGCCATCTTTTCGAGCGTCGTTGTGAACGCGGCGCGAGCCTGCCCGTTGTTGCGGTTCACGGCAACTTCGAGTAACAGATCGAGCGCTGCGGGATGCGGAAACTTGGGTTGCGAGCCAAAGCCGCCGTTGCGAGGGTCGAACTGCGCAATCGCAGAGGCAGCGATCTTATCCGCCAGTGAGAGCGTAAGCGCCTCTGCGCCAGCGCCGCGGCCGGAGAAGCTCTCATTGTGTTCGATCGCGGCCATTACGCTCGATGCGGTCTCAAGCGCTTCATCGCGGCGCTCGCGCCAGACCTGCGCCATGGCAAGCAGAATGCGGCCGAAGCCTGGGCGTCCATAGCGGTCATCGCGGGGAAAATAAGTGCCCCCAAAGTACGGCCGCCCGTCCGGAGTCAGAAAGGCTGTCAGCGGCCATCCTCCCTGCCCGCTGATTGCCGAGACCGCGGCCTGGTAACGTGCATCCACGTCCGGGCGCTCGTCTCGATCCACTTTGACGGCAACGAAGTGCCGGTTGATCAGCGCGGCGATCTCCGCATCCTCGTAGGATTCGCGGTCCATCACGTGGCACCAGTGGCACCAGACCGCGCCGATATCGAGTAAAACCGGCTTATCCTCCGCTTGCGCGACTGCAAATGCGGCCTCGCTCCACGATCGCCACTGCACCGGCTGATGCCGCGCCGAGCGCAGGTACGCGGAAGCCGCATATTCAAGCTGATTCGTGATTGCCGGTGTAGCGGAGACGCCCTTGTTCATGGGGTAAGCATACATGGCGAGCACGTGAGGCTTCGACCGCCTTCGGGCTGCCTGGAACGAGCGGATCTGCTCCTGCGGAACATCCCTATGGCCGCACATCATCCGCGCTGCTGCAACTAAAGTGTTATACACCCTATCGCTTAGGTGTTCCTGGGAGCTCTTTAACTTATTGATCTAATTGCCGAAAAATCCTCTTAGAAGGTTTTGCATACGCAAGAGGGGATAGGTGTCTGATGAAAAACCAAGTGCCCACTCTGCGCGTTCCTGGTGTCGCGATCGCTCTTTCCGCCGCATTGTTGGGCGGTATGATCACCCTAATGTTCGCGCCAATTTTTGCGCCGCGCGCAGGCGGATTCCACGCCGTCGGCGTCGCGATCTTCGGTATTGCGGGGATCGTCATCCTCACGCCGATTGTGATAACTCTGCTCGTCCTCAAGTCGGGTTTGGATCATCAATTCCAGATCGACCGCGACCTGTTGGGAGCTTTCCTTGAACACATTCCGGACAACGTGTTCTTTAAGAACCGTGAGAGCCGGTTTATCCGCATCAGCCGTGCAATGGCCAATTATTGCGGGTTGTCCGATCCATCGCAGGCAATCAGCAAATCTGACTCTGACATTTTCTCGTCGGAGCACGCCGATCTTGCCTATGCCGATGAGCAGGAGATTATCCGCACCGGCAGGCCCATGGTCGGCATCGAGGAAAAAGAGACTTGGCCGGACGGCCGCGAGAGCTGGGTGCTTACCACGAAGGTGCCTTTGCGAGATCGGCGCGGGCTGATCATCGGCACCATGGGCATCGCCCATAACATCACGGACCGCAAGCTTGCGGAAGCGCGGCTCCGCCACATGGCTCTCCACGATGCGCTGACCGGATTGCCCAACCGCGCCCTTCTGGAGGACCGCATCGGCCAGGCGATCGCGCTGGCCCATCGCAACCGTAAGCACGTAGCCGTGCTCATGCTTGATCTCGATCGCTTCAAAAATATCAACGACTCCCTCGGCCATCATGTTGGCGACCTTGTGCTGCAAGCCGTCGCCGTGCGCCTGCGGGCCGGTCTGCGCGAGAGCGACATTGTCGCCCGCCTGGGAGGCGACGAGTTCGTGGTCGTCCTTCCGTCGATCGGCGGCAAAGAGGATATCGAACTGGTCGCGCAAAAGGTTCAGGCCGCCATGATCGAGCCGTTCCAGATCGAGGACAACGAGTTGCGCGTAGGGGTCAGCATCGGCATCTGCGAGTATCCGAGCGATGGAGAAACCCCGGAATCGCTTCTGCAGTTCGCCGATGCCGCCCTCTATGAAGCCAAGCGCAAGGGGCGCGGTATGCATTGCTTCTTTACGCACGATCTCACGATTGCGACCAGGCGCCGGCAGGATCTTGAAAACGATCTGCATCAGGCGCTGGCACAGAAACAATTTGTCCTCTATTATCAGCCGCTTGTTTCCACAGACTCGGGCCGCATGATCGGCGCCGAAGCGCTGATACGCTGGCATCATCCCGAACATGGCCTGATCGCGCCGGGGCAGTTCATTCCACAACTGGAAGAATTGGGACTGATCGTGGAGGTTGGACAGTGGGTGCTGGAAACGGCATGCCGCCAAAACGTCGCGTGGCAAAAAGAGAACCTTCCTCCGATCCGGGTTGCCGTGAATGTGTCGGCCCAGCAATTTTATCGCGGGAACATCGTCGATACTGTGGAGAGGGTCCTGCGCGAAACCGGATTGGATCCCAGATGGCTGGAGCTCGAATTGACCGAAACTCTCACCTTGGACGATTCCGAGGCCACGATCAAAATCATGCAGGAGCTGAAGCGGCTCGGCGTGAGCCTTTCACTCGATGATTTTGGAACGGGCTGGTCGTCGTTGTCCTACCTGAGACGATTTCCGCTCGACCGCATCAAGATCGACCGCTCATTCCTGCGCGAGATCGAAACGCAGCCCGCCGCGGAGGCAATCGTCCGCAGCATCATTGCCCTCGGCCAGAATCTCGGGCTTACGTGCGTGGGAGAGGGAGTCGAAACGCATCAACAACTCGATTACCTTCAGAAATGGAAATGCGCGGAATCGCAGGGATTTCTCTATAGCGCAGCGCTGCCTGCAACCGATTGCGGAGCCTTGCTCCGTTCAGGAAAATCCAATTTCATGAGCGATATGGCCGTTCTTGAAAAGGTTTCCTAAATGGGGAATTACCCGGCCGGCCTGATTTATTCGGCCGGCCCGGCCCGCAACTCAGAGTCAATCGCCGCCACAAGCTCCGGAGCATCCGGCACAGTTTCGGGCGTGAATCGTTTCACTACCTCGCCTGCGCGGCTCACGAGAAACTTTTCGAAGTTCCAGGAGATTTCAGGCTCTTCAGTCGTTGCAACACCCCAGCCTTTGAGCTGCTGGCGGAAAGGATTTCCTCCGACGCTGATTGCCTTGGGCTGCGCGGCGATCAAGGCTGCATAGAGCGGATGCTTCCCGGGTCCAACGACCGTGATCTTGCCGTACATCGGAAATTTCACGCCATAGCTCAACGTGCAAAAAGAGTGAATCTGCTCATTGCTGTCCGGCTCCTGCTCTTTGAAATCGTTTGCCGGAAAGCCCGCAACGACAAATCCCCGCTCGCGAAACCGGTCATAGAGCTTCTCGAGCCCTTCGTATTGTGGCGTGAACATACACTGCGAAGCCACGTTCACAACGAGCACGGCTGAGCCCTTGAATTCGGCCAGTGAAGCGGGCTCGCCCGTGATCTTCTGAACAGGGATCGAATAGATGTCTGCGGTCATGGGCCATATCTCCGTGGGCGCGATATCTCTGTGGGAATGATGCTGAAACACAGTTTATTGCAAGAGCCGCTTCGCCACCTGAATATACAACTCGACTGCTTCCAGCAATTCCCTCTTTGCCAGCCTCTCGTGCGGCGTGTGGGCCACATGAATCGATCCCGGCCCGAGCAGCAGCGGCTCGCCCCAGTTGGAAAGCTGTGGAATGTCGGTGGTGAACTTTGCAATCATCGTCGGCAATCCCTCCACGGCGCGCAGGCGGACAAACGGGATCTCGAGGGTGAAATCGACTTCTGCAAGGCCGGCGCAGGCCTGGACGAGCGCTGCGCGGACCGGGGCGGAATCGCCGATCAGCCGGACAAGCACCTGGGCCTCGGCTTTATCGGCAATCACGTTCGGCGCATGACCGCCATGAATCTGGCCGATGTTCAGCGTGCTCGGTCCCACATCTTCGAGAACCGGCAGCGGAATGGCGAGAACACGCCCCAGCACCTCGACCAGCTTATGAACAGCCGAATCACCCAGTTCGGGATACGCGGAATGAGCCATCTTGCCCGTTGCCCGAAAGACTGCGCGCAGAGCCCCTTTAGAAGCCAGAGCCAGCCGGTTGTCAGTCGGCTCGCCGTTCACCAGGAAACGGCTCGGCTTGGGCGCAAGGTTGGCGACCTTGGCCCCGGCTGAATCGCGCTCTTCCCCGCTCACAAACAACAGGCCAATGCGGAATCCCTCCGTGCGCAGCGCTTCGGCGGCGGCGATCTGCGCGGCGATAATTCCTTTGGCGTCGGAGACGCCACGGCCGTATAGGAACTCCGCGTCCTCGGTGAAAGGAATATAGGGCGGAACAGTGTCCATGTGCGTAGAAAAAACGAGATCGGGAGCATGGTCCGCAATGCCCGCATAGACGTTCCAGCGCGCGCCGGCGCAGGCGCTTTCAACCGGCTGGGGAACGGGAGTCTTTTCCACATCCCATCCGCAGCCGGAAAGAAATTCGGCGAGAAAATCGCCGACTGCGCCTTCGTGATAGGTGGTGGACTCAATTTCGCATAACTGGCGAGTTAGCCCGATAGGGTCAATTCGTGCAGGTTGAGCCGATTCAATCATGATGCTGCCAGAATAGCGCAGGGGCCTTTTACAGGTTGATATGGCTCCCGTTGATAGTGGCTCAGTTTCAATTTGCCCTGTAACAGGGCATGACTTTAGTCGTGCCGAAATCACGGCAAATGAATGGTGGGCTTTAGCCCCTGAGGCACAGGCAATTCCAAACTGATCCATTACCCTCCCGTTGCGTCGATGGAGTGCATCGCAAACTGGGCGTAAAATGAGTAGGGGAATGATTTTTACGACGGTATCCGCCCAAGCACAAACAAAGTCGGCGAAATTGCCGGCCCCAACCCGGCAACCGGGACTTCCGCAGATTGCTGAAGGTCGAGCGGCAGCCAGCACGGCGCGGACTCTGCACACGATTGAGTTGCGCGGACCTGCCGGCCGGCTGGAAGCGCTCTTCAACCAGGGCGCGCCGGATGCAAAGTACGCCGCGCTGGTCTGCCATCCGCACCCTCTCGGCGGCGGAAACCTGCACAACAAAGTCGTTTACCACGCGATGAAAGCGCTGAACGATCCCGCATGGGAGCTCGGCTTCCCGGTGCTGCGCTTCAACTTCCGCGGCACAGGCCGCAGCGAAGGAACGCACGACGGCTTCGCGGAAGCGGAAGATGTGCTCGCAGGCCTGGATTGGCTTAAAAGTGAATTCCATCTTCCCACGATCGCGGTAGGATTCAGCTTTGGCGCGGTGATGATGCTCCAAGCCTGTTGCCGCCCAAACCGCAATCACGATATCCGCGCGCTTGTCGCGCTTGGCTTGCCGATAGAAGCTCAAGACCATAGATACGAATACCCCTTTCTGAAAGACGTCCTTATTCCCAAGTTATTCCTCAGCGGAGACCGCGATTCGTTTGCGCCGGCCGCACAGCTTCGGCAGTTGGTTGCGTCCGCAGCCGATCCCAAGCATTTGTTCTTTCTTCCCGGTGCCGATCATTTTTTTAGCAGTCAATTGGAGCCGATGCAGAAAGTGTTGTCCGGTTGGCTGAAGGAGCAATTGTTATGACCCCGGTCAGCGACTCTACCCTGGACACTCTGCACGCAACGGCCACCGAGATCTTTGCCGGTGCGCTGGAAGCCTGCAATATCGCCTCAGCCTTCGATCGCCGCCTGCACTTTGAAAATAATCTGCTGCACCGCCTGATACCTGACGGCAGCGGACCCGCCACGATCGACCTCTCCAGTTACAAGCGTATTTTTGTCATCGCGCTGGGCAAGGCAGCGGGCCCCATGCTGGACGTCTTATTAACGCGCATGAAGCGACGCAAGGGGCTGCGCGGCATCTGCTGCTCAAGCCAGCTGCCCAAATTGCGTAACTGGAGGTTCCGGTACTTCGAAGGCGGACATCCGTTACCCAATGAAGATACATTCGCGGCAGCGCGGGCCGCGCTCACCCTGTTACGCAAAGCGAAGAAAGACACGCTGATCTTCTTTTTGATCTCAGGCGGCGGATCGGCCATGTTCGACCTGCCTCTCGACCCGCAGATCACACTCGATGACGCAATTAAATTTCACGAGCTGCTGTTGGCTTCCGGCGCCCCGATCAACGAGATCAACACGCTTCGCAAGCACTTCTCGGCGGTAAAAGGCGGACGTTTGGCGATGGCCGCGCCGGAGGCTGCCAAGATCAGCCTGTTGCTGCCCGATGTGCCGCTGCGATCGCTCGACGCTTTGTCGTCCGGTCCTACGTCACCTGACCACTCCACCGTTGCCGAGGTTCGCGAGCTGCTGGCCAGATACGACCTTTTATCCAAGTTTCCGGCCGCAGTCCGCGCCTTCTTCGAGCGCAAAGATCTGCCTGAGTCCCCGGGCAACAAGAGAAAACGGCCACAGTTCCTGCCCAAGCTTCCATGGACTGACGCGGTGCTTGCGCGGCGCGTAATGGCAGCCGCCACGATGAAAGACGAGGACGAGGCGTTTCGCGATTCGATCTTCGAGATTCTGCTTTCCAGCCACGACCTCGTGGAAAACGCGCGCGCTTTGGCGCAGAAGGCCGGATTCTACACGGTCGTGGACAACAGTTGCGACGATTGGGACTACGCCGACGCGGCTCGTTATCTTCTGGGGCGGTTCCATGCACTGCGGGCAGTCAACCAGAGAGCGTGTCTGATCTCGGTGGGCGAAGTGACGGTAAGGCTGAATCGCACACCGGGTGCGGGTGGACGCAATCAGCAGTTTGCGCTGGCCTGCGCCCTGGAGCTTCAGCAATACCCTGGCGCGCACATCACGGTGCTGAGCGCCGGCTCTGACGGCATCGATGGCAACACGCAATCAGCGGGCGCCATCGCGGATCCTACGACGGTTGCCCGGGCGCGCGCATTCGGATACGACCTCGAGCAATCGCTGGCGACGTTCAATGCGTGCCCGCCCTTCACGGCCTTGGGCGATTCGGTCGTGACCGGGCCCACGGGACACAATTTGCGCGACCTGCGCCTGCTGATTGCCGATCAAGGTTAAGAAGGTTAACCGCACAAACTTTGCGCGCCGCATTTTGCGGCCCAAGAAAAATCCCCCGCCCCTGCAGTTCCAGCCTATTTTGATCGGGAAAATGGGTTAGGATTGGTGGGTGCCTCGTAAAGCAGCCCGCAAGACAGCCGGCAAGATGCCCGATATCCGCACCGTTGCCGCTCTGGCCAAGGTGTCGATCGCCACAGTCTCCAGAACCATCAACGGTTCTCCGCTTGTGAGCGATCGCTTATCCAAGCGTGTCTGGCAGGCGATCAAGCAGCTCAATTATTTTCCCAACACCCATGCGCGCACCCTCGTCTCGGGGCGCAGCCGGCTCCTGGGCATCATCGTCGAAAACATTACCAATCCCTTCTTTCCAGAGCTGGTCCAGAGCTTCGAAGAGATTGCCGTGAAGCACGGATACGAGATCTTGGTGAGTTCGTCGAACAGCGATCCGGAGATTCTGACTTCATGCGTGCGGCGGATGTTGGAGCGCAAAGTGGACGGCGTTGCCGTGATGACCTTCGGCGAAGAAGAGACAGTGCTGGATCAGCTTGTGCACCGGAACGTGCCCATCGTGCTGGCCGAGTTCAAACTCGACGATCCGAAGGCAAGCACCATCCTGCTCGATTACTCGACGGGTATACGGGCAGCGGTAAGCCATCTGGCGGGACTGGGGCATAGAAGCATTGCGTTTCTCGCCGGACCGCACCATTTGCACTCGGCCGTGACGCGAGAGAACGACTTCCGTACGGCTATGCACAATGCAGGTTTGCCGTTGCAGAAAAAATGGGTGATCGAGTGCGACCATACGCTTAAAGGCGGCGTGGCCGGCTTCGGGCAACTGCAGAAGCTCACGGCGCGGCCCACTGCGATCGTCTGCTCGAACGACATGATCGCAATTGGCGTATTGCGAGCAGCTTATATGGATGGCCTGCGCGTGCCGCAGGATCTTTCCGTGATCGGGCTCGACGATATCGATTTCGCGGAGTTCACGCTGCCGCCCCTGACTTCTATCCGGCTGTCGCGCTCCGATCTCGCGCGGGCGGCCTTCGAAGCGCTGCGCGCGCAGACCGAGGATCCGGGAAATCCCAAGATGCCGCGCGAGTTTCTTGTCTCCACCAGCCTCGTGGTTCGCGGCTCGACAGGCGCTCCATCGGCCGGGAGCTAGGGCGTATCGACATATAGCCTGATAACCTATGGGCAAAATGAGCAAGTTTTCCATTGAATGCGTGCGGCACGAAGCGAACCGCAGATGTTTCGACTCTCCGCCGCGGCGGACTTCGCTCAACATGACAGTGCTTGATTTACTTTTCAGCAACGTAGAGTTGGTCTATATGTCGATACAGCCTAGTGTCCTGTCTCTAAAGTTCGCGACATAAATACAGTTGTCATCCTGAGCGTAGAAAGCCGCGTTTTGTGCGGCTTGCGGAGTCGAAGGATCCGCGGTTGCTCTTCGCAAATACTGATAGAAACTTAAGAGACAGGACACTAGAGCTGGTTGCATCAATGGTCTGGTCAGGTAAAGAAACTTCCCTCAGGGGCTAAAGCCCCAGTGTTCATGAGGCTTTTGCGGCACGACTCAAGTCGTGCCCTGTTACGAAACCATTTATGCAACCAGTTCTAGGGCCTACCGCGTTCAATGCTTGTTCCCGCCTACATGCCCACGGCCATCTCTCATTTCGTTCCCATGGAAATTGGGCATCCGGTCCACATGATTTTCGGGCTTTGGATGTTCTCCGCGATTTGGAAATCCCCCGCTATATCCATGATGAGGATCGAAATGATTGTCGACGTGCCCATAGAAGTGCGCCGGGCCGTGGTACCAGGGACCAGCCCCGATAAACACGCCTCCTGTAAACCATTCCGGCCCGTAGTAACCATAGGGAGCACACGCGTAGGGCGGGTAATCGTAATAACCATAAGGACACACCGGCGGAGCGCCAACGGTCACGCTGATCTGGGCCTGCGCGCCGGCCGCCGTCAAGGCTAGACAGAGACCGCATAACGCGGTCAAAACGAGCAAGTTGATTCTCTTCATGGACCCTCCTCATTGCCGGGATCGGGAAGGTCAAACCATCAACCACTCGGCTGTGTTTTTGGAGCAGAGGGTGAAACAGATCACCCGAGAGATGACGACCATCCGAGCCATTCCGGTTGAGATGAGCAGTAACTTGGAAAGGATGCCGTGCGGAAAAACAACGCAGATTTTGAGCGGTCCACGATCATTTTTCAGGATCGTTTTTACTGTTCGTCAGGCCGGAAAAGTCAGCTATCCCTCGCGAGAAAAAGCATTCGATTTATCTGCATCCGACCCGCGATTCATATCACGAGAAATCCACCAGAGAACCTCGCCAAAGATCTTCCATTTCGAGGCGTTACTCACATCAACCGGCGGATATTTATGATTCGCAGACACCAGCAAATCTGATCCCGCGATCTTCTGGAGCCGAGCAACCTTGAAACCCAGATCACGATGAGTAACAACCGTGATCCGCTGATGCAGCCGCTCACGCTCCTTGGCGGCCGTATCCACGAAAAGAATGGAACCGGGCGCAATCACGGGGAGCATGGAATCGCCATCGAAGTGGATGCCGATCATATTTTCGGGATGCGGGCACCACGCCAGCGGCGCAAGCAATATGCTCTGCACCTCCGCTTCCGCGAGGCTGACGTTCTCGCTCGGCGGAATGCGATCGCCGTAAGCCCTGGCATTGAGTAAAGGGATCGCAACCGCAACTGCATTGCCCTTCCGGACCACGCTTTCCGAAACCTTCTTGCCGGCGATCAGCTTGAAATCCTGCAGGCTGGTCCGCAGCGATGAGACCGCCCGGTGAAAACTGGCATCGAGCAGGCCCGAAGCGTCCAGGCCAGCGCGCTCCCAGAAATAGATTCCCTCCGGAGGGCGCGCCAGATTGCCCAGCGCGATGTAGCTTTCCGCCGTCGGCTCATGCCTTCCCTGGATCCACCGCGAGACAGTTGGCGGAGAGACGCCAAGCCGTTCGGCGAGCCCGGCTTGACTTAAATTTAGATCGCGCAGCAGCCTGCGGATTCGATCTCCCCACTCATTCAAGCTGGCCTTCTGCGCCGCCATGTGCTCTCCAAGCATCCTCGACCGCCGAATTTCATTCATGCAATTACATCAATGAAATGAATAATTTAGCGACCATCCAGGTATACTAGCAGGAACATATTGGTATGCCGCGTAGGGGTCTGCCAGAAGTAAAATTCCGGCAATTCAATACTCTGCGCGGGAAGAACCACGACTCACGCGCCAGAATGAAGGCATACTAAAGCGGCCTTGTGTACGCCCTAAGAAGACCAGACGAAGAAAAGTTGCGCGGAATTTGCGTTCACACTTGCAACAAGAGCAGAATCTCTGTATTCAAACGCGAGGAGCGGGAACCCGATTCGATGCGCTTGCCGACTTCCTCCTACTATCGTAACGCCGAAAGAACTCGCCGGCACCGCGGTAGGCATAGTTTTCTTATCGTCGATCTACGTACCGTTGATCCACGATCTGTGTTTTAAAGATTTGTTTTGAAGGTTTGAGTTACTCAAGAATTTCCCCAGTCTATGATGCCTATCACCCCAGGCGGCCGTAGGATCCTGATCATCGATGACGAAACCAGCGTTGCCGAAACGATGGACATGATCTTTCGCGGATGCGGCTACGAGGTGCGCACAGTTCTCTCCGCCGAGCAAGGCATCGAAACCATTGCGGGGTGGCAGCCCGATCTCGCCATTGTGGATGTCATGCTGCCGCAGATGAATGGCATCGAGTTCGGAACTGTACTGAAAGAAAATTATCCCGCGTGTCACATCCTGTTGGTCTCCGGCCATCCCGGCACCGCCGAGCTCCTGGAGCTGGCCCGGCAACAGGGACACAACTTCGAGATTCTCGCCAAGCCGCTCCACCCGGCGCTCATTCTGGATATCGTTGCGCATCTGCTGCCGCAGACAAAGGGCAGCGCTGAAGCCTGACGCTTACCGGCTGGCCGCGATCATCTGCGCTGCGTGTTGCAGGCTGGTATCCGTAACCTTCGCACCGGACAACATGCGTGCCACTTCGTAGTTGCGGGCGCGGTCATCGAGCACTCGAATCTGCGTTCTGGTGCGGCCATGCTCCTCGCGCTTTTCCACGGCGAGGTGCTGATCGGCGAAGGCCGCTATCTGCGGCAGATGCGTAACGCACAATACCTGCTGTGCGCGGGCGAGAGACTTGAGCTTCTGGCCCACAGCCTCCGCGGCGCGCCCGCCGATGCCGATATCGATCTCGTCGAAGACCAGCGTCCGCGGCGTTAGTTTTTTGCTGGCTAGGCCTTTACCGGTTTTAGCAGAGCTCTCTTCGACAGCCACCTTTAGCGCCAGCATCACGCGGCTCATCTCTCCACCGGAAGCAATTTCAGTGAGCGGCTTGAGCGGCTCGCCCGCGTTAGTGGCAATGCGGTAATCGACCTCGTCCCATCCGGCAGCGGTCCATACGGCCTCGTCTTCTCGGGAATTGATTGCAACTTCAAAGCGCACCTTCATTGCCAGAGAGTTGATCTGCGCCTCCGCCAGCTTGGCAAGTTTGGAGGCTGCGGCCCGCCGCGAGCTCGTCAGCGCCGAGGCAGATTTCCGATACTCCGCCGCAGCTCTTTCAAGGTCTGCGCGCAGCGTCTTGAGCACCTCGTCGCGGTCTTCGACCTCGCTAAGCTTACGCGCGACCTCTTCACCGAACACGATGACCTCGGCAACCGTCATGCCGTATTTGCGCTTGAGCCGGTCGAGAAGGGCGAGGCGGTCTTCGATCTCAGCAAGGCGCTCAGGCGAAGCATCAATCGATTCCGCATAGTCGCGCACGGTCGAGCTGACATCGTCTACGATCGCGCGCGCGGACACAAGCTGCTGCGCGGCATCAGCAAAACGCCCGTCATAACGAGCCAGTTCCTCCACGTTGCGCAGCGCAGAACGCAACGCGGACTCGGCCGACGCTCCGCCCTCGTAAAGCTGCTCGAATGCGCCCATCGCCGCGGTATAGAGTTTCTCGGCATTGGCCAGCACCCGTTTTTCGGTTTCGAGGGCTTCGTCTTCACCGGCTTCGAGGCGCGCCGACTCAATCTCTTTGCGCTGATAACTCCAGAGATCGACCATGCGCAGCCGCTCCTGCTCACCCTCAAGCAGGTCTTTGAGTTTTTCCGACGCCTCGCGCCAGCGAGCATGGGCTTGGGCTACGGCATCGGTCGAGATACCGCCAAAGCGATCGAGCAAAATGCGCTGCTGGGCCTGGTCGAAGCTCGAAAGCGTCTCGCTCTGCGCATGGACGAGCGCCAGTTCCGGCGCAAGCTGCTTGAGAACGGCTACGGTCGCGGGCTGGTTGTTAACGAAAACGCGGCCCTTGCCGGAGGCGAGAATCTCGCGGCGCAGAATGATCTCGCTGCCCTCCGCGTCGATGCCGTTTTCTTCGAGAATAGACTCGGCACCGGGAGTTGACTCAAAGACACATGCCACAACAGCTTTTTCTGCGCCATGCCGGACCAGATCCGTCGAGGATTTCCCGCCCATCAGCAGCGCCAGAGCATCCACCAGAATGGATTTGCCTGCGCCGGTCTCACCCGTAAGCAGGTTGAGCCCGGGGCCAAAAGAGGCGATGGCGTGGTCGATGACCGCGTAATTTTCGGCGCGCAGCTCGATGAGCATGGTGTGCGTCCCGCTGGCTGAATCCAAGGGTTAAGGTGTTCCGGTTCTAACGCGGGAACCTGGACCAACGTTTTCCTTCTCTTCGCCGAAATAAGCGAAAAGCGTGAAGCAGGAAAAGCAACTGTGCCGCTCCCGCGCATCAAATTACTGAGAACAAAAAGCGCGATGATTCCGAGCGCAGCATAGCACGGACGGCGGGGTGGCCGACTCGGAAGCGTCGCAGGGGCACCCAGAGGATAACTTGGGCCGGATGACTGCGTCTGATACCGTGGATATTGAGGTGAATGCCGATTCTTACCGTTGCGCTAGCGTTTCTATTCCAGGTTGACGGCGGCGCGGGTCCGGTGCAGGCAGGAAGCACTCAGGGCATTACCGCGCTGATCGAGATGATGAGCAACATCGGGCCGATCGCCATCGGCGTGCTTGGCCTGCTGCTTTTGGCCAGCCTTTATTCCTGGACCATCATTCTGGGCAAGTGGGGAACCTTTCGGCGGGCCACGGCCCAGAGCCGGCGGTTTATTAAAGCTTTTCGTAAAGCGACGCGGCTGCACGAGATTTCAGCGTTCTCAAGCGACTGCCCGGCCAGTCCGCTGGCGCAGGTCTTTGACGACGTGTACGAGACCTATCGGCGGCAGACGGGCGGTTCCGGACCGCCGCGCAATTTCACACCTCTGGAGCGCTCGGCGCAGACCGCGGCCAGCGAAGCGATTACCAGCCTGGAGCGGCGGATGACGTGGCTGGCTACGATCGCGGCAACCAGCCCGTTCGTTGGCCTTTTCGGCACTGTGATGGGTGTGATCGATGCATTCCATGGCTTGGGAACGGAAGGGACAGCTACACTGCACGCCGTGGCGCCGGGTATCGCCGAGGCTCTGATCACCACCGCAGCCGGCCTGTTTGTCGCCGTGCCGGCCGTGGTGGCTTACAACCAGTTCGCCGCGCGCATCCGGGTCTTTGCCTCGGCGGCCGACGATTTCGCACGCGAGCTGCTGAACTCGCTCGAAGAGATTCCAGTGCGATCATCCGCGACGCAGGGTCCTGAGGACTTCCCGCGGGAGGCCGAGCGTGGCGTTTACAAGTAGCACAGGCGCGACGCGCACTTCGCTCGCCGAGATCAATGTCACGCCGCTGGTCGACGTGGTGCTGGTGCTGCTGGTGATCTTCATGATTACCGAGCCGGTGCTG
>JASHQE010000078.1 GCA_030037705.1 Acidobacteriaceae bacterium | reverse complement strand
CCAGTGCATCCGGAACAAGCGTCTCAGATCCATCAATTTTTCGAGCAGCACAATTGGTCCGAGGTTGTGCGCCTGGCGGCAGGTCTTCCTTGCAGGCAGGCAGATACAAACTTCGAATACGGACTGGCGCTCGCGCGTCTCCAACGCTGGCCCGCGGCGCGCGCCGCGCTGGCAGCCGGCCGCCGGCAAAGCCGCGGCGCCGCGCAAGAGCGCTTTGATATCGAGCTGGCCGGAATTGCCTTTGAACAGAAAGATTACCCTGAGGCGGCCACATGGCTCAGGAAAGCCTTCCGACTCAATCCCAAGAATGACTACGCAAACAACTTCGCAGGAACTGTCTACTTTCTGATGGGCAACACAGAGGCCGCCCTCAAATACTGGAACCGCATCCGGAAGCCTTACGTTACCAGCTTGCATTTCGATCCGCAGCTTCATGTGGAGCGCCTGCTCCTCGATCGCGCTTTCACCTTTTCGCCGGCCGCGATCCTGCGCGAGCCCGATTGGCTCTCGACCGAAGCGCGCCTCGATGCGCTCGGTATCTTCTCGACCTATAACATCCATCTTGCCGCGCGCACGGACGGGAACTTCGACGTGGAGTTTCATGCTATTGAGCGCGATGGATGGGGAAGCAGCCGCATTCAGGCTCTCGTGTCTACATTGGGAGGTGCAGCGTACGAAACCATCTACCCCAGCTACTTCAATATGCGCCGCTCGGCAATGAACTTCGCATCGCTCTTGCGCTGGGACTCGCAGAAATATCGCGCCTGGCTTTCGCTCTCCGCACCCATACGCGGCCTGCCGCAGTTCCGATGGACTCTCTCGACCGACGAGCGCGATGAAAATTGGACTATCCGCCGTTCCTTTACCGGAATAGCTCCGCCGCTGGGTTCTCTGAACCTCCGGCGAGAAACCGCTGCAGCTTCGTTCGCCGCGATCCGCAATGGGCGTATTGCATGGTCCATCGGCGCCGAGCTTTCCCACCGCAACTACCGCAACATCGCCTTCGGTTCTGCCCTGACGCCCTCGATCATCGCATCGGGTTTCGAGCTGAAGCAACTCGCCTCCGTAACTGGCAAAGTATTCGATGTTCCCGAGCGGCGATTTTCCCTCACGGCCGGAGCAAGCTCGGAAGCCGCACGTCTCTGGTCCAACCCTTCTCGCTTTTTCGAAAAACTTCAGGGCTCCGCGCTGGCCCAATGGTTCCCGCAATCCGCAGGCGACCGCTACGAAACCCAACAGCAACTGCGCGCCGGACGAACCTTCGGCGCCGCGCCCTTTGACGAGATGTTCATGCTTGGGGTCGAGCGCGATAACGATTTATGGCTCCGTGGCCATATCGGCACGCGCGATCGGCAAAAAGGAAGCGCACCCCTCGGCTACAACTATTTTCTTGCGAACAGCGATTTCGATCGCCGCATGTATACCAATGGCTTGTTGACCATCCAGGCCGGCCCTTTCCTCGATATCGGTAGGATGGGAGCGCCCACTGCCGGGCTCTCCACACGGCAATGGCTCTTCGATGCCGGCGTCGAAGCAAAACTCGCCGTCTTCCATACCAACATTGTGCTCACCTACGGGCGCGATCTGCGCACCGGCACCAACGTATTCTACGGAACGCTGGCAAAATAAATCGCTTGTCGAGCGGTTACCATGGCTATTTCTTGCCGTGAACGTCCGCTCCCAAACGATTGCCTTACCGCCATAACGCGAAAGATTCACCGGACTGTGTTAAGGTTCAAGCGTGCCAATAACCGACGTGGAGCAGAATAAGCAGCATTCTGAGCCCAGGCGGAAAAAACGTCTCTTGAAGGGGCTTGCGGCAAAGGACGGACTAGTCCGGCATCCCTTCGATCTCGAGTTCGGTGTGCGCACCAGCGGACTGATTGCGGGACGGCACCTGGCGGTCGGGCATAAGAATGACCATCATGCAACGGCGTATTACGCGATCGCGCCTTCTGTATTTCGCGGCATGATCGTTCGCTGGCGGCGATGCCGGCCGCTTGCGCCGATTGACGAATTTACTTTCATCGATCTGGGCGCAGGGATGGGACGCGCACTGCTGCTAGCCGCTGAATATCCCTTTCGCGCAGTGCTAGGCGTGGAACTTCATCCCACGCTGGCGCGCATCGCGCGGCGCAATCTTGCCTTGTGGCGCGCCGCGGGACGAGCACGAACGCCCATGCGGATGATCTGCGCCGATGTCGCGGCCTTCACGCTGCCTCCTGGCCCCTGTGTGGCATTTCTTTTCAATCCCTTCGGCGCTCCAGTGCTGCGCCGTATGCTGCGCAATTGGGCCCGTTCCCACGTCTTCCATCCTGGTCAGCTCGACATCCTTTACGTGAACAATGAGCAGGAGAGCGTGCTCGAGCAGCATCCGGATCTGACGCCGCTTTTCAAGGGACAGGTCCGGCGGTCACCGGCAGACACGCTCGCCGACCGCAAAATCCTGACCAGCCAACCCGACGGCGAGTACGCGGCCATGGCCTGGGAGGATTGCTCGATTTACCGTTGGGTAGGATAGGCCCCCTGGAGAACAGGATTGCCTGGAGAACAGATTTGAAAGAGCCGCACATCATCCTCGGCATCGGCGAATTGCTGTGGGATTTCGTGAAGGACGGTCCTTCCGTCGATGACGCTCCTCTGAGCGTGGCTTCTTCCGAGGGACTGCTGGGCGGCGCGCTCGCTAATTTTAGCGTGATGGCAGGAAGGCTCGGCAACCATGCGTCCATCCTCAGCCGTATCGGCCGCGATGACCTGGGCCGAAAAGCAGTAGACCGGCTCGATTCCCTGCCCGCAGATGTGAGCCTTCTTCAGGTAGATCCCGCGCACGAGACAGGACGCGTAACCGTGAGCTTCGCTTATGGCGAGCCGCATTACACCATTCATCAACCCGCGGCATGGGACTTTCTGGAACTCTCCGACGAATGGATCAAAATCGCCGATAGAGCGGACGCCATCTGTTTTGGCACGCTCGCCCAGCGCAGCGCGGCATCCCGCCAGACCATACAAACTCTCGTGGCGCAGACCCCGGCATCCTGTATCCGCGTCTTTGACGCGAATCTACGTGCGCCGTTCTATTCCGCAGAGATCCTGCAGGAGTCGCTTGAACTGGCTACAGTGGCCAAGATGAATATCGATGAGGCGCCGGTGGTGTTGAGCCTGCTGGGCCTGGCCGCAGGGGAAGAACCGCCGCTTGCTTTGCGCACCGCAGAATATCTGCGGACCTCCGGCGAACGACTGCTCGAAGAATTTCCCGCCCTGGAGTTGGTCGCCATCACGCGCAGCCGTCACGGCAGCCTTCTGATCAAGCGCCAGGAGTGGGACCAGCATCCAGGGTTTTCCATCAAGATCGCCGATACGATCGGAGCCGGGGATGCGTTTACGGCAGCGATGGTTCACTACCTGACGCGGGGCGCGAATCTGGCCACAGTCAATGAAGCCGGAAATCGTTGGGGAAGCTGGGTAGCGTCGCAATCCGGAGCCATGCCGGCGCTGCCCGAGTCCGTGCTCAGCACGATCTCCGCAGCCATCGAGCGGACGAGTTGAGCGCCGCCTGCGCTCGATTTTTCGCAGGAACGATCTGTTCAATGGGCGGGCCGGGAGTGGGTTCGCGGATGAGAAAGCGTTTTCCCTATTGTCAACGAATGTGGCGCAGGGTTAGTATGGGCGGAGTTATGGACAAGCAAATTGCTGTTGCCGTCTTTTGGGGCGTTCTAGCTGCGTCTGTGCCTGCGATGGCGCAATCTCCTTCCCTTACGATTGCCGTGGATCATCCTACCGCGAAGGTGAGCTCCACGCTATATGGGTTGATGACCGAAGAGATCAACTACTCCTACGATGGCGGTATTTATGCGGAGCTGGTGCGCGACCGCGTGATCGGCCATGGCTTCGGCGCCCTCTCGCACTGGAACATGGTAGCGCGCGGCAATTCGCAGGTCCACATCTCCGTCGACGAATCGACTGGCCCAAGCGCCGCGCTCACACGCAGCATAAAGGTGAGCGTGACGGATGCAACGGACGCCGCCCCGGCCGGCTTGCAAAATGACGGTTATTGGGGTATCGCGGTGCGGCCGTACAGCGTGTACAGCGGATCGTTCTGGGCCAAGACCGATTCCGATGGTGTACCCGTCACGGTCAGCCTGGAAAACGACGCAACCGGCGTGGTCGCGGCAACGGCGAAGGTGACGGGACTGACCAGCAGTTGGAAGGAGTACACCTATACGCTGCGAACGGGCAACGTTCCGGTGAGCAAGAACAACCACCTGATTCTTACCGTTTCCCGGCCTGCGACCGTCTGGTTCAACCTGGTCGCTCTCTTTCCCCCGACATATCATGACCGGGTCCACGGCAACCGGATTGACATCATGGAGAAGCTCGCCGCGATGCATCCCCAGTTCTTGCGCCTGCCGGGTGGCAATTATCTGGAAGGCGACCACATCTCCGAACGGTTCGACTGGAAAAAGACGATCGGGCCCTGGGTGGACCGTCCCACGCACCCGAGCCCGTGGCACTATCAATCCTCTGACGGTATGGGACTGCTCGAATTCCTGGAGTGGTGCGAAGACCTGAAGATCCAGCCGGTGCTCGCGGTCTATGCCGGCTACTCGCTCATGCACGAGCATGTCGAGCCCGGTCCGGAGCTTGAACCGTACGTGCAGGGTGCTCTCGATGAGATCGAATACGTGACGGGCGGCCCGGACACGAAATGGGGCGCACAACGCGCGCAGGACGGCCACGCCGCGCCATTCCCGCTGCATTATGTCGAGATCGGCAATGAAGATGAATTCGACCGCTCCGGATCGTATGACGGCCGGTTCGCGCAGTTCTACCGCGCCATCAAACAGCGCTATCCGGATCTACAGCTGATCGCCACCACGCCCGTAAAGAGCGTAACCCCCGATGTGCTCGACGAGCACTTCTACATGCCTGCCGAGCAATCTTTTGCGGAGGCGCACCATTACGACGACCATTCCCGCAACGGCCCGAAGATCTTTGTGGGCGAGTGGGCCACGCGCGAAGGCGATCCCACGCCTGATCTCGAAGCCGCGCTGGGGGATGCCGCATGGATGACTGGCCTGGAACGCAATAGCGACCTCATCATCATGGCCAGCTATGCACCGCTTTTTGTCAACGTGAATCCCGGCGGGATGCAGTGGGCCACCGACCTGATCGGATACGATGCGCTGACAAGCTATGGCTCGCCCAGTTACTGGGCGCAGGTCATGTTCGGCGCCAACGTGGGCACTGAAGTGGTGGAGGCCGATCTGGCAAATGCACCCTCGCGCGTATACGCCTCCGTCACGCGCGATGATGCGCACCACAAGCTCTTCATCAAGGTAGTCAACGCGACCTCCGATGCGCAGCCGCTCGGGATCGATCTTGAAGGAGCGGGCAGAGTGGCAGGCAGCGCCAAACTCACTACATTGAGCGCAAAAACTCCCAATGCGACGAACAGCATCACCGATCCGCGCGCCGTTGTGCCGGTCGAGCAGCAGATCGCCATTACCGGGCCCAGGTTTACGCAGAAGTTCGCGCCGTATTCGATCAACGTTCTCACAGTGAACTACTGATCTAAAAAACGGAGCGATGCTGCGGCTGGAATCGTTTGGCGTTCGCAATTCAGATGAGAAATATTTTTCAATCATAACCGTCAAGGTGTATAAATCTTCGCGTGATGAATTCGCGCCTCGCTCTCCTTCTTGCCCTTGTTCTTTTTCCTTTTACGCTGCCGGCCCAGAACCTTGTCCCGGGCTCAGTCTCGGATTTGCGTCGGGAATTCCTGAATCCTCCGGATGATGCAAAGCCGATGATGCGCTGGTGGTGGTTTGGCCCTTGTGTCGTAAAACCCGAGCTTGAGAAAGAACTCGAGACCATGCAGCGCGCCGGGATGGGCGGCGTGGAGATTCAGCCGGTGTATCCTCTCGCGCTCGACGATCCGGCAAAAGGCATTGTCAATTTCCATTATCTCTCGCCGGAGTTTCTCGACGATCTATCCTTCACGAACCAGAAGGCGCGGGCATTGGGGTTGCGCGTAAGCATCACGCTAGGCAGCGGCTGGCCGTATGGCGGACCATCGACGACGCTTGCTCTGGCGGCAGGCCGGCTCAAAGTGATCGCGATTCCTGTTCATGACAGGACCGCATCTCCGCCGCAGTTAGGGGAAGGCGACAGTTTCGTCGCAGCATTTGTTGCGTCTGGAACCGAAAAGTCCTTCGATCCAGCCACGGCCAAGCGCTTTGATCCTGCAGGGCCGGTTCCTGATCTAAATGGAGATGCGACGGCTCTCTATTTCATCGCCAGCCACACAAGGCAAATGGTAAAGCGCGCAGCCTACGGCGCCGAGGGATACGTTCTCGACCACTTTTCGCGCGCGGCGATCGATGAACATTTGAACGAGGTGGCGTCGCCGCTGCTCAAGGCCTTCGGCGATCAGCCGCCGTATTCGGTGTTTTCAGATTCGCTCGAAGTTTATGGCGCGGACTGGACGCCGGACTTGCCGGCAGAATTTAAAAGGCGCCGCGGCTACGACCTGATTCCCCATCTCCCCGAGCTGCTCGCCGGCGGCACACCGCAAGCGGACGCTGTACGCCACGACTGGGGCGAGACACTCTCCGATCTGATTCGGGTCAACTACCTCGCACCCATCACGCAGTTTGCCGAGGCGCATCGAACGCTCTTCCGTTCGCAGACTTACGGCCAGCCCGTCGTCACCCTGGCCGACGAGGCGGTGCCGAACCTGCCGGAAGGCGAAGGTCCGCAGTGGCGCGCATTCTCGTTCTCGCGCTGGGCCAGCTCGGCGAGCCATCTTTACGGACGCAACGTCACCTCCGCCGAGACCTGGACCTGGCTGCACTCGCCGGCCTTCCGCGCGACTCCGCTCGACATGAAAGCAGAGGCCGACCGCATGTTTATTCTCGGCATCAATCAATTTGTCGGCCACGGATTTCCGTACTCACCTCCCGCCGCCGGCGAACCAGGCTGGTCCCTGTACGCAGCCGCCGTCTTCAACGCGCACAATCCATGGTTTCCCGTAATGCCCGATGTCATGCGCTACATGCAGCGCGTAAGCTGGCTGTTGCGCCAGGGCAATCCGGCAAATGACGTTGCGATTCTTCTGCCGGAAGACGATGCGCAGGCCGCCTTTACGCCTGGCCATGTTTCTGTAACCGATGAGATGCGAAAGCGCATTACGCCGGAGCTGATGGGAACGATCCTCGACGCAGGCTATAACATCGATTACATCGATGCTGCCACGATCGATAGGCTGGGAACAATTCCCTACCCGATTCTGGTCATCCCTCCCACAGATCGCATTCCACTTTCGACTTACGAAACAATACGCGACTACGCAGCAACGAGCGCGGTGATTGCCATCGATAAGTTGCCGTCCCTCGCCCCCGGGTTGAGAGAGCAAAATGAATCGCCGCAAGTTGCCGCGCTCTCAAGAAAGCTCTTTCGCTCCGATAGCCATAAAGGGACCTTTGTCAATTCAATCGACCAGCTTCCCGCCGCTCTCCATCATGCGCTCCCCGCTGATCTGGACGCGACGGGCCAACTTTCCGGCCTAGGCTTCATTCATCGCAAGCTTGTTTCCAGCGATATCTATTTTGTAGTGAATACCAGCAATCATGCCGTCGACGGCACAGTAAAATTCCACTGCGATCGTCGATCGGTTGAGGCCTGGGATCCGGATTCCGGCCAGGTCATAGCGCGTTCCATGAGCACGGCCGGCGCTCCTATCGCGCTTTCCCTTGCACCCTATGAGTCGCGAATCTTTGTCTTCGCCGATCATGCGGACACCACGCTTGTAGCCGCACAACCTTGGGAACAAGCGCATGAAGAGGCCATCGCCGATCTCAAGAACGGCTGGCGGATTCAGTTCCCGGACGCAAATTCGAGCCAGAGCCTGAACGCACTCGGTTCATGGACCGATCTGCCCGGCAGACAGTACTACTCCGGCGAAGCCGACTACACCCGCGGCGTCGAGATCAAAAACCTTCCTGCAAAAGGCGCGCACATCGTCCTCGATTTTGGCGAGGGCACGCCGACCACTGACAATCGGCCACCCTCCGCTCCCGGTATGCATGCTCTTCTCGATCCACCGATTCGCGAAGCGGCGATTGTCTTCATCAACGGAGAGCGGGCCGGTTCACTTTGGCATCCGCCTTACCGCATCGATATCTCTCCCTGGATTCACCGCGGGACAAACCACCTGGAAGTTCGCGTGTATAACACGGCAATCAATATGCTTGCCGGCCAGCCGCCGCGCGACTATAGCGCTCTCTACGCACAATACGGCAAGCGATTCGAGCCGCAGGATATGGAGAATCTGCAGCCTGTTCCATCCGGGCTCTTCGGGTCGATTCGCATGTTCGAAGAGTCTCCTCAATAACGCGACCAGTCAACAGATTTACGGATAGAGCTTGGCCGGCGCGATCTCCGGCTCTGCCTCGCCGGCCGCAGCCATCAACCTCTTCAATTCTTCGCACAGTTTGTCGGAGAGATCGCGGTACTCTTTTCTTCCCGCCAGATTCACCAGCTCGTTCGGATCGTTGCGCTGATCGTAGAGCTGGTACTCGTGATAGTTATCGCTCGCCGGCTGATCCGTCATGCCGGTCGGGTCGGCAATGCAATAAGTCCAGTCTTTGTTCCGGATGGCGCGGCCCGTCATCGATTCGCTGATCTGAATCAGTTCCCCATTCGGCCACGCGGAGCGCGCGCCGGCATCGCGCAGCAGCGGCAAGAAGCTTCTTCCCTGCATGGACGCAGGTACCGGCACATCTGCGGCATCGAGCAACGTAGGCGCGATGTGAACGATGCCGATGATCTCCTGAATCTGCCGCGCGCGCTCAAAGCCCGGACCGCTCACCAGAAGCGGCACGCGCAGCGAACTGTTGTGCGTGCTGCGCTTGTACTCCTGGTTGCGGGTCATAAAGTGGCAGCCGTGATCGCTCATGAAGACGAAGATTGTATTCTCTGCCAGGCCTTTTTCGTCGAGAACCTTACGAAGCCGTCCCACAGACGCGTCGATTGCCTCACAGGCACCATAGTAGTCCGGAAGCTGCTCGTGCCAGTCTCCCGGAAAGCTGCGCAGATCCATCGGCACATAGGCATTGATGAAACGCTCAGCCGAACCTTTCGGCCCAATTATCCGGTGTAGATCGTTCTGCTGGTGCGGCTCAAGCTGTGAAATCATCAGCAGAAACGGTTTCTCGTGCTTCTGGCGCAGAAACTTCTCCACGCGGTCCGTAATGAAATCCACGCGATACTCATCCTTGAAGGTGATCGGATTGCCATCGCGATCCCAGATCGTTCCCTCATACGGATGACTCGTATGCTCGAGCGCATTCGCCGCTTCCCAGAAGTCGTCAAAACCGCCGCGACGTTCCGGCGGCACCGGTCCCGGGTCGCCCCCCAGTGCTTTTGTCTCCGGAGCCAGATGCCATTTGCCGATGTAATTCGCGGTGTAGCCGGCTTTGCGCAGCTCCGTGGCCAGCGTGGGAAGGTCTTCGCGCAGGCCAAGCCCATTGCGCCAGACGCCTGTGCCGGTTGCGTAACGGCCTGTAAGCAGCACCGAACGCGAGGGCGCGCAGACCGGCTGATTGGTCACGGCATGCGTGAAATTCGTTCCGCTTTCGGCAAGCGCATCCAGGTTCGGTGTGCGCGTTGAGCTGTTCAACCCATTCGCACCCACAAAATCCCAGCGAAACTGGTCGGAGTGATAGATGACGATATTGGGTTTGGTTTTCTGTGCTCCGGATTCATTGTTCTGGGTTTGCCCAGCCGTCGGCAGCGCTGCCGCCATGCCTGCCTGCGCGGCAGCGGCCGCCGTTCCTAGAAGAAAGTTCCTTCGATTTACCGTCAATGTTTGACTCCGGACATACCCGCGCGCCCAACTCTATCATCATATCGAGCTGTTATGCCCGGCATATCACAATCTATGCGCGCGCGAATTCATAGAACCACTTGCCGCTCGAAACCGGCTGTTTAGAATTCAGCAGAATCCGGTAGATTTGCGGGCCCCAGCTTGCGCGCAGCCCCGCATCCGAGAGTTCAATCGTTTCTACCTTCGGATCAATCTGAGAACCATCAAATTTGAGTTGCGATATGCCTGAGCCGCCAGAGGCGAGTTTCAATAGGATGCTTCCCACCGCATCTACATTCGCAACTCTGGGAGTCATGATCGAAAGAGTTATCGGTACGGCGCGCTGCAGCTCGAAATCTTCTTCGATTTTAACTCGATTCTGCGCACGATCGAGAGTTACAGTGCGTACCCACGATTTTACGCCCGCCTCTTGAGGATAGGCCGCGGCGATGTTAAACGAAAAGGCGGAGCGTTTGTCATCGGTCGAATATTTACGCTCGGTCGCTTTGAATTCCACGCCGTTGTGCTGCATCACGCCGCCGATCGTTGGCAGGTTGTGATAGGCCGACTGCATGGTCCAGATTGTGTATCGCTCCGGACTGAAGGTCTTGGCGGTATACGCCTCAACTCCTACATCGACCGCTACCGGCTCGCAATCCTGGTAAATGATATAGCTCCCGGTATCGTTATGGCTGTGACTGCGGCCGTTATTCGCGGCAAGCACTGCGAAATACATGCCGTCCGCGGAGTTTTCCTTCACGCGCGCCGTGACTAAGCCAAGAGCTGGGTAGTACGAGTCGCGGATCAGCACATCTTCGCCGTGCGCGCCACGCAACTCGGCAGCTCCCAAAACTTCAGGCAGGGTTCGCGACATGCTCGGAAGCCGGAGGGCGCCATGCTCCTCATGATTTCCCTCGGTCGCAGTCAGGCCGCGCCTGGCCGCATAATACGCCCCGAATGCGGCAAGCTGTTCATCGTGAACAGCCTTGCCATATCGGTAGAGCAGGTCACCGTCAGGGCCGGCGTGAACGTGCGCGTCTCCATAATCGATGTAGTTGTCGTCGCAAATGTGGGCGTTCAGAATATAACGCGCCATGGCGTCAATAAACGGATTGGCCAGAACGTTGGTGCGATGGCCGGTGGCCGCGTCGATCATGCTGACGGCCTCAAAGTAGCACATCGGAGAAGCGCTGAAATAACCCGGACCCTCTTCTTCACCTGCGTCCGGCCAATATTGATTCAGGTAGGCATCAAGGCTCTTCAGAATGCGCGTGGTTTCGAAGATGCGCAATGCGGGATCTTCTTCAAGAATCAGATTAGCCACCATAAGATTCGAATTGATCCACGGCGTCCAGTTATTGAGCCGCGCAGTGCGCGTGTTCGTCTCAAAGCCCATCCACCAGAAGTCGTTGCGTTCGCGAGCGGGTTTGAGTATGCGCCGTTCCGCTTCAAGAACAATGCGCCTGCTGATGAGCGGAGATACTGTGTCAAGCTGCTCAGAGAGCAGGTATTTTGTCCAAGCCAAAAGCTGCACGGTCTCTGCGCCAAACAGCTCAATTACAGGATCCGTGATATCCGGCAATCCCGGGCCGGCCTTCTGCATATAAAGGTGCGCGGGTGCTCCCCAAAAGCTCTCCTCACAAATAAGCCATACGCCATTGGCGATGTCGTCGATGAATCGACCCTGTCCTTCAAGACACTCGGCCAGAACTATGCTCTTCAGATGGTCGCGGCGCCCGAAACTCTGCGCTTCGTAGCGCGACCGGTTGCCATTTTGCTTGAATTCGAGAAAGCTCGTTGCCAGCAGCGCATTCCAGCCGGCCTTCTGATCGGCTTCAGCTTGCGCAACAATCTTTGCATGAATATCTTTTGGAACCGCTTCCCAGGCGGCGCGCTCGCTCCAACGCGGGTAAGGATGCCAGGCATCCACTGACATGAGCTTGCTGGTGAGAAATTCTTCGGTGAACGTTGTGGTTAGGAGATTCTGTGGAGACGTTTGCGGCGCGGCGGGTTGATCCGCGGTCGAAAGAGCTCCCATGGAGCGAAGCAGTTTTGTTTGACCAGCCAATGCAATGCTTCCTGTAAGAAAATTGCGGCGATTCAAGCGATACCTCGTTTCCCGGCGCGCGGCGGCAGCATTTGAAGACGATTTCTAGCCCGATCTGTGGCCGCGAGTCAGTATATCCTCTGGCCCGCCGCTGGTCAGGTTGCTTGAATGCTTCCTGCTTTCCTTCCTGCGAAAACGGCCTGCGCTTTCAGCCGGAGAGGCGATTCAAGTAAAGTGAAGGCATCGTGATTATTGATTTAGCCAGGCGTGCGCACGACCACAATTGGGAGCTGGACCCCATTACGCGCTCCCTCTTGGACACGGATTTTTACAAGCTGCTCATGCTCCAGTTTATCTGGAAGCACTTTCCCCAAACCCACGCGACCTTCAAACTCATCAACCGTACCTCCGCAGTCCGCCTTGGCGAATTGATCGGCATGGAGCAGTTGCGCGAACAGCTAGAACACACGCGCAAGCTGCGTTTCAGCCGGTCTGAGCTCATCTGGCTCGCCGGCAATACATTTTACGGTCGGCGGGGAATCTTCGAACCCGCATTTCTTGAGTGGCTTGAGCATGACTTCCGGCTCTCCGACTACGAGTTGTCTGTCCAGGATGGCCAGGTGAATCTCGAATTCCGCGGCCCCTGGTCAGCAACTTCCATGTGGGAGATCTTCGCCCTCTCAGAGATCGGTGAACTGAAGACGCGCGCCAGTCTCAAACAGCTTGGAGAATTAGAACTCGATATTCTCTACGCTCGCGCCAAGGCCCGGCTCTGGGAAAAGATGGAGCGGCTGCGCGGCGTACCTGACCTGAACGTGAGTGACTTTGGCACACGTCGCCGCCATAGCTTTCTCTGGCACGAGTATGTCGTGAACGCGATGCGCGATACTCTCCGCACAAACTTCGCTGGAACTTCGAACGCATATCTCGCTTATAAGCATGATTTGGAGGCGATCGGCACGAACGGGCATGAACTGCCCATGGCGATGGCCGCGCTCGCTCATGACGATGCGGAACTGAAAACTGCGCAGTACCGGCTGCTTGAGTTATGGCAGCAGAGTTATCAGGGCGAACTGCTCATCCTGCTTCCAGACACCTTCGGGACGACGCAATTTCTGCACAATGCACCGGAGTGGGTGGCGAACTGGACCGGCCAGCGTATCGACAGCAAAGACGCCTACGTGGCCGGCGATGAATACATCGCGTGGCTTGAGCGGCACAGCCGCGACCCGCGCCAAAAACGGCTGATCGCCTCCGATGCGCTGGATGTGGAGCAGATTCTGGGCCTGCATGCGTACTTCGCGGGAACAATCCTGAACGGCGCCTCGCCGGACGATTTCCGCTCATCCCGCGACTTTCTCGATACCTCGCGCTGGGTTCCGGAGCGGCGCATACGTTTTAGCGCTGGCTGGGGTACGCTGCTGACCAACGATTTTCGCAACTGCAATCCACAGGGCGGCGAAAGCTTCAACCCCGTAAGTCTGGTTTGCAAACTCAGCGAAGTGGAAGGCAAGCCCGCCATCAAATTGTCTGATAACTATTCCAAAGCGCTCGGCGATCCGCAAGAAGCCCAGCGCTACCGGCGCGTCTTTGGCACAGTGGGAGTAGCGGAGTCACCGGTGTTCATCTAACGGCCGGGAAGAATAAAAAGCCCAGCGAATAAACAGCGGAGAACGAAAACCGGACGCGCGTTCAACTCTTTTTAATTTCTCTGTAAATGTACAGTCACTTAGCTTTCCTAGAGTTTTCACAGTAGCAAGCCAATTTGAAAACTTCCCTGGGAGGCGCAGTGATACATCGTTCCGTAGTGAGGCGGCCATGGGCTGTCTATATTGTTGTGTGCCTGTTGGTTCTAAGCGCAGGCATGAGTCGCTTGCACAGTCAGACCGATACAGGCACGATCCAGGGATCCCTCGTGGACCAGAGCGGTCAGCCTGTCCAGGGTGCAAGTGTTGCCGTGGTCACCGAAGCGGGTGTGGCACGGAGAGTCACGGCCGGTACGGACGGCAAGTTTGTGGCCGCAGGTCTGCCCGCCGGCACGTACACAGTGGAGGTTTCGGCGCCGGGATTTTCCACCGTGATTCGCCACGGCGTCACCGTGAATGCGGGAACGACCGAGAATTTGCCCATCGCGCTGACGATTGCTTCGGTCTCAGAGGAAGTGACGGTCGAGGCGGAAGGCGACACCTCGCTGGCCGCACAGCTCTCTCCGGTCAAGTCCCTGTTAGATGCCGCCTCGGCCCGAACCGAGATCACCAGCAGTTACGTCACCGAGTTCACCTCACCCGTCACCGATTTCGCCGACATTGCACAGGCTGCCCCGGGCGTCGTGGCCTGGGACCCGAACGGCATCGGAATGGGTCAGTCGAAGATCTACTTCCGTGGATTCAAAGACGACGATTACACCATCACCTGGGACGGGATTCCGTTCGGCGACACCAACGACCCGAGCCATCACTCGTGGGCTTTCGTGCCGGCACCCGCCATCGGCTACGTGGACTTCGACCGCAGCCCCGGCACCGCCTCCGATATGGGGCTCGCGAACTATGGCGGATCGATTCACTTCTTTTCGCCGCAATTGCCGGATACCATGTCGATGCGCGTTACCGAATCCTATGGCTCATGGAATACAAACGAGATTCTGGGCGAGTTCTACTCCGGCCTCTTCCACAATGGCAAGGCTAACTTCTGGTTTGAAGGCCACCACATGGGCTCAGACGGCTATCAGACCTTCAACTACCAGCAGCGCACCGCCGGCACCGCGAAATTCACCTACAAGTTCTCCGACAAAACGTACCTTTCGCTGATCGGCACGGCGGTCATCGCGGACGCCAACACCCCCAACAACGACCCGTACCGCTTCCAGTTGGCTCAGTACGGCAACAACTTCCTGCTCCAGAACAACCAATACAACCCGGACGGCACGCTCAACGGACTGTATTACAAGTACTACACCTACCACGTGCCCACTGACTTCGAAGTCATCAACTTTACCCATGACTTCGGGCACGGATGGCACCTGGACTCGAAGCCCTACACCTACAACTACTCGAATCACCAGCACTACAACAACGATCAATATAGCGAAGCCAGTTCCACGCTTGGCCTCTCGGCTCCGATCGACCCCTGCAACGGTACTCCCAGCAAAGCCTGCTACACCGCCATTGACAAGATGAACCAGTACAACCGCGGCGGCATGATCGCCACACTCAGTTCGGCTTCAAAGTACGGCGTCTTCCGCACTGGCGGATGGTTTGAGTACGCATACACCAACCGTTTCCAGAACGGAACCGATCCAACTACCTGGGTCGACGCGACCGAGCTTGAATATCTCAAGTTCCACGAAAGCTTCATCACCCGGACGGTGCAGCCCTTCGGCGAATATCAGTTGGTGGCCATTCCACGCCTGACCCTCACAGCCGGCGTCAAGGATGCTTACTACAATCAGACGCTGACACAGTGGGCGTCCGGCAAGGACGTCGGTCTTTTGAATTGCGCCGGCACTGCCACCGCTCAGACCTGCCCCAATTACGCTCTGCACGAAGCCAGCTACAACAACGTGCTGCCATCCGTCGAGGCCAACGTTCGCCTGCTCAACAACTGGTCCGTCTATGGCCAATATGGCCGCGCCAGCATCATCCCGTTCAGCGCCGTCTTCGACGTTACCGGCGCCGAAGTGGCCCAGACACCGCCTCCCACCATCGCCACCACGTACCAGGGCGGCACCGTATACAAAGCGAACAACTTCAGCATGGATGCGGATGCCTTTCACATCCACTTCATCAACCAGTACACCAGCTACACTTACCCCGCCGGCTCCGGCCCGAACGCTGGCCTCACCTACTACTTCGCGTCGCCTCCGTCCGACACCAATGGTCTTGAGGGCGAAGGCAATATCGCGTTTGGCCGTGGGATCAGCCTGTTCCTGAACGGCACCCTCGGCACGTCCATGTACGAGGCAGCCGCCGCACAACCCGCTACCGTACAAAACGGAGAAACCGCACTTCCAGCGAGTCCTGCAGCCTGGGTCGCCGATGCCCCGCACGACACGGAAACCATCGGCCTCACCTATCAGAGCAAGAGCCTGGACTTGGGGTTCTTCAACAAGCGCGTCGGCTCACGCTGGGAAGATGCAAGCTGCGCCACCTTCGGAACTTGCCATCAGAATGTGCCGCTCCCGTCGTGGTGGATGAGCAATCTCTTCCTCAACTACACCGTGCGGAACGGATCGCGATTCGACAACTCGAAGATCAAGCTCAGCATCAACAACCTGTTCAACAATCAGGGTGAGGCGGACATCACAGGCGTAAACAACACGGTCAGCGCCAACGATGTGCTCTATACGCCGAGCCCCTTGGACACGATTCAGCTCCTCCCCGCGCGCAGCGTGATGCTCACCATACAGCTAGGCTTCCAGCCCAAGGAGCGGTAGACAAAGAATCGAGCCAACGCAAGGCGCAATAAAAGCACGCGGCCATCCGGCGGTTATCGCCCGATGGCCTTCGTGTTTTTGCGCCCCGGGATCGAGGGCTTAATCTGGCCTTTTGAGGAATGGCGGAAACGGTGTCCTATTTCGCGGGGCAGTTACGGCAGGAGCTGATGATGCGCAATCGCGCGTATGCGCATGGGCGCGCGCACGTGGAGAGCTACGGCAGCGCTCCGGTGATTGTGTACGAGCCCGCAGGCGATCGGCACGGGAACTTTTTCGATCCGGCGTATGCAGCGATGCTGGCACGTCCAGACTGGATGCGGCGCTTCGACAAAGTTCATGCCCAGGCGGCGCGGAGCCTGCCCAAAGCGGAACGGCGCTGGCGCGAGCTCGATTCCTCGATGAGTTCCGACGCACTCCTGATGAACATCTTTTGCGCGCCGGGTGTGATGGAGTCCGCATCGATACGGAGCGTGCTCGGCATCGAGAACGATGCCGAGCCAATCTTTGGATGGAAGGCGCGCGTACCGTTGAGCAACGGGCGAGTCGATCGCACAGAGGTTGATATGCGGCTCGGCTCGTTGCTGGTCGAGGCCAAGCTGACGGAAGCAGACTTCCAGAACTGTTCGGCGCGGATCGTTCAAGCCTATCGGGATTTTGATCAGGTGTTTGAGTCCGCTTTGCTGCCCCGTGCCGAGATTCCGGCGTCCAGGCCGAAGCGCGCAAGTGAATTTCCCGAAAATTATTCTCAGGAGTTCGAAAGTTTCACAGGAGATCCCGCTAGTTTCTCGGCTGTTGATTGTGCGATTCGTGCGATCGGTGAATCCGGATACGCAAGCTATCAACTCATACGCAATGTGCTGGCAGCATACGCCGAGGACTGCAGTTTTTGCGTCCTGCATGACGCGCGACGGCCGGATCTGCGCGAGGCCTGGTTCCAAGTGATGGCAGCCGTGAAGCACGCAGCGATGCGCGCGCGCCTGAAAATTCTTACGTGGCAGGAGTTGTCAGCCTATCTGCCCGTGAAACTCCAGGAATTTCTCGATCTCAAGTACGGCATTGTGGCTCCAGGCAAGATTGCGTCGGCTATTGGCGATGGACCGAATTCCGAATCAAGCCCGATCTGACAGAGAAATTTACAAGCGGCGCGGACGCGATATCTTACAATCCCAAAATCTTGCGGTTGCGTCCCGCATTCGCCGCGCCGCCCGCAAAATCGTCGAAGGCGCGATCTGTCACGCGAATGATGTGGTCGCGCACAAATGCCGCTCCCTCGGCCGCGCCCGCCTGCGGATGCTTGATGCAGCACTCCCACTCGACGACAGCCCATCCGGGATGGTCATATTGCGCCATCTTGCTGAAGACCTGCCGGAAATCGATCTGGCCGTCGCCAAGCGAGCGGAAGCGGCCGGGACGGTCGATCCAATCCTGAAAGCCACCGTACACGCCGGCTCGCCCGTTCGGATGATACTCAGCATCCTTCACGTGAAAGGCGCGCACGCGCTCGTGATAGAGGTCGAGGAAAGCCAGGTAATCCAATTGTTGCAGAACCATGTGACTCGGATCATACAGAATATGAGCGCGCGGATGGTCGCCGATGGTCGTGAGAAATCGTTCGAAGGTCACGCCGTCATGCAGGTCCTCGCCGGGATGCAGCTCATAGCAGAGATCGACGCCGGCTTCGTCAAACGCGTTGAGGATCGGCGTCCAGAGCCGCCCCAGCTCTTGGAAAGCCTCGTCAATCAACCCCGCCGGCCGCTGTGGCCACGGATAAAAGAACGGCCACGCCAGCGCCCCCGAAAACGTAGCGTGCGCATGGAGCCCAAGGTTGCGGCTCGCCTTCGCTGCCCACAGCAACTGCTGCACCGCCCATGCCTGGCGGGCGTTTGCGTTGCCGGCGAGCTCCGGCGGCGCAAAGGGCTCAAGCAGCATTTCGAAAGCCGGGTGACTCGCAACAAGCTGCCCCTGCAGATGCGTTGAAAGTTCGGTGATGGCGAGCCCGGCCTGCGCCGTAATGCCTAGAATTTCATCGCAATAATCCTTGCTCTCCGCCGCGCGTTCGAGATCAAAGAGACGCTTGTCCCAGCTCGGAATCTGAATGCCGGCGTAGCCGAGACCTGCGGCCCATCGCGCCATGCTTTCGAGCCTGTTGAAGGGCTGCTGATCGCCCGCAAACTGCGCCAGAAAGATGCCAGGGCCTTTGATGGTCTTCATACGCTTTCTCCTGGAAGAGCCGAAAACTTTTTTAGAAATCCACCCAGCTTCCCTTGCGATTGCTCTCGATCGCGCGCTCAATGAATCGCATGCCGCGCACGCCGGCAGCAATGCCGGGCAGTGTCGCGGGCAGCGGATTCTTATCGCCCTGCTTCCACGCGACGAGCGCATCGGCAAATTCGCGATACAGGATCGCGAAGGCTTCCAGATATCCCTCCGGATGGCCCGCGGGAACGCGCGCAACAGCCAGCGCATCCTTGCTCAGATAGTTCGCGGCGGCGTGATGAATTTCCTCGGGTCCATCGAGCCATCTCATGGTCAGCCGGTTCGGATCCTGCTGGCGCCATTCGAACGAGCCAGTCTCGCCGTAGATTCTCATGCGCATCTCGTTGAGCTCGCCGGCGGCAATCTGCGAGCACGCTAGCATGCCGGCCGCACCGTTATTCAGGCGCACGAACGCACTGCAATCGTCGTCCAATTTGCGGCCGGGCACCACCGAGCGCAGCGTGGCATTGATCGCCGTCACCTGCAAGCCGCTGATGTATTCGAGCAGATGAAACGCATGTGTGCCGATATCGCCGATCGCTCCGCCTCCTCCGCTGCGCGCCGGATCGGTGCGCCATTCGGCCTGTTTGTGGCCGGTGGTTTCGAGTGGCCGGCTCAGCCATCCCTGAAAGTACTCCACTGCGACCTTGCGAATTGCGCCCAGTTTGCCGGCAGCGCAGATCGCGCGCGCTTCACGAACCATCGCATAGCCAGCGTACGTGTGCGTAAGGCCATACGGCAGCCCGGATTTTTTCACCGCCGCTTCGAGTTGGAGTGCTTCTTGATAGGTCGCGGTTGCGGGTTTGTCGCTCATCACCGGAATCCCGGCTTCAAGAGCCGCAAGGGCGACAGGCAGGTGCAAGTGATTGGGAGTGGTGATGACGACGAAGTCAATCCCATCGGGATGCTTGCGCTCGGCTTCCATCATCGTGCGGTAATCGGGATAGGCTCGCGCTGGATCGACGCCGTATTGCACGCCGGCTTCGCGCGAACGATCCGCAGACTGCGAAAATGCGCCGGCGACCAGCTCGATCTTGCCATCCAGCTCGGCTGCGATGCGATGCACCGGACCAATGAAGGCACCTGGCCCTCCGCCGACCAACCCCATGCGCAATTTGCGCGGCTCGCCCATAGATTGCCTTTCGATACACAAAGCAGTTCTGCACAGACCTTGCGAGCCAGTCTACACCACACACATCGTCCCACGATTCGAGCGCAATCAAAGCCTTACTGCGGCGCAATGCGATAGAGTATTGGTGACCATGAACGCAATTTTGATTCCTGATTCATCGCGCCGCTGGGACTGCCTGAGCCTGGGCGAAGTCATGCTGCGCCTCGATCCCGGCGAAGGACGCATCCATACGGCTCGGCAGTTTCAAGTATGGGAGGGCGGCGGCGAGTACAACGTAGCCCGCGGTCTGCGCCGCTGCTTCGGCCTGCGCACGGCCATCGCCGCAGTTCTCGCGGAAAACCCTGTCGGCCGGCTCGTGGAAGATTTCATCCTGCAGGGCGGCGTGGATACGGCGCTGCTCAAGTGGATTCCCTATGACGGCGTAGGCCGCGCCGTCCGCAATGGACTGAACTTTACCGAACGCGGTTATGGCGTGCGCGCGGCCGCCGGCTGTTCCGATCGTGGGAACACGGCCATCAGCCAGGTGAAGAAGGGCGATTTTGACTGGGACTGGATTTTCGGAAACCAGAACGCCACGAAGTGGTTCCACACCGGCGGCATCTTTGCAGCCTTGTCAGCCTCAACGGCCGAGGTCGCCGTGGAAGCGATGGATGCGGCGCGCAAGTACGGCACGCCCGTCTCCTACGATCTGAACTATCGCGATTCGCTCTGGAAATCCATTGGCGGCAAGGCTAAGGCGCAGGAGGTCAATCGTGAAATTGTCCGCAAGATTGATGTGCTCTTCGGCAACGAAGAAGATTTCTCGGCGATGCTCGGCGTCCAGATCAAGGGCGTGAGCGAAGACTTCGATGAGTTGCCCATCGCCGGCTATGAAGAGATGCTACGTGAGGTTGCGGCTGCGTATCCGAACCTGAAGCTTATCGCCAGCACGCTGCGCACCGCGCACACGGCCAGCCGCAACGCCTGGGGTGCGATCGCGTTGTATGAAGACAAAATCGTGCACGTGCCGCAGCTCGAAATCGACATTCTCGATCGCGTAGGCGGCGGCGACAGCTTTGCCTCCGGCCTGATCTATGGAATGCTCGCCAACCAGGGGATCGAATGGGCCGTGAAGTGCGGCGTGGCGCATGGCGCACTGGCGATGACCACCCCCGGGGATACCAGCATGGCTACGCTGGCTGAGGTGGAACGCATCATCAAAGGCGGATCGGCGCGTATTACACGATAACGAGGAATAACATGCTTGAAACAACACAGCAGACGATCGAACGCGTTGGCCTGATCCCGGTTCTGCGCGCAAAGAGCGCGGAGCAGGGACATGCCGTGGTGAAGGCCATGGTCGAGGGCGGCGTCAATATCGTTGAGGTGACGATGACGGTGCCCGGCGCTGTCGATTTGCTCAAAGAGCTCAAGAAAGAATATGGCGCGAAGCTCCTGCTCGGCGCTGGAACCGTGACTACTGCAGCGCAGGCTGAAGCCACCATTGAGGCCGGCGCAGAGTTTGTCGTCAGCCCGAGCCTGCATCCTGACGTGATCCGTGCAACCAAAGCCAACCAGAAAATCTCCTGCCCCGGCGCTCTCACGCCCACTGAGGCCATCACTGCGTGGGAGGCCGGCGCGGATTACGTGAAAATCTTTCCATGCTCGGCGGTGGGCGGCGCCAGTTACCTGAAAGCTTTGCTGGCGCCGTTCCCTCATCTCAAGCTCATTCCTACGGGTGGTGTCACGCTGCAAACGGCTGCGAGTTTCATCCAGGCCGGCGCGCGCGCGCTGGGCGTGGGCAGCGATCTGGTAAACCTGGCCGCAGTCGATGCGGGCAAACCCGAGACCATCACCGAGACGGCACGCGCATACTTGCAGGCGCTCGCAGATGTGCGGAAAAGCTGACGTTGTCTCACGATGACCGACTCATCCGCATCTCGCGCATCTGAATCCTTTCGCCTCGACGGCCGCCATGCGCTCGTCACCGGTGGCGCGAGCGGCATCGGCGAGGCCACGGTGAAGGAGCTTGCGCGGGCCGGCGCGTTCGTCTGGATCGGCGATATCAATCTCGGTGCTGCGGAAGCGCTTGCTGCGTCCGTTGGCTCGGCCAAGGCTCTGCACCTCGACGTAACCAGCCCGGAGTCGATTGTCACAGCGGCCGCGCAAATCAAGCAGCTCGATATTCTCGTCAACAACGCCGGCATCGGCCACGTGGGATCCATTGAGTCCACCGAGCCGGAAGACTTCGACCGCCTGCTGAACGCCAACGTGCGTTCGGTCTATCTGGTCACGCGCGCATTTCTGCCGTTGCTGCTCGCAGCCAATCAACGTCATGAAGCCGTCGGGACCATTGTGAATATCGCTTCGGTTTCAGGGCTGGTCGGCATCAGGCAGCGGTTCGCTTACTGCACCAGCAAGGGCGCGGTGATCGCGATGACGCGCCAGTTGGCCGTCGAGTATCCGAAGACGCTGCGCGTGAATGCGGTCTGTCCCGGTACCGTGCAGACGCCGTTTGTCGAGGGCTATCTCGAAAAATTTCACAAAGAGAATAAGGAAGAGATTCGTACCGAACTGCGCGCCCGTCAGCCAGTCGGGCGGCTGGGAAGGCCGGAAGAAATCGCATCCGCGGTGCGCTATCTCGCCTCCGATGAAGCTGCATTCGTCAGCGGTTCACTGCTCACCATTGACGGCGGCTGGACGGCTGCGTAAATCCATTTTTTGATCCTTGCTGGAGGATTCGCATGAAGCTCATCTCGTTTTCAACGAAAGATGGAAAGGTTTGCGCCGGCGCATTGTTCAAGGAAGAAAATCGAGTCGTCGATCTCGCAGCCGCGGGCTACGCCGACAGTCTCGCTGTCATCGCTGCTGGCATGACTTCCATCGAAAAGCCGGACATCCATCCTAACTACAAATTGAGCGAAGTGCGCCTCCACGCGCCTCTTGCCAACCCTCCGCGTGTCTTCGCCATCGGCTTGAACTATCGCGAGCACGCGATCGAATCGAAGATGGCCTTCCCGGAGTTCCCTGTCGTCTTCTTCAAATTGCAGACGGCGATCGTTGGACCCGGCGACGCCATCGTGCTGCCGAAGAATTCGAGCGAGCCCGACTACGAGGCCGAGCTGGCCTTCGTCATCGGCAAGGGCGGATTCCGCATTCCTGCTTCGGCATGGCGCGAGCATGTCTACGGGTACACCATCATCAACGACGTGAGCGCACGCGATATTCAGCGCTCTACTTCTCAGTGGTCTTTGGCGAAAAGCTTTCCCACCTTTTGCCCCATGGGACCGGCCATCGTGACAGCGGACGAGGTTGCCGACCCGCACGCGCTCAAGATCGGGCTGAGCATCGACAGCGAGGTGCTGCAGAACTCCACCACCGGCGAGCTGATCTTCAAGATTCCTGACCTGATCGAGTATCTCTCGTCCATCACGCCGCTTTTGCCTGGTGACATCGTCTCTACCGGCACGCCGTCGGGCGTAGGCATGGGCCGCACTCCGAAGCGCTGGCTCAAACAGGGCGAGAGCGTAACCGTCACGATCGAGGGATTGGGTTCGCTCACAAATCCGGTTGTGGCCGAGTAGCTGCGTATTCTGTGATCGTGCGCATCGCGCGCATCATGCGGGGTTAGCCGTTGTCTCTTCCGGTTCAGGACTGGAAAGAAACCAAGCGTAGATTGCCACACCCACAAAACATGCGGCGGGAACGAGATATGCACGCGCGACTCCCGGGACCACGCCCATCAGCGGCGTAAGCGCGGCGCCGCCCACAATCGACATGACAATGAGCGCGCCGCCAGTCTTGGTCCGCGCCTCGAGTCCTTTGATTCCCAACGCGAAGATCGTCGGGTACATGGTGGACATGAAAAAACTCACAGCGATCAGGCACCAGACGCCCATCCAGCCTGGCCGGAACACGGCTACTGCACAAATCACGGCATTCAGCGCGGCATAGACGCCGAGGAGCGCGGATCCCGAAACAAATCGCAGAATCCATGTGGAGACGAACCGGCCCGCAGTAAATGCCATCAGCACGCCGGTAAGCCAGTAACCCGCATCACGCTGGGTCAAATTGGTATAGGTGGTCGCATAGGCAATGAAGAAACTCCACGTGCCTACCTGCGCGCCCACGTAGAGAAACTGTGCCACGACGGCGAAGACAAAATGCTTCCTTGCCCACAGCGGCTTGGAATGGTCCTGGGCGTTCTCGCTCGGGGAGTAATCCAAGCCCGCGTGCGGAAAGGGAGTGAACGCAATCAGGACCGCCCAGATCAGCACCACGGAACCGAGCACAAGGTATGGATTGACCACCCGCAGCGTTTCAGAGCGCAGATAAGCCTGGTAGGTGTGCTGCGCCTGCATGGCAGCCACCTGAGCAGGCCTCAGATCGATGCCCGAAAAGATGAACCGGCTGCCAACCAGCACTGCGGAAATACTTCCCAGAGGATTGAAGGCCTGGGAGAAATTGATTCTTTGCTCGGCGGTGCGCGGATCGCCAATCTGAACAATGAACGGGCTGGCTGCGGTTTCGAGAAACGAGAGCCCGCTGGCAATGACAAACAGCGCCATCAGGAAGAACCAGTACCGGGTGATCAGGGCCGCGGGCCAGAAAAGAATACAGCCGGAACCGTACAGACATAGCCCCACAAGAATGCCGGCCTTGTATCCGGCCCTGCGCATGAGCTGCGCCGCCGGCATGGCCAGCAGAAAATAGCCCATGTAAAACGCCGACTGCACCAGACCCGCCTGCAGCCGGTTAATCTCAAAGGACTTCATGAACTGGCTGATCAGGATGTCATTGAGATTGTTGGGAACACCCCACAGGAAGAAGAGCGCCGTCACCAGGACGAAAGGCAACATGCGGCCAGTGGGAACCAGCGATGCTTTGGAACCTCCATTATCCAAGGACGTCGGATTCGTTTTGCCAATCGGCCCGGCAGCAATGCTCAAAGTGGACTCTCCTGCTCAGCGCGGGCGGGTAAAGGTCGAATCGTCTACGTTTCCGAAAACGCTTCCGAACACCGCATCTGATTGCTCCACCCTTTCTATCCAATTCACGCGCACCCTGGCAAATCGGAGAAAGTCAACATTCATTAGGGAACTGCTCTAGAGCACCCGCGCCAGCCACTTTCCCGTGTGCGAGTGCAGATTGCCGGCAATCGCTTCGGGCGGGCCTTCGGCCACAATTCTACCGCCGCCGTCGCCGCCCTCCGGACCCAGATCGATCACCCAGTCCGCGCTCTTGATCACGTCCAGGTTATGTTCGATCACGATCAGCGAGCCACCGCCGTCGATGAGCTTACGAAACGCCGTCAGCAGCTTCGACACGTCATCGAAGTGAAGCCCAGTGGTCGGCTCATCCAAGATATAGAGCACCCGGCTGGCTTGCGAAGGCTTCGCTGCGGCATTGGCAGCGCGGACCGTAGCCAGATGCGCCGCCAGCTTCACGCGCTGCGCTTCGCCGCCGGAGAGCGTCGTGGCCGACTGCCCCAGGCGCAGATAGCCAAGCCCGATCTCATCCAGCACTGCGAGCTTTTCAAGCAGACGCGTCTGTCCGGCGAAGAAGCGCAGCGCCTCCTTCACCGTCATCTGCAGCACTTCATGAATGTTCTTGCCCTTGCACTGCACATCGAGAACCTTCGCCTGGTAACGCGTGCCGTTGCAGTCTTCGCAAGGCAGTTCCACATCGGCCAGGAACTGCATCTCCACCGTTACGGTGCCATCGCCTTCGCATGTATTGCAGCGGCCACCGGGCACGTTGAACGAAAAATGCCCCGGCGTGAGCGAAAGCCGTTTGGCCTCGGGCTGCGCTGCAAAAAGCTCGCGGATCAGATCGAAGGCCTTGATGTAGGTGACGGGATTCGAGCGCGGCGTGCGCCCGATTGGTGTCTGATCCACCAGCACAACGTCGTTGAGCCGCTCGACTCCGGTGAGCAACGAAAACAACCCTGCGGGGTCATTGCCATCTGTCTGCCCGAGAGAGCGCGCAATGGCGCGATAGAGCACCTGATGCACCAGCGTTGACTTGCCCGAGCCGGAGACGCCGGTGATGGCGACCAGCAGGCCCAGTGGAATCTCGACATCGAGGCTGCGCAGGTTGTTCGCACGCGCTCCGCGGAGCACCAGCTTTTCGCGGCCCGGCGCCCGGCGGCGCGTTGGCACGGGAATCGAAATCTTGCCGGAAAGATAGCGGCCGGTGAGCGAATTCGGATTGGCCTCGATCTCTGCGAGCACGCCCTCTGCTAGCAGCTTGCCGCCAAACTCTCCCGCGCCGGGTCCGAGATCGAGCAGATGATCCGCCGCGCGCAGCACATCCGGATCGTGCTCAACCACGAGAATCGTATTCCCCAGATCGCGCAGTTCCTCGAGGATGCGGATCAGCCGCGACGTGTCGCGCGTATGCAGGCCGATCGAGGGTTCATCCAGCACGTAGAGCGCGCCCACCAGCCGCGATCCAAGCGAGGTGGCCAATTGTATGCGCTGCGCCTCGCCGCCGGAGAGCGTAGAGGCGAGCCGGTCGAGCGTGAGGTATTCGAGGCCTACTGCGTCGAGGAAATTCAACCGCTGCCGCACCTCTTCGAGGATGGGTCCGGCAATCTCTTCCTGCATCGGCGTAAGCTGGAGAGCCTCAAAAAACGCTTTGGCTTGCGCAATGGTGAGCGCACATGACTGGCAGATGTTCTTCCCGTTCAGACGCACCGCGCGCGCCTCGGCGCGAAGCCGCTGGCCGCGGCAGTCAGGACACTCAGCGTAGCCGCGATATTTGCTGAGCATCACGCGCACATGCAGCTTGTACTTCTTGCGATCCATCTGTGCAAAGAAGCCGAAGACGCCTTCGAAGCCGTCTTTGCCGCGCAGCACGATCTCCTGCTTCTGCTCCGGCAGATTCCGCCACGGCACATCGAGTGGAACCCCAAGCTCCTGTGCGCGCTTGCGCAGGTCAGCAAACCAGGAGCGGTACTTCGGCCGGTTCCACGGATCGATCGCGCCCTCATTGAGACTCAAGCTCTTATCGGGAATGATGAGACTGAGATCGTAATCGACCGTATTACCGAAGCCCTGGCAACGCGGGCACGCGCCGAAAGGATTGTTGAAGCTGAAGAGACGCGGCTCCGGCTCGCGGCCCGGCCGATGGCAGCTCATGCACTCATATGCGCCGCTGAAGCGCAACCGCCGGCGCTCAGCAGTTTCATCCCGCGGCGCTTCTTCCACGATGGCTTCTCCGCCCTCGCGATAGGCAGTCTCGACGGCATCTACAATGCGCGAGCGGTTATCGACGCTCACAACCGCCCGGTCCAAAAGAACGAACACCGGAGCTGCGAAATCGACATCGAGCAGGGATTCCGGCGTCGAGAACTCGAAGATCCTTCCCTGCTGCCATAAACGGTTGAAGCCGCTGGCGCGTAATTCGGTGAGTCGTGCCTTCAGCGCCTCGGCGTGCAGAGAATCAACGGTATTGCCAGCCGACTTGGCCTTTGCGCCGGCCTTCGCCACACGCCCCGAACCTTTCCCCAAACTTTTCGTAGACCTGGCAGTCTTTTCTTCGCCCGCGGACTCCGATGTCGCCACCACGACAGGAAATAAAATGTTCAGCCGCGTTCCTTCGCCGAGCGCAAGAATGGTCTCGGCCGCTTCATCCACGGAATCGCGCTTGACCAGCCCGTCGCAATAAACGCAGTGCACCGTCCCGCAGCGCGCATAGAGCAACCGCAGGTAATCGTAGATCTCTGTGGCGGTTGCGACCGTGGAGCGCGGATTGCGCGTTGAGTTCTTCTGCTTGATGGCAATCGCCGGCGCCAAGCCATCAATCTCGTCTACATCGGGCTTCTCGATCCGCTCCAGAAACTGCCGTGCGTAGGCTGAGAGCGATTCCACATAGCGCCGCTGGCCCTCCGCATAGATCGTGTCGAAGGCCAGCGAACTCTTGCCCGATCCCGACACGCCACTGACCACCGTCAGCTTGCCGTGGGGAATCTCGCAAGAGATGTTCTTCAGGTTATGCGTCCGCGCACCGCGGATAGTGATGGCGTCGTTCAACAGGGGAGCACCGGAGGCGAAATCGTCCCGGACGCATCCCTATGCCTTTAGCGAAGCTAAGGGCGCACCCGGCCATTTTCCATTATAGATGTGGGGGAACCTGCGCGCCGCGAGC
>JASHQE010000077.1 GCA_030037705.1 Acidobacteriaceae bacterium | reverse complement strand
GCATATGCACGTGATCCCGATTGATCGACCCCGCATAGATCACCATTTCCTGACTCCGCGCGATCTCCCGAAGCAACTCCCGGCAGCGCAGCCCCACATCACCTTCAAGAACCTCGTACCGGTACTTCGTCGTCCACACCAGGTGGTACTTACAGTCCCACACCGTGTGGCTGCCTCGCTTGTACTCTTCCATCCCTACAAGCCTAGCCCCATCCGTCGCCTCAAGGCGAGGGGTTTACCGATCCCCTAGCGGGGACTCTAAACACTTAGCAAGATAGTCGTCGATCTCGCGTTCCGAAAGACCACTTACCCTATCCAGCGATATATCTTGGGTTTTTGATCCAGCTGCAATCTCGAGCTGCGCCCCATGCGTTCTTTTCTCACATTTGGACTCGTCAATGCACTGCGCGAGCTCAGCTACCGTTGTCGCATCAAATGCGATATTGAACGGAATGTCGGTCTCGAACGCACTGTTCACACGTGACACAAGCTGGGTCATCAGTAATGAATGACCTCCTATATCAAAAAACCTGTCGTGCCGTCCTATCCGGTCACGCCTGAGAAGTTCTTCCCATATGCGCGTCAACCTCTTCTCCGTCTCTGTTTGTGGAGGCTCATACTCAAGCGAGATGGGAGCGTCTTTCTCATCCGGTGGTAGTAACGAGTTTCGATCTAGCTTTCCATTCTCAGTCAGTGGTAGTTTATCGATTGTCACAAATGCACTCGGTAGCATATATAAAGGCAGCCTAGCCTCTAACCACTTCTTTATCTCCGCAATCACAAGCAAGCCATGAGCGGGTACAACGTACGCTACCAGTTTTAACTCGGATGAGTTTACCTCCTCCGGCCAGGCGATCACGGCGCATGACTGTATTCCAGGATGGGCGCATAATGCCAATTCAACTTCCGTCAGCTCTATCCGATGGCCTCGGATTTTAACTTGTTGATCAGAGCGGCCCAGATACTCAAGTTGGCCATTTTCGTTCCAACGTGCAAGATCTCCTGTACAATACAGACGGGCACCTGGGGCCGTCGCAAATGGATGAGGGACGAACTTCTCTGCTGTCTCAGCTGATCGGTTCAGATAACCTCGAGCTAGACAAATACCGCCAAGGTAGAGTTCGCCGGCGCTCCCCACAGGTGCGAGATCTCCTCTAGCAGTCAGAACAAATACTTCAGTATTATCGATTGGACGTCCAATCGGAACCTGGTTTGTATTCGATGGCAGCGTGCTGGCCTCATAAACCACACAACCGACCGTCGCTTCCGTGGGCCCATACTCATTGATTAGACGTGTGCTTCTTTCATGCATCTGCCATGGTGTAAGGTCGTAAGCAAAGAGTTGCTCTCCGCCAACTATCAGGCATTTCGGCATTCCTTTTTGTGTTCTCCCCACTTGGTATAAAAGATAATTCGCTCCTCGGAGATGGCTAGGAGTTAATTTGATACAGCTATACTGTCTCCAGGACCATAATGCCTTTGCCAAGCTCTCGATGTCGCTATTCGGGAATAGCTCCGCCCTTCCACCTTGCAGCAGGGGAGTAAATAGACTCGTAACCGTAAGGTCAAAGCCAATAGACGAGAGCACTGGTACCGTAGAATCACTGCAGATTTCGTAGGCTTTTGCGGCCCATTCCAGATAGTTTATTAACCCGCCATGAGTTATCTCCACTCCTTTTGGAAGACCGGTTGATCCTGAAGTAAAAATGACATACGCCAGGTTATCCTCACCAATCCTCCCCTCCAAAGCAGTACTGTCCTCCCTCTCAATTTCGGCCCAATCATCATCGAGGTCGATGACCATGGTAGTGCTTGCCGGAGCGCGATTTCGCAGTTTGTTCGACGTGAGAAGGATTGGCGCCTGCGAATCGAGCAGCATGTATGCCAGCCGTTCCATCGGGTAGGTAGGATCCATAGGCACATATGCACCTCCCGCCTTTAGAATGCCTAACAGACCTGTAACCATTTCCAAACTACGCTCCATACAAATGGCAACACGTACTTCTGGGCACACTCCTTTCTGCGCAAGATATCTCGCCACCTGATTTGATCTTCGTTCTAACTCGCGGTATGTCAGCTGCTGGACCCCACACTCAAGTGCAATTGCATCGGGCGATGTGCTGGCTTGGCCCGCAATTTTCTTTGTTAGTGTATCTCGGTTGTTTCTAAAAATATACCTGCCTCTTGAGTTTTTTAGTAACTGACCACGATCCGATGGAGATATCATGAGCGAAGCAACGGCGCGACCTGCCGGATGATCCACAAATCCGTTCACTACCGTCTGCATTTGATGTATGAGCGCATTCATAGCCTTCCGAGAGAACATACACTCGTCATATACTAATTGAACGGCAAGTTGCGGTTGGCTTACAACATGAACTGTCAGTGGGTAGTGGGTTCTCGCGAATCCTCCAGCCGCATTAATCTTGAGGCTATTAGCCTCGACTTCTTGCACGTTATAGCAATTTTCAAACATATTTATTGGATGGTTTTCGGTCACGATGATGCTGTCGAACAATGATGAGCCCCGAGACACACCGCTCCACCCTTGAATTTGGACTAAAGAAACAAAGCCATAGCTTTGCCCATCTATTTGTGTCGCTTGCAGTCTCTCTAGCAGATTTACAACCGATTCGGCAGAATCGATCGTAAGGCGCACTGGCAAACTATTAATAAACATGCCAACCATCGCCTCCACGCCTTCCAGGTCCGGAGGACGAATCGATACCGTCGTTCCGAAGAGGACATCCTCTTTGTTGCAATGGCTGCTGAGCAAAAGGGCCCAAGCGCCCTGGACTATCGAGTTCAGAGTAAGGTGATGCTGCGCAGCGAAATTGCGTACTCGCTCGGTTTCAAGCCGCGAAAGCCGCCACTCCACTTCATCAAACTGACCGGAACTGGTTCTCGAATGCGCGAAAGGAAGCGTGGTGGGCCCTTGGAAGCTCTGCAAGACGGGAGCCCAAAACGTCTCGGCTCGCCACCACTCCTGCTGTTCCAACCAGTCAAGGTAGTCCTGATATGGCCGCGGAGACGCCAGATCCAGCCTTCTACCGGCGCGCAATGCATGATACTGAGTCAGCACTTCTTTTAGGATCAGAGCGCAGGACCACCCATCGACAAGCAAATGGTGCTGGCTAAAAATAAAGTAATATCTTTCTTCTCCAATCTGCTTGATGGCAAGGCGAAACAATGGAGCCTTTGCAAGGTCGAATTGCTGTAGACGATCCTTTTCGAGAAAATTAGCCAGGCGATCGACTCGATCGCCCTCCGCGACGATCCCCCAGTCTTCAACGGCCAACGGCGTGCTGACATGCCGAAAGACAACCTGCAACATTTTGTCTGTTCCATCCCATACAAAAGCGCTGCGCAAAACTGAATGCCGATCAACCGCATACTCCCAGGCGTGTTGAAAACAAGCGATGTCCAGGTTGCCCTCGAGTTCATAGACCTGCTGACCGAAATAAGAGCTGGCGTTAGGGTTTTTCAAGCTATGGAAGAATAGACCCTGCTGTATGGGAGACAACAGGTGCACGTTTTCGATGTCAGCTTTGCTTATCATGGTTGATGAACGCTAACTTGTTCTAACACCTTTTGCCACTCCAACCCACTCAAGCCCATGTGGGTCGTTTCCTGACTCTGATCGTAACCTGCTATGATTTCCTTCAGGCCTGACAGGAGAGACTCTGACAGTTTCTCAATTGTCTGGGATTGATGCACATTCTTACTAAAACGCCAGCAACATCTCAATTGAGACTTAGTCAAGCGAATACTGGTCTCTATTAGATGGCTACGTTTCCCCCTCGGATCGAGCGCCATGCCAATCGGTTCATCGGCTTCTCGAAAGAGCGCATGATCCCCAAGGATCTGATCCACCTGTCCTTCGTAGTTGAATAAAACTTCCGCGGGTTGCCGTTGTTGGATCCGCCGTACTATTTCCGCATCGCCGCTCAGGTACCTCAATAAACCGTAGCCGAGCCCCTTCCTTGGTATTTCGCGGAGTTGGTCCCTGACGGTTTTAAGCTGACGCGCGAACTCTTTGTTTCCCACTTGTAGCAGCACTGGATAAATTGCGGTAAACCAGCCCACCGTCCGTGATATATCTTGGACTCCGACAATATCTTCCTCTCGCCCGTGCGCTTCCACATCGAGCAGTGCCCACTCTTGGCCGCTCCAGGTCGCTATCGTGCGTGCTACAGCTGCCAGAAATATGTCGTGCATTCGTATTTTGTAAATCTTTGCCCCGTGCTCCAGTAATTGCCTCGTCTCTTCGACATTGAGCGTACCTTCAATTGAACTAGCGGATGCTACAGTATTCGCACCATTCACATAATCGCGCGGAATGGTTTCTACTGAGATACTTCTGGTCCAATACTTCTGTTCCCGCCTCACCTCATCGGAACGCGCATAAGCTGCCAACGCAGTAGCCCAGTGCTGGTAGGAACTACCTCGGCGCGGTGCAATCCAAGGCAATCCCCGCTCTATGCTTCTGTATGCATCTTGCAGTTGGTCCAGCAAAATTCGCCATGATACTCCATCGACAATCAAATGATGGATGATCAAAAGCAGACGGGTTTCTCCGTTTTGTAACTTGAAGCAGGCTGCTCTCACCAACGGCCCTTCTTCCAAACAAAAGCTCTGTTGCAGGCTTCCTGCCGCCGTTTCTATCACCGTTCTTTCGGATGTAGTGGCTAGCTCGCTAAGGTCGATCATGCTAAAGGTATGCAGCCTCGCACCTTTTTCCGCGTAGCTCTGCTTCCACTCGCCGGCCTCCCAATGAAACCTGAGGCGCAACGCATCATGCGTTCCCACAACTGATTCCAGCGCGATTTCGAGCCATCTTCCATGAATTGGGCCGATACCGGCCAGCAGTAAGCCTTGGTTGAAATGTTTTGGCCGTTCTGTTTCTTGCTCGAAGCACCAATGCTGAATGGGCGTTAATGGGACATCGCCTGAGCGGTCGTATCGCCTCTCTTCAGCCGTTTCAACGGGTATCTCTGGCTTTACTACTCTGGCCAACTCCCGAATAGTCTGATATTGGAACATCTGCCGTACGGTAACTGCCAAACCCGCCTGTTTTGCCTTCGCCGAGGCTTGAATACTCAGAATCGAATCGCCGCCTAACTCAAAAAAATTATCGTCGGCACCGATGCTCTGTTGCCCCAATACCCCTTGCCAGATCTTTATCAACTCCGCCTCTGTTTCAGTCAACGGAAGCACATGCCTTCTTTCGTGGCTCGTCGCCTCTTTCGCTATGGTTTGCAGGACTGTTCGGTCGATCTTGCCACTCGAAAGCTTCGGCAACTGATCCACAATCACGAATCTCCACGGCACCATATACTCCGGGAGCCGCTCCGTTAACCACTCACGCAAGTCGTCGGCGTCTGCTTCTATTCCTCGTGATGTCTCTATATACGCAACCAGGGCATCACTCCCGCTCATGTGTTTCTCCACGGCCACCGCCGCCTGCTGAACGATCGCATGCTCTCTAAGAACAGTCTCGATTTCCTGCAACTCGATCCGATTGCCGCGAATCTTGACTTGCTGGTCAATCCGTCCAAGAAACTCCACCGTGCCATCAGCCAGCCATCGAACGAGGTCTCCTGTCCGATACATCCGTTCCCCTCGACCACAAAACGGATTGGGCACAAACTTTTCCGCAGTCAGGCCCGGCTGGTTCAAGTATCCGCGCCCCACTCCTCTACCCCCGATGTAAAGCTCTCCACGTACTCCCACCGGCACTGGTTCTAGTTCTTCGCCGAGAACATACAATCTTGTATTCGCAATTGGTCTTCCGATCGTGACTCTCTTAAGATCGCCCTCTTTCGACGAGCACTTCCAGTAGCTCACTTCGATGCCCGTTTCCGTAGGCCCGTAGAGGTTATTTAGTTGAATCGGGAGCGACGTCAAACAGGCTTTCGCCAATGGCAGCGTTAGCGCCTCTCCGCTGCACATGATGCGTTTGAGACTGCCGCCGCAATGCAACGCGGCACCCGAGCCTAGGAACGCCGCAAGCATGGAGGGCACAAAATGAATCGTACTGATCTTCTCATTTGCGATTACTTCTGCTAAATAGAATGGATCTCGATGCCCGCCGGGTGTTGCCAAAACGAGTTTGGCGCCCATGATCAGAGGTGTAAAAATTTCCCATACCGAGACATCAAAACTGAAAGGTGTTTTCTGTAAAAAAACTTCGGAGGATTGCATTTGATACTCCGCAGGCATCCATTGCAAGCGGTTGCAAACACCTTTGTGGCTGTTCATTGCCCCTTTAGGCCTTCCCGTGGAACCCGAAGTGTAGATCACATAGGCGAGGCTATCTTTATCAATTACCCCCTCTGGGTTACTGGGCAGGCATTTCATGAATTCTTCCGTATCTAAGTCGACTCTCACGCACTTAACGCCAGAAGATGGAAAGTGGCCAGCCAGCTTACTGTCCGTTACTACGATCCCTATCCTCGCGTCGTTAACTAAATAACGTAATCTCTCGGGAGGATTATCTCGATCCAATGGCACATATACCCCGCCTGCTTTCAGAATAGCTAAAAGCGAGATCACCATCTCCGCACTTCGCTCCAGATATACTCCCACCCTGCTTTCTGGCTTTATTCCCAAGCTGATCAGGTAATTTCCAAGCCGATTGCTTTTCTCATTTAGCTCCAAGTAGGTCAAGTGAATCTGCCCGGCAATTACCGCCACCGCGTTTGGAGTCCTAAGCACCTGAGCCTCGATAAGGTGCGGTATTGTCTCCCCAGCGGCGAACGCTATTTCCGTGTCGTTCCACAACTCCACCACTTGGCGCCTTTCGACAGTGTTTAGAAGTGAAATCCTTGAAATGCGCTGGTCTGGCTTCTCTACTATGCTTTCGAGCAACGTCAAATAGTGTTCAATCAGCAGGTTAATCGTGGAATGATCGAATAACTCAGTGCTGTAGGAAAGCTCGCCTTGCAGTCCTGCCTTGTCATCGATTAAATCTAGTAACAGGTCGAATTTAACTGCTGTTGTAGATCCGAGATCAAAGGGCCTCAGATCTAGTCCCGGTAACTGCAGTTGTTCCTGTTCAGCATTTTGCAGTGCAAACATTACATGGAAAATAGGGGTATGGCTTAGATGCCTGTCCGGCTGTAAGATTTCAACGAGTCGGTCAAACGGCAAATCCTGATATCTATGCGCTTCGAGCGTTGTATCCTTTACCTGTCGCACCAAATCTCTGAATGACATCTCCGGTGTGAGGGTGGCTCTCATTACTAGGGTATTCACAAAAAATCCGATTAGCTTCTCAAGTTCATGCAGCCTGCGACCCGCTATAGGCGACCCCACGGTTATATCGGATTGTCCGCTATAGCGATTGAGTAATGCCTGGAATGTTGCGAGCAGAACCATGTATAAGGTGGCCTCTTGAGAGCGAGCCAGCTCTCGCAACTTGTCCACCAGAGTACCCGGAACGGCCAGCCTGGTATTCGCTCCTTGATAGCGCATCGTAGCTGGCCGTTGCCGGTCGGTTGGTAGATCTAATGCCGCTATTCCATTGAGTTGCTTCTTCCAATACGCCACCAATTCATCAAGTATCGACCCCGTTAGCATCTGCCGTTGCCACGCGGCAAAATCAACGTACTGAATTTTCAACTCCTCGATCGATATGGAATGGCCACAACTAAACGCATAGTAGGAATGGCGGATCTCGCGTATCATAATGGCCGCCGACCAGGCATCCGTTACAATGTGGTGCGTATTCAGAAACAGGACATATTCTCGCTGCGCTAGCCATAGAAGTTTTACACGCAGCAGCGGTAACTTAGCGAGGTCAAACGGGGTTGTGGCATCTGCACGAGCTACCTTCTGAGCTGTGGTCTCTCGCTCTTCTGGGGGCAAAGCTCTCAGATCGATGTTCTCGATGTTGATCTTCAATTCGCAGGCAATTTCCTGCAGAGGCGTATCGTTTCGAAACGGAAAGCAGGTACGCAGAATCTCATGTCGCCGAATCAATTCATGAAAACTTTTTTCGAGTGCGCTTTGATCAACATCGCCAATCAACCGCAATGCGATGGGCATGTTGTATGCTACGTTTTCTGGATCCAGTTGATGAAGAAACCACAGACGCTGCTGAGCAAATGAGAGTGGCAGTTCCTCATCCCGGGGCACGCGGGCAATCGGTTTGACCTGGAGCGGAGTACCATCAGAGAGAGCCATCTCCACTCTACCTGCAAAAGCGGACAATACCGGGGCCTCAAAAAGGGTAAGTAGCGGAAGATCTACCTTGAAGAGGCTGCGCACGCGGGAAACCACTTGCGTCGCCATTAGCGAATGGCCACCTAGCTCGAAGAAATTGTCCTCCCGTCCCACGCGCTCCAGCTTCAATACCTCAGCCCATACGATTGAAAGCATTTCTTCGATCTGCGAAACGGGAGCGGCCAGCGAGTTTCCTTGGCTTCGGGTCGAAGCGTGGTTTCGGAGGCTAATGTAGTCAATCTTGCCGTTCGGCGTTAGCGGCATGCGGTCTAGAAATACGAATCCACCGGGCACCATATAATCTGGAAGCCGCGTCTGCAGCCACTTCCGAATTTCTCGGCTATCAGCTATCTCCGCTGACGGTACGACATAGGCTATGAGGCGCTTGCTCAGCGCGTCATTGCGCTCGTCCGCGTGAGCGCACGCTACCGCCTGTTGCACTGCGGGATGCTCTAGGAGAGCCGCCTCGATTTCGCCGAGCTCAATACGAAAACCACGGATTTTGACTTGCTCATCTAGCCTTCCCAGGAATTCCAATTGCCCGTCAAACCGCCACTTCGCCCAGTCGCCCGTCCGGTATAGCCGATCACCATCTATTGCGCTGAAGGGGTTCGGCACAAACTTTTCCGCCGTGAGAGCTGGTAGTCCCAAATATCCTCGAGCTAGCCCCAGCCCAGCTATGTATATTTCGCCCGGTGATCCAACCGATCTCGGTTTCATCCACTCATCGAGCACATAAACGCACACATTTGCAATCGGCTGCCCGATCACCGGGGTATCATCCGCTTGGAGCGGTGGTGAAATCGATGCACAGACAGTTCCTTCTGTGGGGCCATATGCATTCAGCATGCGCCTGCCACCAGACCAGCGCTCCACTAGATCTCGAGAGCAAGCTTCTCCGGCAACGACCAAAGTCTCCAAGCAGAGTAGCGGGCGTTCCTGCAACACCGCTAGAACGGAGGGCGGGAGCGTCAGCGTCGTAACCTCCTCTAGTTCCAAAAGCTCGAGCAATTCCTGCCCCGGCATAAGTCTCTTCCGAGACACCATCACGAGCCGCGCCCCGGCCGACAAAGACGTGCTCCACTCTGAAACCGCTGCATCAAAGCTCAGAGAAGAAAATTGCAAAAGGACGCTGTTCGTATTGACCGCAAATGCCTCTCTCTGATGCAGAGCCAAATTGCCAATACCTCTGTGGGAGACGCCGACGCGCTTAGGTCGTCCGCTGGAGCCAGAGGTATACATAACATAGGCCAAATTGTCGGGACTTATCGGTGCAGCCTTATATTCTCCCCGCCATTCGTCAATCTCATTTCTTTCGGTATCAAGACATATCACCTGAGCCAATGTGCTTGGTAGCCGCCTGCTCGTTTTACTCGTGGTAAGAATGACGCCCGGCTGGGCATCACCCAACATGAAGGCGATTCGCTCCACAGGGTATGTTGGATCCAGCGGAAGAAATGCTCCGCCCGCCTTCAGAATCCCCAAGATCGACACTATCAATTCTGCGGTGTGTTCTTGGAACACTCCGACACAGACCTCCGCTCCAACTCCAATTCCGCGCAGATAAAGCGCAAGTTGATTGCTATCCCGATCTAATTGCCCATATGTGAGGTGTTGCTGCTCAGAGGTAATAGCGATCGCCGCCGGTCTACTTTGGGCTCGCTCGCTTATCATCTCGTGAATCAAGCCGCTCGAACGAAGGCATCCACCCACGCTCCATTTCAAAAGTAGCTGTTGCCTTTCCGCCTCACTCATTACCTCTAGCTGACTGATCTTCTTAGTGGGCACCTCAACTATTTCCCCAATTAGCCGCTGCCAGGCGCCGAGCAGTCGGTGAATAGTGTCTTTCCTGTACAACGTTTTTCGGTATACCAATCTCATCCTGACTGTGTCGGGACTCTCTTGCACCAAGCAGCGCAGATCGAGCGACGTGCTGATCTCTGAAGGAGCCTCGCCTGGATAGACTTTTAGCCCGCCAAAGTGCCATGGACCATTTACAGCCGGTTGATACGACCATGCTACCCGGAATATCGGCTCGTGCAAAAGCGATAGAGAACCATTTAGCCCTTCGATCTCCACCGGAGCCAGCATCCGCCGGCTATATGCCTCAAAAACTTCCTTGGTGACCTGCTGTAACACATTGGTAAAGCTGGGATCGTAAACAAGCTGAAGCTGAACCGCCACGACATCCGCGAACAATCCGATTATGCGTTCGGTCGCCCTGTCGATCCGATTTGCAACGACAAGCCCGATCGAGAGGTCCCGCTGTGATGTGAACTTGAACAGTAAGACGTGAAGCATCGCCAGCAGAACATTCGACAGCGTGGTATTTTGGCTTCGTGCTATCTTTTTCAGAGATTCAAGGTTATAACCTGAAATGATGAATTCTTGCCATGCACCACGCGAATCAGCATTAGGCGAGAAGTCCGCCAACAGCGGTGGTGAGCTCTGGCGTAGCCCTGCTTTGCCCACTAACCGCGAGTCGTCTAGGGCCTTTCTCCTGGAGTAATAATCCCATTCTGCAAAGTCTACATATGAGATCTGCGCATTCTGGGGAGGAACTTGAGTGCCGTTGTGGACTGCGGTATATAAGGCTGCGATGTCCCGCATCAAGATTTGAAAGGACAGGCCATCACAGATGAGATGGTGCACGACCACGATTAGCTCGTATCGATCATCGGCTAGCTTGAGCAATACTATTCGTATGAGGGGCCCTGTTGCCACTTTAAACGCCGTCCAGAGCATGGCATATTCGACGCCCACCCGGCTCTGTGGCTGAGTTTCTGAAGAAAGATCCGTTAGCTCAATGACGGGTATGAGAACGCACAGCTTTGCCAGGATCTTCTGTACGGGGTGACCATCAATTTCTAGAAATGTGGCCCGCACCGCGTCGTGGCGTTCAATGATGCTCTCCAGGGACCGTTGAAGAGCTGGTACATCAAGATTTCCATCAATCAGCAGCGTAAACAGTTCATTATGCGCACAACTATTTGGATTGAGTTCATGGTCCAGCCACACATCTTCCTGACTGCGAGACAGACAGTAGTGAGGTTTTGCAGGCTGCCTGGGAATTCCAGTCGAGCGACCGGCAGCAGGCATTCTCTCTGATGGCGCACTTTTAACCATGTTTCCGACTTCTCCAGCTCAAGACGACATGCCTACTCGTTAAAAGCAATTTGCCACTCCTGAGCCTTGCATTCTATTTCGATCGATACTCACCAGGGGGTTTCACTATCGACTGCTCGTCTCGAATTCACAAATAGAGAAGCCTTGCGATCTACAGTTCTCGCCGTCACCAGATGGCACGAGGCCTATCCGCGATTCTTGATAGATATACTTCCGTTCATTCCAAGCAAAAGTCTCCGACTCTTGTGTAAGGTATGACCAATTCTTCGCAGATGAGGTGCCGTATATATATAACTATGCTATTGCCGCTCAGACTACAGCATTATTGGACCCATTGGAGGTCACCGCTTCATCGGTAGCCAGTTGCCCGGCCTCGGCGCGGCCGGCCGGAGCCTCGCTCAAATACGACGGCACAGCAAACTTCAACTCGTCACAACAAAACCTTTTCCAGTCCGCCGTTATCTCATCAAACGCTATATTTTCATCACGGAAGATACCTGCGGTTACAACGCAATCTTCCTGTAAGTAGAAGTACTCAATTTCTTCTTCGCAGGCGCTCTTGGACTCCTCTATCCCCTCCGTGTCGCGGATCGCCTTGAGCGGTGCTACTTTCTCCTGCCAAGCTGGAAATGCCCGCAGTCGGCTTGCTGGATATGCCTTGCAATATGCACCCATGATTGCCATATTTGTTCTCCCTTCTTCCGCGAAGATGCGGGCTAGTGCTGTCTTCTAAGACCTTCAGATGGTTGCGCCGGCGGGCTCAAGTAAAATTTCCTTTTCCCCGTATAATCGTTCTGCGACGATGGCACGCCCATGGCACGCGGCGATCAGCTTATTCGATTCGATAATCGGCCTAGAGGTAGGTGTATATTTAATACTCATGATGTAGTTCAACCATGGCTCCTGCCCCATCGCGTATACGTAAACTTCTTTGCAGTGAAACTCCTCCACGATGGCCATTACCTGTTCATAATTCGAACCGGCCAGCCGCCTCGACTGGTCCATTGAGCGCTCAATCGGCCGTGTCATGAGCGGCCCATAAAGCCATGTCAGTGGAGCTCCATCGCATTCCATTCCAGCAAACAAAACATCGATGTCTCCAAGCGCGTCATGTATATGGTGATATAACGCCGGTTCTATGTTGCACGAATCAGCAGCAAACAGGAGTGCATGACCTCGTGCTTTCACCAAATAAGCGCTTTTTGTTGCTATATCGAGATCGGCATGTTCGCCAAGGAACGGGACAGCCGTGATTGATCCATGCTCGAGCGGGATCGTTGCCATCTCATCGAGATCTACTATACGAGAGAAACCGCAGTTTTGAAGGATCAATCTGAGCGACGGATCTTGAAGTTTCCCGTTTCCAGAGCGAGGCACGATGACCCGATCTACTTTGTGCCGAATCTGCAACAGGGTTTCAAATAACACATGATCCTGATGATTATGTGTTATTAGTACATAGTCAATTCTGTCCGGGAGGTCTTCATAGGTGTAACGTGAAATTCCGCCTTCGTTTGTATAGCTCAAAACTGGATCAAACAGGAGGCTTAAATCCTCGGTCTCCACAAGAATACATGCATGCCCAAAATACCTCCACCTGACCCCGGGCCCGAGATAACGCTGGTATGGGCGCGGTTTCTTATCAGTAAAAAATGATTTCAAGAGAGCCAATTTTTCCTGCCCGACGGGCAGCAGTTCTTCAATTTTTTCCCAGGGTTGTGGCGTGGTCTTGAGTTGAAATAGAGCATCAACAGACTCATGGCTGAACGGCAATCTGACGAGGACAGTGGAATCGCTGTCCAGGCGCGGTGTGCTCAGCACGAACGGCCGATCATCGGACCCGATCACCGAAAACATCAACGCCTGGGCTGACTGATCGTAGTATGCACTCTTATATAGAAGCGCCTCAAGGATTCGAAATGACGGTTGACTGTTCAGATCGTAGGCTAACTCGACATAACCGCGTAAGCATTCAGGCACTTTCGAATATAAGGATTCCAGCGAGTGCCCCTTGGCCACTTGGCTAAGTAGGCAATCGAGTTCCTGAATTGCGCCCGACAACCTCAGTAGATAATCCCTATCGCGCTTTGTTGTCGATCGCAGTTCCATGATGTCTTGGACGCGGCTCGTCTTGTAATCAATAAAAGGTCCTCCTAGCAGTTTTGGATTCTTAACGGCACTCTCATGCATCTGCGGGGACTGAACATAGGACTCCATAATCTTCAAGTGTCGTTCCGTCAGATTGCGTGCCGCGGTTGCCGGGGGAATTAGATATGACCATGCGTACCAGCGGTCAACTAAAGGTTCCACTTGAATGTTTTGTCTTAAATAGAGTTTGTTATCCGGCATGACAGAGACATACCTTCCGCTGTTTAGGCATTTGCTCTTCGACTTTGGGGGAGCCTGAAACAGAAACTCTGTGGATGGAACCAGATTCAAGCGAGCTTTGTGCGTGGTCTATGATGCCTTCATTGCCGCGCTGTCTCGTTCAGCGGCCAAGTATTGTGCTGCTCAGCATCGGAGACTACAAGCTCGTCAATGGTAGCGGCCATATCGGCGATGGTTCCCTTGCCTGCAAACATTGTCATGAGGGGCAGTTTAACCCCAAACGTCTCCTGAATCCGCGCCACCAACTGTGTCGCCAGAAGAGAATGTCCGCCCAATTCGAAAAAGGTGCAGTGAATGCCGGGCACTGGCTCTTCCAGCAGATCCGACCAAAGGTCAATCAACAGTGTCTGAGTCTCGCTGTGCACGCATTGAGGCAAAGACATCGACGGCAACGACGGCCCCGCAAGTTTCCGCAAACACGCGCGATCTAGTTTTCCATTGGGCGATAGCGGTAGCGATGATACTTTCATGAATTTTGTCGGTATCATGTACTCGGGAAGAATTTCTCTCAGGGCTGCCCGCAACTCTTTCGCGCTGCACTCTATGCCATCTTTGAACACGATGTAAGCCGCGAGCAGAGGCTCTCTGCCCGGCTCTTTATCCAAAGCTACGGCACACTCTTCCACAACGTCCTGTCGACGAAGTGCACTTTCAATTTCCTCAGGTTCCACCCGCAGGCCGCGGATCTTGATCTGTGAATCGATGCGCCCCAAAAATTCTATGTTGCCCTCGGAATCATAACGAGCGCGGTCGCCTGTTCGATAAAGACGTTCGCCACCCATTTTGCCCAGAGGATCTGGGATGAATGCAGCCGCCGTAAGGCCAGGTCTATTAATGTATCCCCGAGCGACCTGAATTCCTCCTATATAGAGTTCGCCCTGGAGTCGCGGCGGCACCGGCTCCAAATTTTTATCGAGAATATGTAGCTTCGTATTTGCGATCGGCTTTCCGATCGGGATCATCGCGCTCGATGGATCTTCGATACACTTCCATGCCGATACATCAATGGATGCTTCTGTTGGCCCATACAAGTTGTGCAGTTCAGCTCTTATCCCGCTTCGCAAGAAGCGCTGTTGCAGATCTATCGTGAGCGTTTCCCCGCTGCAGATGACCCGCCTCAATTGAGAGCACCGGGGCCATCCAGAATCGTTTAATGCAGCTTCCAGCATACGCGGAACGAAGTGCACCGTCGTGACTCCTTCGCTACACATCAGCTCATTTAGATCTGCCGGTGCCCGATGGGTGCCTGGGGGGGCCAGGACAAGCCGTGCCCCTGAGATTAGGGGTAAGAAGATTTCCCATATCGAGACATCAAATACCGCCGGGGCTTTGTGGAGTATCACATCATCCGAAACGATAGCATAACGCTCTTTCATCCATAGCAGGCGGTTGCTGATGCCCCCTTGCGTCAACATCGCTCCTTTTGGCTTTCCAGTTGATCCTGATGTGAAGATCACGTATGCCAGGTTCGCCGGATCCGGTGTTGCCGTTGGTAACCCTGGTGCACATGCAACATCGTTTCCACCTAATTGCAATGATATCCGCCTTGATGCGCAAGAGTAGCGATCTAACCTAGACGAGTCACATAAGAGCAGATCAGGCTGCCCCTCTGCCAGCATGTACTCTAGCCTCTCCTGAGGGTATTCTGGATCGAGCGGCATAAAGGCCGCTCCGCTTTTTAAGATCCCTACCAGCGCCACGATTAAATCGAAAGACCGCTCGCCACACACCGCCACAATAGAATCAGGACCTACAGAATGGTTGTGTCGTAAATATCTCGCCATGCCGTTAGATCTTGTGTTTAGTTCCGCGTATGTAATTGTCTTGCCATCAAAGGATATGGCCGGCTGCATCGGGGTCGCCAATGCCTGTCGCGCAATAAGTTCTGCTATTGTGTCCTGCCGATATGCTCTGGCGGTTGTATTCCATTCAGTCACTATTTTCTCGCGTTCTTGCCTTGAAAGAATTGAAAAGTCTAGAATCTTCTTCTGACGGAATTCGAGACTACCCTCGCATAGATTCATAAAATGTGAAGCTAGTCTTATGATGTCCTCAGGTTGATGGCGACCGGAATCATATTCAAACTCAATATCAATTCTTTCGGCGCTCTCCGCGGCTGTTACAGTGAGATCAAACTGGGGCATGGATTGATGTACATCCATCACGCTCGCCGTAAGTTCCCCAAAGGCCAGAGGTGCGCCTTTATCAATAACTGCCAGCTGTTCCATGCCTGCGCCCTTCCAGCTCCCTGCGCCGTAAAACGCAAACATTACTCGAAAGAGCGATGCTAGAGACGCATCGCGCTCGCTCCGCAATTTTTCAACAATCGTGGAAAACGGTAGTGTGCCGTTCCGCAAGGCGGAGCGCTCTGTCTGACAGATGACACCAACAAGATCGTTAAAAACCGGGTTACCGCTCAAATTGGCCCGAATTAATAAAGTATTAACGAAATAGCCGAGCACGTTACTAAAACCGGCAAGCGTGCGTCCATGGACCGGCGTTCCGATCAGCAGATCGACCTGTCCCGATTCACGATATAATAGAACCAGGAAAATCGTGAGTATATTGGTGAACAACGTGGTGCCAGTTGCCCTCGCGGCGCTTTTCAGACGGTCCGTCTGGCTGCCATCAAGATGGATCGTGTACGATCCGCGGCAGCAAGTCCGATCCGACCCTATAGGCGATTCGGATAGTAACTTTGTCTCCGGCAGCTCACCTGATAGCCTCTCGCTCCAGTAGGCCCACTGCCTAGCCCCTTCGCACCCATTAACAATATCTCGCTGCCAGTTGACGAAGTCGCGGTAGTTCAGTGCTGGTGTCGTCCAATCACATTGTTTTCCCTGATATGCCTCTACAAGCTCCCTATATAAAATATTCAACGACCACAAATCCGAAATGATGTGATGAATAGAAAAAAACAGGATATGTTCCTGTGGCGATAACCGATACAAAATTATGCGGAATGGAGGCCGCACGTTAAGAGAAAAAGGAATGGTAGCTTCGGCCGACAAA
>JASHQE010000076.1 GCA_030037705.1 Acidobacteriaceae bacterium | reverse complement strand
TGGATCATGCAGGTGGTCGCCTTCCGCACACCGTCTGCGGCTGCCAGCAATCCGGTTGCTCCTTCGGCTCTCGCCTGCAGCAGCAGTTCGATCACCGGCGCCGGCTCGGATGCCTGCACCGTAACGCTCAGTGCGGTTGCGCCCAGCGGCGGAGAGACGGTCACTCTGTCCAGCAGCAGCTCGGCTGTCACTGTGCCGGCTTCCGTCACCGTCGCCGCCGGCGCAACTACCGCCAGCTTCTCCGCCACCGTCGCCGCCGTTGCCTCCGCGCAGTCCGCCTCTCTCTCCGCTATCGCGGACGGTGTCGTGATGACTTTTACTTTGCAGTTAAACGTGCAGGCGTCGACACTCAGCATAAACGCAACAAGCATCAATTTTGGCAATGTGACACTCAATACGGCGGCGACGCAGTCATTGACACTGACGTCCGGTTTGTCTGCGATAATCGTGAGTTCAGCCGCGATCACAGGAACTGGCTTCTCTTACTCCGGCGTCACATTTCCGCTGACCCTGGCCTCGAACCAGAGCGCAACGCTGAGCATCGAGTTTGATCCGACTGTAGCAGGAGCAGCAACCGGTCAGTTGATCATCACCAGCAATTCGTCAACCAACCCCACTGCGGCAATCAGCCTCAGCGGCACGGGCGTGGCAGCTTCTTACGCGGTTTCAGTCACCTGGCAGGCGCCTACGAGCTCTGTGGATCCGGTGGCCGGCTATAACGTCTACCGCTCTCCCAGCGGCGGCTCGAGTTACCAGCTTCTTTCTTCGATAAGCAACACTCAACTGTCCTACATGGATAACTCTGTCCAGACTGGACAAACGTACGACTACATCGTGGAAAGCGTCGATGCTTCAGGCAATGAAAGCGTTCCATCGAACATGGCCAGCGTAACCATTCCCTAGCGAGCGCTCGAAAATCTTCCCCAAAACACGAAACCCTCCGTTCCCAGGCGATAGGCTGGAAACGGAGGGTCGTGATTGTCGAGCTCGAGGCGCTGGATCAATACATCCAGCGCGAAATCAAAGTAAGAAGAGATTGGTTGATGATGGAATGCAGTCGCCGTCGGCGTAAGTTCCTAAACGCCGCTATAGGCTGAATGGCTTAAAAACCTCGCCGCACGGCCATATAGGGAAGGAGCATCAGTTCAGCGAGGCACGGCAATGGATCTTCGCGTGAGAACACGGCATCCACATCCGCGCGGCGGAGCGAGCGCAGATAGTCTTTCCACTTCAGATCGCCGGAGAAAATCTGCGAGACGCCGGTAGGAAAATCCGTGATGAGCCGAACCCAAGAAACGCCCGGACGGCTGCGCTGCCGTTCCGCGGCTCCATAAAGCTGATCGGTAAACAACAGATGGGGAAAATCAACGCCGGCCTGAAAACCAAGGCTATGATATCCCCACGTCCGCGCATTCACGTCAAGTAACTTATATTGTCCGTCGCGCAGATCTAATTTGTACTCCATCTCCACAAGCCCGTAATAGTCAATTGCCCTCAGAAAACGCTCAGACATTACTTCAAGATCTTGCACATCCGTCGTCTCTACGAAGGTGCTGGCACGGCCAAACTCAGGTGGGTGCTGGCGCGCCCGCCGCACCACCATGCTGCCAATGCTGCTGCCCTTTTTAAAGAATGCGCAATAAGCGAACTGTTGACGGCCATCTCCCGGAATCAGGTCCTGAAGGATCACTTCGCTGGCGCTTACCTGCGCGGCAGCCCGCGCGAAGAGGCTTTCGAGTTCAGCCTGATTGTTCGCGCGCCACGCCTTGGCCCTTGTGGCATAGAAAAAATGCTCTTTGATTGCCGGCTTGATTGCAACCGGAAACCGCAGATCCAGATTGCGCAATTCCTTGAGACTCTCCGCGTACCAGATGCGCGGGGTTGGGATTCCCAGCTCGTGCGCCAGCCGGTAAGTCTCCCGTTTATCCCACGCGCATTGAATCACGGGCCAATCCGGCGTGGGAACCCGGAAGATCTCTTCCAGCCGCGACCGATGACGCGAAAGCGCAGCCACTGTCTCATCGCGTGTGGGGTACAGCACCCAGCCATGTAATTTGAGGCGGCGGCCGGTTTCGAGCAGCGCCTGAATCGTCCGCTCTTCGTCGCGAAGGTCCGGAACCGAAACGAAATGGGAAGTATATTTCGAGAAACGCGCGATCGAGTGCTCATCATCAATGATGCAGATCGGTATCTTGTGGCGGCCAAGGCTTCGCACAATGCCGAGGCCCTGATAATCTCCGCCAATCACAACTGCGCCCACAGCCGCCGTGGCGGATAGGCGTGCAATTGAAGCCACTTCCGTGGAAGCTGGTTCGGGCACTGTGATCATCTCGTCCATCACTTTATTGTGAAAGGCGGCGCAGCAACGACCGCGAAGCGAAGTGCGTGCCGGATACAAATTGCAGCAGGGGACCGAAGCAATACACCCCCGGAGCGCCGAGGATGTGCAGACCGGGTACCGAGGTTTCCAAACCATCCTTCAAGATCGGGAATCCATTCACTCGATTGATCTGCTGCATAAGATTCGAAGCAACAAAATCGTACTTCGAAATGTCGATGTGAAATCCAGTCCCCAACAGAATGTGATCCACGGTAGTCTCTTTTCCGTTGCTCAATTTAACGCGGACGCAACCACCCGTCGGCGCGACCGATACCACAGAGCAGTTCAATGTAATGGGAACGTCCTGAAGCCGGTTTACCAGCCAGCGCGCTCCCGCGGGCCGAACCGCTCGCCTTCTGAGCTTATCCTGAACCGTCCTCGGCAATAGCTTGACGAGATGCGGCCGAGCCAGGAGCTGACTGATGCCGGCGGGACCCACATCGGTTGGGGCATACAAGAGTTTTCGCGTGAACTTGCCCAGGCGATGGTGCAGTGTTGTGGAAGCCCATCCTTGCAGCCAATGAATCCGAAGGGAACGGCCCACAACCTCTACTTCGGCCCCGGACTCATGCAGCAGCGCAGCGGATTCGAGAGCACTCTGCCCGCTTCCAACCACTAGCACTCGCTTGCCGGCGAAGCGCGCAAAACCCTGATGCTCATTCGTATGGGACACGAGCGCCGCTGGAAGCGCTTTGAATTCCTGCGGCCGCCGCGCGAATGGACCAATGCCGCCAGCAATCACAACCCGGCGCGATTCAAAGGTCTCTCCATCTCTGGTGGAAAGCCTGAAGTCATTCGCACCGCGCTCAATCCGCTCGATGCGGCGTTGATCGAGATCCGGCACGGCGTGGCTCTGGTACCACAAGCCGTACTCAATGAAGTGCTCAATCGGCACCGGAACGCCAAACGTCCTGAATCGTTCAGCCTGGAAGGCTTCTAGCGTGAGATCTCCATGCGGGCACGCGATCTGCGTCGCAGTCCAGTTGGAGCGCAGGAACATGCCGACCGGCATATTACAGCTCCAAAATGACATCGGCTCGCCAAATACGCGAACCTCCAGCCCTTTGATCGTGCGAAGGTGGGCGGCTGCGGACAATCCATAAGGACCGGCGCCCACAACAGCCACATCACATCTGCTCATTGCATACACTCCTAATCTCCGTCGCGCGCAACCATCCTGTGCGAGGAGCTTTCTTTTTATGTTTTGATAACCGGGACCCTGCAGATAAAGCGACAAATCAGAATTGATTGGGGATGGCACCGTGGAGATGATACTGATGCGTCAGCGAAAGAATATCAGCTCTTTTTGCCGAAACAGGCTTGCTCAAGATGGAACAGACACAGTTTCGCCTTCAAAGCTGTAGGTAATATTCTCACCGGCGGCACAAGCGTACGCAATTCGAGCTCGCTCTTTCCCTGGGCCTTCCACGCGCCACACTCCGTCTTCGCAAATCAGCTCCATTTGGTTTCGCTGTTGCCACCACGCCGCTACCTCCCGAGGCAACGGCGTCCAGACACGTTCGGCCTCGCGTGATTCGGCAAGATAGCGCAAAAGAGAACGGTACACTTCCTGGGCTCTCGACTCGATGATGTAGTCCGGATGCACCAGAATGCTCACCAGTCCATGATGGCTCCGGATCAATTCGATCTGCCTCTTCCATAAATCGAGAGAAAAATCCTTCAGAATATGGAAGAGCGTGTAATCCTGCGTGCACGTCACCGGCACCTCAATCATTTTCCCGATGAAATACGGCATCACGGTGCAGCATCCACCACGTTGCGGATCAAGGTGCGCCACATTCGGAATCGACATGTCGTACAAAAAATCCAGCGCATTGTACCAATCTGCGTTCCGGTACAGGATGCCCGACCGGAATCCACACGCCCCAAACTGACGCCCATATTGATTAATACGCTCTGCGCGACGCAGAAATTCATTGTATTCTGCATACAGACGCCCGTCGTGCTTCAGGTCGTGAACGTTCACCTCGAATCCGCGGTTGGCGATGAGATCGAGATAGTCCCTTGGCACCGAATAGCGCTCTTCGGGTACAACCTGGAAAGAGCTGCGGAATCCGAAGGATTCATCCATATCCATCACATGGCGGCAAAACTCTTTCCCGATCGTATCTTCGACGTCATGGGTAATGATGAGACAGCTCTCGTACTGGTCGGGCCAGAACCAGATGAAGGGTATCTTTTCGATGCCAAGCGTTCGCATCTGAACGGCCATTAACTTGCGATGGAGGCGGTCGACAGTGCAATCTACCGGCCACTCCGGAAAAGGAATTTGGTCCCAGTTGCGCAGGTGGATTTTTTGCAGCCGCTTACGCACCGGAACCGATAAGTACGGCCGCAAGAGATAATACACTTTCCGCAACAGTGTATGAGACAGCCGGCCTGGTTCTCGGAAGTGTGCTGAGTAGCGCTCGCGCTGAAGATTCTCGATCACTTCTTCCGGGTTGAACGGGAAAATTGTCTGCGATTCCCGGATATCGATGTCTTTCTGGACATCGTACGTGACGGCATCAGCCTCGTTGGCGCGCACGCCGCAGGCAGTGCGACCATAGCAGATCGTATCCTGACCCCAGCGGAAATACCCCGCATCTTCGGACAATGACTCGGCAGTCTCAAATGTCGCGTAATTTTGGGGGCAGCGGTAATAGTCAAGAAAATGTCGGTTCATATAGGCTAGACCTCTACTCGAACAGAACTTGTCAGGCGTGAATACTTGTTTTCAGCTCGCCTTCAGCGAGGTCCCTTCTGCTCTTTGGCAGATTATAAGTACAGCAAAAATGCCAAGCAGCGCAATGAGGAAGAAAAGAATTCCTCCCTGATGATGCAGCCTTCCTGTCAGATATCCGGGGTCTACCCGCGTACCGAGCATTGCAATTGTGAAGATGCGTAACCCGTTCTTCGCAACGGATAATGGAACCGCGAGACCGATGACCAGCGCCTTGCTCCAGGGCGAGCGCAGGAGAACCTGAGCTAATATGATCGTGGTGACCAGCAGCATGGAGCTTGAGCGGATGCTGCTGCATTCCTGCGCCACCTGGACCGTTAGTCCGGGAATGGTAAGGAACACGCCATGCTGGATTACCGGAACTCCGCACACAGTGAAAAGAGCGTGCGCTGACCAGGCTGATCCCAACTGTAACTGGGCAATAATCGAATCCAACACCTTCTGCGGAAACGGGACAAGTCCGAACAAAAACAGCAGCGGAAATAATACGATGCGCGCACTCCTGCGGCCAAAACACAGCACAAAGATTCCGATCCATGCGAGCACGAGTGCGAACATATGGATCGAGAGCCTGACATCGTTTGTGAACGAGGTAGAGAACAGGAGCGTACAACAGATAATGACAACCGCGAGTCCTATGAAGGCAGCCGAGAGGCGAAGCTCCCAGCCGCGCGCCGGCTGCAACCGCTGCCGCTCCAGATAAATCAGAGTCGCGCTTACCGGAAGAATGAGAAGGATGTGCGTATATTCGTCATTGCGTGCCGACAATGCGAACGTCTCAAAAAATGCACGCCCCCCCGTCAGCAGCAAAGCTGCCGATAGCGCAGCAAATGCTACGTAATGCTTGTCGAATTTCATGATGGATTGCCGTGTAGACCGACGGTAAGAATTTGTAACGTGTGCCCCGCGACGAGGACTGCTCTTGCTGCAGATGCCGGGGTCTGTCCGTTTCGTTTAGCCGATGTGCCGGTACACCAGGCTGCCCGCTCTGGACGAGAGCGCATCAGGCAATGCCGAACAGAGGGCGCGCGTTCCGGGTAAGTCTGCATGAGCAACAGCTCTCTCGCGTTCGCGCTCTGCGTAGCGGAAATAGGTTAGCCGGCGGCGGACTGTTCCGAACCGGTCTTTAAATCGGATCAGGCCTTGGTTGTCGGTGTCAGTGCGTCCAAAGTCGATCTCATGAACGCCCTCCGCTTTGCTCTCCTCGATCAGCTTCCAAAAGAGAAACGGCATTCCTGCAAGATGATGAAACGCATCATCGGAGCAGCCATACTTGTATATGACCCTTCCGTGATGGCGCAGTGTCAGGATGGCCGCGACGGCCTTTTGATCTTTGCGGACCATCCGTATCTCCGCATTTGCTCCCATGCACTCCATGAGGTTCTGGAACCAGGAGCGAGGCTGCGGGAGGAGGCAAAAGCGCCGGCGAGTCATCATGAGCAGATCATAAAATTCGTTTAGCAACTCATCCGACGAGCTCTTCACATAAGAAAGTCCCTGGCGTTCGGCATGCCGGATGCGGCGTTGCAGGCAGCTCTTATGCAGCCCCTGAAATAGCTGATCGAGCGGGGACGTCAGATCGAGCGAGTGAACCCAAAACGACTGGCTCTTGACGAGTGGATGTTCGGAAAACGCATCTCCGGAGAGCGGACGAAGTTCAACGTATCTCCAGTCGCGCTCACGGCATTCCTCCTGGATCCAATCCGCGATCTGAAAAAGCGCCCGATCCTCTTTCAGTAATGGCTCAGTATGATCGGTAAAGGGTAACGAGACCAGCCGGCTTCCCGTGATCCAGCTTCTCACTTCGCAGAAAACAAGGCCGTCAGACAGGGGCTCTCCTGGCGGTGAACTCGTGAGCGCCATGGTCCGATAACCATAGGTTTTAGAAAGCGTATTCAGCCAACCCGACCGATGAAACGCCGACGCACGAGGATGGGTCGCAACCAGATCATCCCAACGGCTGTCCGATAGCGGGTCCAATTTATAAAGCTGCATTAAGGGCCCCTTCCCTCTAATCTAACAACCGGGACTCCCCATTATAACTTTGCGCTTGCCAGAGGGTGATCACCATGGATGGCGAAATAGTTGTAGAAATTCCTGCAGTTCAATTCCTCTATCTTCCGCCCTCTAGTGTCCTGTCCCAGAAGTTCGTATCAAAAATGCGCCTGTCATCCTGAGCGAAGTTTGGCCAGCTTTTGGGCCAAACGGAGCCGAAAGCCTGCCCTGAGCGAAGTCGAAGGGGATCTGCGGTTGCTCCTTGCCAATTATGCTACGAATTTCTGGGACACCATACTAGTGTCCTGTCTCTTAAGTTGCTATCGGTATTTGCGAAGAGCAACCGCGGATCCTTCGACTCCTCAAGCCACACAAAACGCGGCTTTCTACGCTCAGGATGACAACTGCATTTATGTCGCGAACTTTAGAGACAGGACACTAGCGAACCATCGGCGATTGGGAAAGACGCTCCTCAAAGGACCGTTTGGGGGCCTCAGCCACCTTCAGAAGAATTATGGCTGCAGTTGCGCGGTTTCAAGAAATGTATATCGGCCTGACGGCGAGGGAACCACATTCGTCAATCTTTGGTCGTGAACCACCACCGTATCGAGATACCAAAGGTTGATGGCAGGCAGATCGCGCGCGAGGATCTGCTGCACCTCGACGTAATCCGAGCGCCGCCGGTCTATGTCTCCGCTTGCGGTTGCATCCTCGAGCAGCGCGTCGAGCCGGGCACTCGAATAATGTCCTCGATTCGCGCCGTGTGGCGGAAAATCGTCGCTCGAAAAGGCGTAGCTGAAGATGTCGGGACCACGGATGCCCACCCAGCGCAACGAATACATCTGGAACGCACCGCGGGTCACATCCGAATAAAACGTCGCAAATTCATTGCTTCTCAAACTGAGCGCGATACCCATTTTGGCCAGCTCCTGCTGAAGCACTGCGGCCAGCAGGCGTGTGCCCTCGTCGGTGCTGGTCTTCATCGAGAGATGAAAACGGATGCCGTCCGGACCGCGCCGGTACCCCGCTTCATCAAGCAACTGCTCGGCGCGCGCGGGATTGTAATCGTACCGTGCCACGTCTCCCGTCCACGCCCAGTGCGAGGGCGGCAAGAGGCTGAGCGCAATCCGGGCGTGTCCGCGCAGGAGAGTGCGAATCAGCAGCTCACGGTTGATGGCGAACGCGATCGCCTGCCGCACGCGCACATCTTGCAAGATCGGGTCGCGCAGATTAAACGCAAGATAGTGAATCTCTGTTCCGCTTGTATCCTGGACAACGAGATTCGGCCGCTGCGCGAGCACGGGCAGCGCGTCCATCGGCAGGGAATTGACCTCCACATCGGCCGAACCCTTTTCCAGTTCGAGCGACATCGTAATTGCGTCCGGCACAACCGCAAATCGTACGCGCGCGATCTTGGGCACAACGGACCAGCTCGCTGGATTGTGTTCGAGGACTACGTCCTGATCGATGCGCTGGCTCACAAAACGAAACGGCCCCGTTCCAATCGGATGCCGCCAAAAATCTCGTCCGCTGCCATAGGGCACGATCCCGATAGCGCCTGTCGAGAGGTTGGTCAGAAGAAAATTGTCCGCGTGCTTCAGGTGAAAAACCACCGTCATCGCGTCAGGCGTTTCGACAGAATCAATCGATGCGTACGATGCCGCCTTGGGCGAGATCACGGCCCCGTTCCGCATCGAATCGATGCTCCATTGCACATCCCGCGCCGTCAGCGGCCGTCCGTCGGCGAAGGTTACCCCCTGGCGCAGATGAAAGACCAGCGTGCGTGCGTCCGGCTGCTCCCAGCGCGAAGCCAGCGCAGGCACAAAGCGGGAACTCGCGTCCTGCTCCACCAGGCCATCGAAGAGAAGCTCATCGATATGCTCCGACGGCTCGTCTGTTCCCACGCGCGGATCAAGATTTGCCGGACTGCTCTGGATCAGAAATACGACTGTGTTCGGATCTCGCGGTTGCGAGTGACACCCCGTCAGCCCCATCAGCTCAAGCAGGAACACCGTGGCCATCCCGAGCGACGGCAGCCAGCCGCAGTCCAGCACGCTAGACATACGCGATCTGCCCTAAAATCACGGACCGCTTCGCACCGGTCGCCGCCGGCAGATTGCCCGGTAAATCATGCCAGGTCTGCCACGCAAGCAGGGCGAAGGCAGCCGCCTCTTTCGCTTCCGCGGGCAATCCGGTCTCATCGCTCGTCTTGAGCGTGCAGCCCAGGGGCTCGAGACGCTCCTTGAGCATGGCCATGAGGGTTCGATTCCGCGCGCCGCCGCCGGAAACGATGTAATCAACCTCGGCCCCGCTCATCTTAGCCTTCACAAAATGCCGATAGCTCCGGGCAATGGTTTCCGCGGTGAGCGCTGTTGCCGTTGCGAGAGCATCTTCGCTCTTCGCGCTGTATTTGCCGCACTCGGCCAAAAAGTCAGCGGCGTAAGCCCGGCCGAACTGCTCGCGCCCCGCAGTCCGCGGCGGCTTCAAACGGAAATAGGGATCTTTGAGCGCCTGCAGCAGCACCGGTTTCAACACGGCTCCCTTAGCCGCAAACGCCCCGCCTTTGTCGTAGGCTTTACCGAATAGCTCCTGGGAGAGCCAGTCGATGACCATGTTGCCCGGCCCGGTGTCGAAGGCGAGGACCTCGCCGGCGCTTGCGCCCGGTGGAATAGCCGTAAGGTTGGCGATGCCGCCAATGTTCTGCAGCACGCGCCCGCGACGCGCATCGGCAAAGAGCACATAGTCGAGCAAGGACACCAGCGGCGCACCCTGCCCTCCGGCGAGCATGTCCGCCGGACGAAAATTCGAGACCACGGGCACACCCAGCCTCGCCGCGATCACCTGTGTCTCGCCTGCCTGCCAGGTGCAGCCGAATTTGCGCCCCGCGTAGGTTTCCGCGCGCGCCTGATGATACAACGTCTGCCCATGGCACCCCACGAGATCAAGCTTGATCTTGTGGCGCGCAAGCATCTTCTCCACAGCTTCGGCGTAAGCCACGCCCAACCGCCAGTTCAGCCGGCCCAGTTCCGCCGTTGAAGTCGAGGCCGCATTCATCGCGGCAAGCACTGCGCGGCGCAGCGCGGCGGGGTAGAGAAATCCTTCGTGGGCAAGCAGCCTGAGCTGTGGCCGCAATTTTCCGGGCGTGATCCGCACAACCGCCACGTCAATACCATCGGCGGAGGTGCCACTCATCACGCCGGCCACGATCATCGCACGCGCCCTCATGAGATCTCCGCCGGAGCCGCGGCACGCGGGCTGATCATGTCTGCTTCGCTCGCCGCGATCCGGTCGCGGAAGCGCAACGTCTGCGCCCGCAGCGCCTCGAACTGCTTCGCCGTCAGAGCCCGCGCCACGCCCTTTGCATAAAGCCGCTTCCGCTTCAGCGCCGCAATGCGCGCGCGGCTGAGCAACAGCGCGCGAAATGCGGCAGAACGCTCGCCTTCGGCGATCAGGGCCTCGTAGCTGCGCAGGATCAGCTCCGCGCTGTGGCAGATTTCGAGCAGGTCGCTGCCGGCGCGAACGGCTGCGACCGCAGCCTCCTCCACTGGAAGAAATTTGAGAATTCCGCCCATCTCCAGATCGTCCGAGAGGACAATGCCGCGATAACCGATCCGCTTCCGCAGCACCGTCGTGATCCAGAATTCCGACGCGCTTGCCGGCCGGTTCTTTCCTGGCGTCTTTGGATAGGCAGCATGATTCATCATGATCATCGGCATGGCCCCATGCAGTTGGCGATAGGGAACCAGGTCCTCGTTCCAAATCTGTTTCCAGGTGCGTTCAATCTCCGGAGTGACGAAGTGCGTATCGCCGCTCGCGCCGCCCAGTCCAGGGAAATGCTTGCCGCAGCCTACCACACCCTGGGCTGCCAGGCCCGCTAAAAATGCCTGCGCGAACTCGACTACTTCCGTTGCATGCGCGCCCGGCGGGCGCGAGCCCAGCACCTCCGCAGCCTCGGGCAGAGCCAGATCCACCACCGGCGCCAGCGTGGTATTGAAGCCGAATGCCTTTACCGCGCGCGCGATCAGCTCACCGAACTCGCGCGCCAAAGCAGTATGGCCCCGGGTCCCATCCTTTCGCATTTTGTGCGCAAGGGTGGAATTCCGCATCGCTGCGCCAACTGCCTGTGCCGAGGGCAGCGCCGCCAATGCGTCGCGCAGCCGGTTCACCGTTCCACCTTCCACATCCACGCAGCGCACGCTGTGCGGCGCGCCCAGGCCTGTCGCTTCATCCAGCAGCGCGCGCGTCTGGGCGGCATCGGCAATGTTGCGCTTGAAGAGAATCACACCGCCAGGCCGGACCAGCCGGAGCCACGCTCGCTCCAGACCGGTCAGCTCTGCGCTTCCAAGACCCACCACGAGTAATTCACCCGCCGCCTGGCGCAATCCCGTCGTCATCTTTCGCACTCCTCAGTCTCTCATCCCTAGGCCATATCGACATATGGGCCGAGGCTTAAGCAGTTGACAGACAAAACAAGCACTGTCATGTTGAGCGGAGTTGGGAGCGTTCTTTGCTCCCAACGGAGTCGGAACAACTGCGGTTCGTTTCCTGCAGCACGTATTCAATGGAAAACTTGCTGATTTTGTCCATAGGTTATCGGGCTATATGTCGATACGGCCCTAGAACTGTTTGTATAAATGGTTTCGTAACAGGGCACGACTTGAGTCGTGCCGCAAAAGCCTCATGAACACCGGGGCTTTAGCCCCTGAGGGAAGTTTCTTTACCTGACCAGACCATTTATGCAACCAGCTCTGGTGTCCTGTCTCAGAAGTTCGTATCAAAAATGCGCCTGTCATCCTGAGCGAAGTCGAAGGGGATCTGCGGTTGCTCCTTGCCAATTATGCTACGAATTTCTGGCACACCATACTAGTGCCCTGTCTCTTAAGTTGCTATCAGTATTTGCGAAGAGCAACCGCGGATCCCCTTCGACTTCGCTCAGGGCAGGCTTTCGACTCCGCAAGCCGCATAAAACGCGGCTTTCTACGCTCAGGATGACAACTGTATTTTATGTCGCGAACTTTAGAGACAGGACACTAGCTTCTCTTCAGCTCCTGTTTGAGTTCTTCCAGCAGATTCAACGCCTGCAGCGGCGTGAGCGAATTGACGTCCGTTGCTTCGATGCGGTCCACAATCCGCTGGGAGAGCGGCGTAAAGATCGTCAGCTGCATCGGCTCCGCCGCTGTCTCCACCTGCACGCTTTGGCGCTCCTGTTTTTCGTGCTGCTTGAGCACGCGCCTGGCCCGCTCGATGACGGCGGCGGGCAATCCAGCGAGCTTTGCCACTTCGATGCCATAGCTCTTGCTGGCCGCGCCCGGCTCAATATGGTGCAGAAAGACGATTCCGCCTGCGGACTCTTTCACCGCAACGCGCAGGTTCCGCACCCGCGGCAGCTTATCTGCCAACATGGTCAGCTCGTGATAATGGGTCGCGAAAAGTGTGCGCGCACCTGTCTCTGCATGGAGGTATTCGACTGTTGCCCATGCCAGCGAAAGCCCGTCAAAGGTCGCCGTGCCGCGGCCCATTTCATCGAGCAAAATGAGGGAACGCCGCGTCGCTGTATTCAGGATGGTCGCCGTCTCGGTCATCTCAACCATAAACGTTGATCGTCCGCGCGCAACATTGTCGCTGGCCCCGATGCGCGTATAGATTCGATCCACGAGCCCGAAACGGAGGCTTTCTGCAGGCACAAAACAGCCCATCTGCGCCATCAGGATAAGCATCGCCGCCTGCCGCAGATACGTGCTCTTGCCGCCCATATTCGGGCCGGTAATCAATAACAGACCGGGACCTTCAGACTCCGGTCCTTCCGCGCTCAAATAAAGATCGTTCGGAATGAACCGGCCCTCGCGCATCTCTTCCATCCATTGCTCAATCACCGGATGACGCGCGGCAACAGCTTCGAGCACTGCCTGCTCAACGAGCTTAGGCCTCGCATAGCGCCGCGCGGCAGCGAGATGCGCGAAGCAGGCGAGCAGATCGGCTTCAGCCACCGCGGCCGAACTGCGGCGAATCCGCCCCGCGCTATCCAGCACAAATTTGCGCAACTCCGCAAAGATTCTCTTCTCGATTTCGATGCAACGGTCGTGCGCGGTGAGAATCTTGCGTTCGTATTCTTTCAGCTCCGGAGTGGTGAAGCGCTCCGCATTCACAAGCGTCTGCTTGCGTTCGTAATCGGCCGGCGCCAGCGCAAGATTCGCTTTCGTAATCTCGATGTAATAACCAAAGACCGTGTTGTACCGCACCTTGAGCGACCCGATTCCGGTCCTCTGCCGCTCGCGATCCTCGATGGCCGCGATCGCCTGCCGTCCGGAGGTTGAGACGCTGCGCAGGTCGTCCAGCTCTGCGTCAATTCCCGGCGCAATCGCGCCGCCATCGGTCATGGTCAGCGGAGGCTCGGCCACCAAAGTCCTTGCAATCCGCGCCGTCACATCTTCGAGCGCATCCAGTTTCGCCGTGATTTCCTGCCAGAGCGGCGCCGTCATTGCACGAAGAGCGGCCCTCAATGCTGGCAGCCGCGCCAGGCTTGCGGCCATCGCCCGTACGTCACGCGGCCCGGCTGAATCAAGAGACAGCTTCGCCAGCAAACGCTCCAAGTCCAGAATTCCGGCAAAAGCCCTGCGAATCTCCTCACGCTTCAGCAGGTCACCGTACGCCTCGGCGACCGCTTCATAGCGGGCCTCGATGGCCTCCGCATCCATCAGCGGACGCAGAATCGTCGCGCGCAGAAGCCGTTTGCCCATCGGTGTCAAGCAGGCATCGAGCGTGCGAAAGAGCGTCGCCCGATCATCCTGCCCTTGAAACAAAGGCTCAACGAGTTCGAGATTCCGCACCGTCACCTGGTCGAGTTCGAGCGCGGTCGAGTGCTCCTGGAATTTCAATGAATCCACGTGCAGCGCTTCGTTCTTTTGAGTCGCGCGAACGTAGTGCAGCACCGCGCCGGCAGCAATGGCCGCCGCTTCGTGGCCATTCAGTCCGAAGCCTTCGAGCGAGCGCACGTTCAACTGTCTTTCCAGCAGCGGTACGGCAAAGTCGCGTGTCCAGACCCAATCCTCTACGCGCGTGCGTGCCGGAATGCGCTCCAATTGTGCCGGCAACTCTGCGCTTGCAGCCACCAGCACCTCGCTCGGGCCCGCTAACAGCAGTTCGTCGATGGCCCGCTGGCGCGCCGCCGCGCCGCGGAACTCAGCCGTGAGGAACTCGCCGGTCGAAAGATCGAGCAGTGCTATTGCAAAGATTGTGTCTTCCTTTAGCCCGCCTCTGGGAGCAACCTCGCACAACGCCGCCAGAAAGTTATTCTGCTCCTGCCTCAGACCTGCATCGATCGCCGTGCCCGGCGTGAGCACCCGCGTCACCTCACGCCGGACAATCTTCTTTGCGAGCTTCGGGTCCTCCATCTGGTCGCAGAGCGCGATCCTGTAGCCTTTACGGAGAAGCCGCGTCAGATATCCCTCGACCGAGTGAAAGGGAACTCCGCACATGGGAATCTGTTTTTCTTTGTCCCGAGCCGTAAGCGTCAACTGCAATTCACGGCTGGCAACCGCTGCATCGTCGTAAAACAACTCATAAAAATCTCCCATCCGGAAGAACAGCAGCGCATCGGGATTCTCACGCTTAGCGGCTGCCCATTGGCGCATGAACGGGGTCAATTCCGCAGAGTTCTTCTCCGCGGGCAGGGGAGCGGGTCCCCCGGGTGCAGGAGGCGCCATAACCGGGTTCTCTTGGAGGTCGTCTTGGATCACGCTGCTTTCCAGCTTAACGTGTCGATGCCCTCCCCGGACACCCGCGATCCAACACGGTGATTTGCATCACAGTATACTGGTCTATAGCACCGTAAGGTGTTGATAACGATGTATCTCCTCTGGCTACGAGTTGCGGCGATCCTTTATGCGGCGGCGTGTGTCGCCGTCTTTCCGTCCGTACTCCGCAGCTCGCTGCGCTGGCGCAAGGCCTGCGTCCATTGCGGCGGACTGGCTTTCTTTTTTCACTTCGTCTCGGTCGTGGAGATGCTTGTCCAGGCGCATCGTTTTGTTCCCGTAGACATGCGCGAAATCGAGTCGCTGCTCGGGTTTGCCGTTGCCGGCCTGTTCTTTCTGGTCTGGTGGCTCTATGACGCCATTCCGATGGGTATCTTCGCTTTACCCGTTGCTTTCTTTTTGGTCTTTGTGCCCGCTCTCGGTCCCGGCCGATATCATTTCGCCTCGGAAGGTGTGCGCACGAGCTGGCTCGTAGCGCACATCGTGGCGCTGTTACTGGCCTATGCCGCGCTGGCCTTCAGCCTGTTGGCCTCGATGCTCTATCTCGTGCAAGAGCGCAGAATCAAATCAAAAACCAGGCCCGGGAAAAATCTTTTGGACTGGCTTCCGCCCCTGGATACGCTGGAGCGCATTGCCCACGCGGCGCTGGAATTTGGTTTTCCCTGCATGACGGTCGGTCTGATCATCGGCGCAGTCCTCGTGCAGGAGACTGACCTGGGCGCGGCATACTTTCTTGATCCCAAAGTCATTGCCTCTTTTGTAAGCTGGGTCTTTTACGTCCTCTTGCTCTTCGTCCGCCGCGGCGCGGGCCTGCGCGGACGCCGCGCGGCCTACGTCTCGGGAGCGGTGCTTGTGGCGATGATCGGCGTCTGGGCCCTCAACCTCGTCAGCAACGTGCACAGGTTCGGTCCGCAATGACACTTGCACTGATCGGCTTAAACCACAAGACCGCGCCCATCGGATTGCGTGAGCGGGTTGCGATCGGCCGCGACGAGCTTACGGAGGCGCTGAAGGCGCTGGCTGCGATGGCCGGCGTGACGGAGTGCATGATTGTCTCCACCTGCAATCGCGTGGAGCTGCTGGCTGCCATCGAAACTCCTGAGGTACAGTTGTCGGAGTTTTTCTCCGGCTATTTCGGCATCGACTCGTCCACGCTCATGCCGCATCTCTTCGAGTACCGTGACAAGCAGGCGGTGAGCCATCTCTTTCGCATGGCCGCGAGCCTGGATTCGATGGTTGTGGGCGAGCCTCAGATTCTCGGCCAGGTGAAGGAAGCTTTTGCCATGGCCCGCGCCGCCGGCACTGTCTCCAGCCAGCTTGAACACCTGCTGCAGAGCGCTTTCTCCGCGGCAAAGAAGGCCCGTTCCGAGACGGGCATCGGCTCGAACTCCGTTTCGATTGCCTCGGTAGCCGTCGAGATGGCGCGCAAGATCTTCGGCTCCCTGCATGGCCGCACGGTCTTCCTGGTCGGTGCAGGCAAAATGAGCGAACTCGCCGCGCGTCATCTGGTGCAGCAGGGAGCCGGCGCGATTCTGGTCACCAATCGCACCCAGGAACGCGCCCGCCGGATCGCCGAAGACTTCAACGGCCGCGTCATCGCATTTGATCAGCTCCATAACGCCGCGAGCGACGCCGATATCGTCATCACCTCCACCGGAGCGCCCCACCCCATCTTCCGGCCCGAGCACGGCCATTCTTTTCTCCATCGCCGCCGCAATCGGCCCATGTTCTTCATCGATATCGCCGTTCCCCGCGATGTCGATCCGGAGATGAACAAGCTCGATGGCATCTTTGTCTATGACATCGACGACTTGCAGCAGGTGGCCGCCGCGCACATGGAAGAACGCAGCCGTCAGGCCGTGGATGCCGAGGCTGTTATCGCCACCGAAGTGGAGCGTTTCCACCAGCGTCAGCGCGCGGTGAATGTTGCGCCCGCGATTGCCGCCTTGCAGCGCAGAGCCGAAGAGATCCGCCTCGCCGAGATCCAGCGCCTGCATGCGCGCCTGGGCGCGCTTACGCCCGAGCAGCTTGCAGCCGTCGAAGCGCTCACGCGCGGCATCGTAAACAAGTTTCTCCATCCCCCCATGCAGGCGCTGAAGCAGGCTGCGCGTGAAGGCGACTCGAATCGGCTCGATATTCTTTGCGAAGAGTGGTCGGTCTCACCCGTTGCGCCTGTAGCGTCCATTGAGTCCGCCGGAGCCGAGCAATCTGCTGTTGTAACGGTTGAATCCAAGCAGCCGGCGCCCGTCGAAGCCATCCCGCGCGTGCAGGTCCGCCGGTGAACCTCCGCATTGGCAGCCGCGGCTCGCAGCTTGCGCTCTGGCAGGCGAATCACATTGCCGGGCTTCTGCGCGAGCAGGGCCACTCCGTCGAGATCGAAATCATCAAGACCACCGGCGACCGATTGCAAAAGGTCACGTTTGCCGAGGTTGGTTCGAAGGGCATGTTCACCAAGGAGATTGAAGAGGCGCTTGCCGAGGGCCGTATCGATTTGGCCGTGCACTCGCTCAAAGATCTGCCCACCGAACTGCCGGAGCCGTTCACGCTGGCCGCTACGCCGCCGCGCGTCGACCCGCGAGATGGCTTTGTCTCTATGAGCTACGCAAATCTTGCTGCGCTGCCGCCGCGGGCACGCGTCGGCACCAGCAGCCAGCGCCGCCGCGCTCAGTTGCGCGCGTTGCGGCCCGATCTTGAGATCGTCGAGTTTCGCGGTAACGTGGACACGCGGCTGCGCAAGCTTGCCGACGGCCAGGTGAATGCGATTCTGCTTGCCGCTGCCGGTCTCGAGCGCCTGGGCCGAACCGACTGGCTCCGCGAGCGACTCGACCCGAAAGATTTTTGCCCCGCCGCAGGTCAAGGCGCGCTGGCCATCGAGACCAGAAAAAAAGACACTGCGACGCTTGAGGCCGTCGCCTTTCTCGATCATGCCGACACGCGCTTTGCAGTGGAGGCGGAACGCGCCACGCTGGCCGTGCTGGGCGGCGGATGCCAGGTTCCGATCGGCGTCCATTGCCGCATGAAGTTTACTGAGCGCCATAAACCGCCGGAAGAGATTATCGACGAGATCTTCGCCGTAGTCGCTTCGCCGGAGACGGGCCAGGTGGTGCGCGTTCATCACGAAGCGCCGTGCGCTGCGCGAGATCCAAATGCCTTCGGCCGTCATGCCGCCAAGATGCTTCTCGAAGCTGGCGCCCGGCCGCTGCTGGCCGCCACACCGGATGTCTCGCAATGAGCCAGCCGCTCGCCGGCCGCCGCGTGCTGGTGACGCGCGCTGCCCGACAGGCATCGAAATTGAGTGAGGAACTCCGCGCGCACGGTGCAATACCCGTCGAAGTTCCGGTGCTGGAGATCGTGCCGCCTGAGTCATACGATGCGCTCGATGATGCGTTGCGGCATCTCGATCGATACGATTGGCTGATTTTCTCCAGCAGCAACGTGCTGCAGGAAGTATGCGCACGCAGTGCGCGCTTTTCCGTGAATCCCGCTCGCGCCGAGGGGCTGAAAATTGCCGCAGTAGGAAACGCAACCGCCGAAATGGCGCGGCATTTCGGTTTCCACATAGACGTTGTGCCCGATACTTACGTTGCAGAAGCTCTGGTAACTGCAATGAGCGATTCGGTTAAAGATAAACGCATTCTGTTGCCGCGTGCAGCAGTCGCGCGCGACGTGATTCCAGATACATTGCGCGAGCATGGAGCGGTTGTCGATGTTGTCGATGCTTACTGCAACGTGCTGCCCGAAGACGCTCCAGAAAAACTTCGCCGCGCCCTGGAGCAGGGAATTGATGCGGCGACCTTTACCAGCTCGTCGAGCGTGACGCACCTCAAAGAAGCCGCAGAAAAAGCTGGTATCGCATTTCCATTTGTAAACGTGCCAGCCATCTCGATCGGCCCCATCACTAGCCAGACGCTGCGCGCGCATGGATGGGAGCCGGCGGCGGAGGCGCAGCCTCATGACATTCCGGGGCTGATTGCCGCTACTGTAGAGGCTTTCGCCTGAAATCATTCCGCTCTTTCGCTTCAGATTTGCATGGTTATATTTACATCACCGTTACTATGTAGAATTTTCAATCAATTGATTCATAAGCCGATGATTCGGATCTTCGTGAATTTGCATGATTGTTTTTGGGACCCGGGGGAGGGGGTGGTCCTGCCGAGGGTTCAAAATATGCCAAAGACGTTCTTCCGCAGTGATTATGTATCGAAATGCTTCAATTTTCTGTAATCGGGCCGGCCGGAGTTTGTCAGCTCCACCATGTCTTATCGTTTGAGCGGCAGAGCGTCTCCAGATTGCACTTGTTGCACTTTGGGTTCCGCGCGATGCAGACTTGCCGTCCGTGATGAATCACCTGGTGCGAGAAACTGATCCAGCGGTCCTGCGGAATCACTTGCATGAGCTCGCGCTCGACCTCCTGCGGCGTCTCGCCCTTGGCCAGCTCCAGCCGTCGTGAGATGCGAAAGACGTGCGTATCGACGACGACGCCCTCAGCTTTGCCGAAGCTCACGCCCAGCACCACGTTCGCCGTCTTGCGCGCTGCGCCGGGAATCGTGATCAGCTCGGCGAGTGTCTGCGGCACTTTGCCGCCGAACCGCTCCACGACAGCCTGGGCCGCGCCCTGAAGCGATTTCGCTTTATTGCGGAAGAAGCCGGTGGTGCGGATGAGCTCTTCGAGCTCCGGCAGCTTGGCCTTGCTCATTGCCGTCGGCGTGGGGAAGCGCTTAAAGAGCGCGGGCGTGACCATGTTCACACGGACATCCGTACACTGCGCGGAGAGGATGGTCGCCACCAGCAGCTCCCACGGCGTGCGGTGATGCAGCGCGCACACCGCGTTCGGGTAAGCCTCATCGAGTCCCTTGAGAATCGCATTCACTCGTTCTGGCGCAAGCGGCCCGCTCGCCGGTCGAGTAGTTTTGGGTGTGGATTTACGGCTGGATGCTTCTTTCACCATTGGATCAGGCTAACAGCCGCGCACGCCTGCCCTGTGACTGGAGTAGCTTCGCGGCATTCTTATCGAAACTAACAAACTCGTTTGCCGGCCCAGGCTTCTTCAGTAAATTTCTTGATTTGGGCGATGGTGTACCGGGGCGTGCCCTTCTTTGCCAGTAATCCGCTGAAACCTCGAATCGAGTGCTTTTGCGCGGCAGGCCGCACCACGAGCCACCCATCCGACAGCTTGTCGACTTCAACCTTCTGGCCGGGAGCGACGTTGAGATGCCGGAGCAGTTCCTGCTTCAGCGTGATCTGGCCCTTGGTGGTCACGGTAAGCGTGGCCATATACAACCCTCAGATCTTCATTGTAAGGCAAAATATCCTTACCGTCGAGGTGGCGAGCAGCGACGTTACGCAGTGATAGAAGAACAACCGCAGATCCCCTTCGACTACGCTCAGGGCAGGCTTTCGGCTCGTCGCCGCGGCGACTCGCTCAGGATGACAGATTCCCCTGATTGTGCGGTGAGCGATCATTCATTATAGTTTTCCTTCGAGCCACTCGCCGAGCTTCTCCACCGGCAGCCGCACGCCGATGAAGAACTGGCCAAACAACGCATACACCGCGCTTACTTCATCAAACCGCATCTCGTAGATGAGCTTTTTGAAGACCACCGGATCGTCGGCGAAGAGATCGACGCCCCACTCCCAGTCATCCATGCCGATGGAGCCGGTGATGATCTGCTTGACTACATCCCCGTAGCGGCGGCCGATCAGGCCGTGCTCGTGCATCATGCGCTGGCGCTCGGCGAAGGGAACCGAATACCAGTTCACCTGCTCGCCGCGCTTGCGGTCCATGGGATAGAAGCAGAGATACTTCGCATCGGGCACAGCAGGGAAGAGACGCGGCGCCATCGCGTCCGCGCCGCGTTTGAGCGAGGCGGCAATCTCTGCATTCCACTCCGGTGCGTGCGCCTCGAATCCCTTTGCCGTTGCCGCTTCATAAGTCTTGCGGCTCGACTCATACAGCCCGAGCTCGACGACCGACACATACGAGTGGCGCTGATCGAGAAAATCATAGAAACGCGTCTGCGCCAGATCGAGCTCGACTTGGTTCAATGCTTCAAGCGAGTCGCGAAAGTGGATCAACATCAGATCGCCCTTGTGCCCGAGTTGCGAATAGAGCGCCGTCCGCACCGGCGCGTCCGCGCGGGCGCGCTCCAGTTTGTTGAGCGCGGCGGTAAACTCGCCGGCAATCTTTTCGCGTTCGCCGTCCGCGCAGGACCGCCATGCCTTCCAGTCGAAACGAAAGAACTGATGCAGTGCGCTTGAACCCTCAAGCGTCAGCGGAACCGGCGGAAAATCGGGCACACATCCTCCTCAAAAATCTCTCCATGCAATACAACCAATTTAACAAACGGAACATGCAGACGTGTGCATCTCTCTTTTTCATCGTTAACGATTTCGATGGGCCGAAAGAGCGCACGATAGACCTATATACTAGGAACGCGAATGAACGAAAAGATTCTGGCCCTCCTGGTTCAGTTCATCACCCATGTCATCGATGTTGGCGGGTACGGCGGCATCGTTGCCCTTGTTTCACTGAACTCCTGCGGCGTCCTGATTCCTTCTGAGCTGATTCTGCCCTTCGCCGGATACGTGGTGTATCTGGGGCATATGAATCTTTTTCTGGTGGTCGCCGCTGGGGCAGTAGGTTGCAACATAGGCTCCGCGGTTGCGTATTGGATCGGCGCCAAAGGCGGGAGGCCGCTGGTGGTGCGCTACGGCAAATGGGTTCTGATGAACACCCACGACCTGGACCGGATGAGCTGGTTCTTCGACCGGTATGGATCGATTGCGATTCTGGTCGGGCGCATGTTGCCGGTGGTGCAGACATTCGTCGCATTTACGGCAGGAATCGGGAAGATGTCACGGCTGCGATTCCACATCTACACGACTGTGGGTTCCCTGGTCTGGTATTTTTGCCTGGCCTGGGCCGGCGCGAAGCTGGGTGAGAAATGGAATAGTGATCCCCGCCTCGAGCAGTGGTTTCACCGCTTTCATCTTGCCGTTGAAGTTGCCCTTCTGGCTGCGTTCGTCTGGTTTGTCTGGACGCACCTTAATCGCAGACGGACGGTGAATGCCGCATAACAAAATTCCCGCCGGCAAGGATCTTCCGCATCGCAACGCTACTGAAGACCGAACGGCTTAAACCAAACGATCAAAGAAAGGTCAGGAAAAGCAATGGCAACTGAGCAGCAGAGCGGTCCCTCGGCCGCTGCATCGAATGTTGAGCCCGCGAAGGGCAAACTGGGCGTGATGGTTGTTGGTTTGGGCGCCGTGGCCACCACGATGATCGCCGGCGTGGAAGCTGTACGCCGCGGGCTGGCCAAGCCCATCGGTTCGCTTACGCAGATGGGCACCATCCGCCTGGGTAAACGCACGGAGAACAACTCGCCCTTGATCAAAGATTTCGTGCCGCTCGCCGATCTCAACGATATTGTCTTCACCGGCTGGGACATCTTTGAAGACAACGTCTATGAGGCTGCGGCGCACGCCGCCGTGCTCGACAAGGAGACACTGGCCAAGCTCAAGCCCCATCTCGAAACCATCAAGCCCATGCCGGCGGTCTTCGACCAGTATTACGTCAAGCGGCTGAACGGCACGCACGTGAAGAAGGGCAAGACCAAGCGTGAGCTTGCCGATCAGGTCATCGAAGATATCCGCGCCTTCAAGAAGAGGGTCGATCGCGTGGTGATGATCTGGGCCGGCTCGACCGAGATCTTCATGGAGCCCTCGGCCGTTCATCACAGCATTGAGAACTTCGAGAAGGGACTGCTGGCGAACGATCCCGGCATCGCTCCCTCGCAGATTTACGCCTATGCGGCGCTCAGCGAAGGCGTGCCGTTCGCCAATGGCGCTCCCAATCTCACCGTGGATATTCCGGCGATGATCTGCCTTTCAAAGAAGAACGCCGCGCCGATCTGCGGCAAGGACTTCAAGACCGGCCAGACCTTCATGAAGACCGTGCTCGCGCCGGCCTTCAAGGCGCGCATGTTGGGCGTTTCGGGATGGTTCTCGACCAACATTCTCGGCAACCGCGACGGCGAGGTGCTGGACGATCCCGAGTCGTTTAAGACGAAAGAGGAGTCGAAGCTCGGGTCGCTTGAATATATCTTTCAGCCCGAGCTCTATCCCGATCTCTACAAAGATATCTATCACAAGATCCGCATCAACTATTACCCGCCGCGCGGCGACGATAAGGAAGCCTGGGATAACATCGACATCTTCGGCTGGCTGGGCTACCCGATGCAGGTGAAGGTCAACTTCCTCTGCCGCGACTCGATCTTGGCCGCGCCCATCGCGCTCGATCTGGTGCTCTTCCTCGATCTCGCCAAGCGCGCGCCGGAGCTGCGCTCGCTCGGCATCCAGGAGTGGTTGAGCTTCTATCTCAAGTCACCGCAGACGGCGCAGGGGCTCTATCCGGAGCACGATCTGTTTATCCAGTCCATGAAGCTCAAGAACACGCTGCGCCACATCATGGGCGAGGACCTGATCACGCACCTCGGACTTGAGTATTACGACTAGTTTGTGTTGGCGCTGTGCTTTCCCAGGTCCCCAAATGCGAGGGACCTGGGGCACCCATTTTCGTGCTGGATTGAATTCCCTGAGACCCGGCCACCCGGCTTTCTTTTTCCTGCTCATCCGCCACCGTCCCCCGGGGGGTTGCACTGAATGATCCCATACTCCCGGATCGTCTCCACATCGTCGCTGCGCATTTTCCCGTAGCAGGCGCGCACGTACACGCGCTGCATCAGCCGAAACGAGAAGGACGTGCCGTCCGTAAAGCCCACCTCCAACGACAGCCAGTCCTCCGGCACGTCGTTGACGT
>JASHQE010000075.1 GCA_030037705.1 Acidobacteriaceae bacterium | reverse complement strand
CGAAGAGCAACCGCGGATCCCCTTCGACTTCGCTCAGGGCAGGCTTTCGACTCCGCAAGCCGCACAAAACGCGGCTTTCTACGCTCAGGATGACAACTGTATTTATGTCGCGAACTTTAGAGACAGGACACTAGGCTGTATCGACATATGGCTTGGTGAACCATGGGCAAAAAGCAGTGCCAGACGTGGGGAACCGCGGATGTTTCGACTCCGTTGGGAGCAAAGAACGCTCCCAACTTCGCTCAACATGACAGTGCTTGTTTTGTCTGTCAGCTACTTAGCCTCGGCCTATATGTCGATACGGCCAGGACAAATATAGGTTTAACGTCTGGCGCTGCCGGCGCCAGGCTCCGCAACGGTCCGGGAAATTCCCTTCTCCGCGTACATTGCGGCATCGGCGCGCGCCAGCAACTCCTTGATGGATTCGTTCGCCTTGTATTCCGCCAATCCGATGGAGAGGCTCAGGTCCAGATTGGTAGTTCCGGACAAACCATGCACCGTGTACTTGCCGCATACCCACTCGCGCAAGCGATCTCTTTGCGGTGTCGCCTCGGCAAGACTGCAATCGAGAAGAATGATAAATTCGTCGCCACCCCATCGCCCAACCACGTCGGTGGTGCGGCACACGCTTTGGAGCTCGCCTGCGAACTGTTTGAGCAGCTCATCGCCGACTACGTGACCGAACTCGTCATTGACCTTCTTGAACCCGTTGATATCCAAAATCGCCACGCAGAATCGCGCATTGGCCGCCATGCGGGTCTCAATCTGCGTCTCCACATTCAAGCGGCTGCGGACCCCGGTGAGCGCGTCGCGGGAGGCAATCTCTTCGGCCGCCTCCAGCTTCACCTGATAATGCGAGACCTGCTGACGAAGCTGCTCGACGAGCGCCTTGCCGTCCGCGGTCATTCTGTCGATCGAACTCTTCAGATCGGCTGCGCTCTTTTCGATCGAAGCTCGAATTTGTGTGAGATTGTCGAGCGTGGCGATTTCGCGCAAGCGGGAGGTGACCTCTTGAATCTGGCTGGCGCATCGTTCGTCCCGTGTGCCCACCGATTCAACCGTACGGACCATGGAAAGGAGCAATTCCTTCACCTCGCCGGCCTTCTGCAGATAGTGCCTGGCCGTCCGTCCTCCCCATTCCCTCAGCTTTTCCCGTGCATGCACTCGAGAAGCTGCCAGTTCAGTTCCGCTCATTTGCGTAGAAAGGCGCGCCGCCAGCTCGCCGAGACGCAGCTTCAGCTCCGGGCCTACCCCAGGGCAGGCTTCGATGCTGCAATTACCTATCTCAATCAGCGTGGAGGCATACGCGGCGATGGCGGCGGAAAGAACGTCTCCCTCGTTGATCTCAACGGTTTCCAGAACAGATCGAGTATCTTGTGCAGTATCCAGATATTTCTTAATGGAGATCATCTGGCCCCAGACGCACCCGCACAATCTCTGGCGGGGGCACGAAATACTTCTACTTATCGGCTATCCAGAAGATTTTCTTTAGATTTATCTGCATAAAGTCTTGTGTTCCTGGGGCAAAAACCGTTTTACACTCTTTATGATTGAAACTTTCTCAAAAAGATCGTCTTATGCGATTCTAAGAACGGGCCATCCTGGCGCTTCCGGCAACTTACAGCCCGCACTTTCCGGCACGATGAAAAACTCTGCCCATTACGGAAGTGCATTCCGATGGAGCAGGGCTGCAACAAAAGCGCCATGGCATTCACTACAGATTCGGCGATTCTATTCTTTTGGGGGACCTCGGCGTGCCGAGGTAGTTCAGTTTGGATTGGGGTAAACTTCCAGACGTTGGAGCAGTAGCGTTATTGACCTGCGCCTTTGCCTCCGTGGCGCGACGCGGTTTTACGGCCATTTCCGGCCTTTGGTTGAGCGGATGGCTGTTGATCGAGCTCCATTTTGCGGCATTGATGTTTCTGTCGCCGCGAAGCCATCTGGGCGCACTGGCCGGGTTCATCGGTCTTGCAGCGTTGGTTTGGGCCGGCGTGACCTTCATGTGGGCCTGCGTGCCCTTTCGCAACGAGCTATCAAGCCGTTGGATGGTGGCCGCCATCGTCGCAACGAACACACTCTATCTGGTATTGCTCAGCTTTGCGCCGGACGGGTACTGGGCCTTGGTGCCAGTTGCGCTGCTCGTGGGCATTTTGCCGCTGTCCATTGCTCTCTTTACTATCCGAACATTCAATCATCCTCTGCGCTGGTCTGCAGTCAGCCTCTATGGCGGCCTTTCGGCCTTTCTCCTGGCTGTTCAGAACCAGCCCGGCAACGGTCCCATCCTGGCCCTGAACGCCGTGTTCTTTACCGTTTACTTTGGCTGCGCCATCCATTTCTGGTACATCTACCGGCGCGCTACAACCGGCGCTTTGATCACCATTGCAGGATTTATGGCGTGGGCCGCAGTTTTCGTTGTGGGGCCGGGCATCAACGCATTCTTCCCGGCACTGCATCCCGAGAGCGAGGTCTGGAACCTGCCCAAGTATGTGGTGGCGGTGGGCATGATCCTGCTGCTGCTGGAGGCGCAGATTGAGCACAACAAGTATCTGGCGCTGCACGACGAGCTGACCGGGCTGCCCAACCGGCGGTTGTTCCAGGACCGGCTGGCCGGCGCCCTCGAACGCGCCAACCGCACCGGTAAACAGGCCGCCCTCCTGCTGGTTGACCTCGATCACTTCAAGCAGGTGAATGACACGGCGGGCCACCACGTCGGGGACCTGCTGCTGAAGCGCGTGGGCGAAATCTTCCTGGGGCGTGTTCGCCGCTCCGACACAGTGGCGCGCACAGGCGGCGACGAGTTTTCTGTGATTCTTGAAGAGCCGACGAGCCGCGCCGATGCGGAGCGCGTCGGCCACTCGCTCATTCAACTGCTCAACGAGCCGCTCGAACTGGACGGGCATACCGTGCGCGTGGGAGCGAGCGTGGGGATTGCCGTATATCCCGAGGATGGGTTCAGCGCTGAATCCCTGTGCATCGCGGCCGATCGCCGCATGTACTCCGACAAAAATGCAGCCAAGACCGACGATGCGCGAGAATACGGCTTTCCGCCGCGGGCAGATTCTTTGCCTGCTCTCAGCGAGATGAGAGGTCTGAAGCGTCGCAGGCTCGAGGCATCCAGCCTGTAGAGCGGTTCGTTGAGCAGTTCCAGGATAGCTGGTAGCGCTCCGGTGGCAATTTCCTCAAGAAATTACCACCTTCACAAGGCCCACAAGGGCGATACCTGAAGGAAAAATGCCTTAACCTTGACCACCGCCGCTGGGTCCGCGGCCTCCGGGACGACGCCGGCGCCGGCGCCGATTGCCGGCTCCGCCTCCTGGGCCTGGGCGCCCACCTCCGTGCGACGGTCCGGACATCGCGTGCACAGCCTCGGCGCGGTTGAAGTTCGGTTCGGTCGATTCATCGAACTCCGCCCCTTCTTCGTCCTCGAAATCATCGCCGCCTTCAATCAGGATCGTGCTCTGATTCGACTTCGGCTGCCGTTCATCGAACTCATTGCGCGGCCTCGCCGAGACCGCGGTATGCGCCTCGTGCGGAGCGTCTTCCCCCTCGGGCGCCGCTTCTTGAGCGGCCGATTGCGCAAGCTTGGCCTTTTGCTCCTTGATGAGCGCCTTGCGGCTGAGCTTGATGCGATTGCCTTCGATGGCCAGCACCTTCACCATCACCTGGTCGCCCTCGCGCAGCTCGTCCTTGACTTCCTTGACGCGATGCTCGGCGATCTCGGAGATGTGCAACAGGCCGTCGGTGCCGGGAAAGAGCTCGACAAAGGCGCCGAACTCGGCCAGCCGCACCACCTTGCCCAGATAGGTCTTACCGACTTCAGGCACGGCCGTGACGTCGTTGATCATGGCCAGCGCGCGCTTGAGACCGTCCGCATCCGACGAGGCCACGCTGACACGGCCATTGTCGTCGACATCGATCTTCGCCCCGGTCTGCTCGACGATGCCGCGGATCGTTGCTCCGCCTTTGCCGATCAGATCGCGGATCTTGTCGACGGGAATCTGCAGCGTCTCGATGCGCGGCGCGTACTGCGAACGCTCCTGGCGCGGGCCGCTCAGTTCCGCATCCATCTTATCGAGCAGGAAGAGCCGGCCGCGGCGCGCCTGCTCCATCGCCTGCTGAAGGATCTCCCGCGTCAGGCCGCCGATCTTGATATCCATCTGCAGTGCGGTGATGCCTGTGCGCGTGCCGGCCACTTTGAAGTCCATGTCGCCGTAGTGGTCTTCCGCACCGGCGATGTCGGTGAGGATGGCGTAATCGTCGCCCTCTTTGACCAGTCCCATAGCCACGCCCGCCACCGCTCCCTTCAACGGAATGCCGGAATCATAGAGCGCCAGGCTTGCGCCGCAGACGGAAGCCATGGAAGAAGAACCATTGGACTCGAGGATGTCCGAGACGATGCGGATCGAATAGGGAGATTCATCGGCCGCGGGTAAAACAGCGGCGATCGCGCGCTCTGCCAAAGCCCCATGGCCTACTTCGCGGCGGCCAACACCGGTCATGCGGCCTGTCTCGCCCACACTGAAGGGTGGAAAGTTGTAGTGGAGCATGAAATTCTTCTTCTGCTCGCCTTCATAGCTTTCCAGGCGCTGGCTGTCGTCCATGGTGCCGAGCGTTGCGGTCACCAGAGCCTGCGTCTCGCCGCGCGTAAAGAGCGCCGAGCCATGTGTGCGCGGCAGAACGCTGGTCTCGATGGTGATGGGGCGAATCTCATCGAAGGCGCGGCGGTCGGGGCGGATGCGGTCCTTGGTCACCTGTTCGCGGAAGAGCCGCTCACGCAGGATTTCATAGTAGTGGCCGAGCTTCTTCTTTGCATCCGGCTCTTCGGCAGGAAGCTGGGCTGCGAGCTCGTCCTTGATCTGCTTGATGAGCCCATAGCTCTCGATCTTGTCGTGGGTCTTGGTGTCGAGCGCATCCTTCAGGCGCTCGCCAATCTTGGTCTTAAGATCGTTGTAATAGGCTTCGTCGAACTCGGGCGCCGTGAAAACCTTCTTCGTCTTGCCGGCCTTAGCGACCAGTTCTTCAATCGCGCCGACGATCTTCTTGATCTCCGCGTGGGCAAATTCAATGGCGCCGAGAATGATCTCTTCCGTCTCCTGTTTCGCGCCCGCCTCGATCATCACGATGCCGTCCTTGTGACCGACCACCATGATGTTGAGCGTCGTCACCGCGCGCTCCGCGTAGGTGGGATTCACAACGAACTCGCCGTTCACGCGGCCCACGCGCACCGCGCCTATAACTGCGCCGAAAGGAATATCGGAGATGGCCAGGGCCGCGGCTGCGGCGTTGATGGCGACGACATCAGGATCGTTTTCCTTGTCGGCCGAGAAGACCAGCGCGATCAACTGCGTCTCATTGCGGAATCCATCGGGAAAGAGCGGGCGGACGGGGCGATCGATCTGGCGGGCGGTGAGAATCTCTTTTTCGCTGGGCCGGCCTTCGCGCTTGATGAAGCCGCCGAGAATGCGTCCGCCGGCGTAGGTGTACTCGCGGTAATCCACGGTGAGGGGGAAGAAATCGATCCCTTCGCGGGCATCAGGGGAAGCCACAGCGGTGGCCAGAACGACGGTTTCGCCGGTGGTGACCAGCGCAGCGCCGGAGGCTTGCTTGGCCATGCGGCCGGTCTCGAAGACCAGCCGCTTGCCGCCGGCAAGCTCGACGGCTACTTCATGCTTAGTAGACATAATGTCCTCTTTTCAGTTTTTCGCTTGGGAAACTTGTGCGGGAAAGGCGCCGGTGCGGGTGGGAGGCATGGAAGGAATCGAAGATTCGTTTGTTCCATCTGACTGTGTGCTCAGGAGCGGATTCTGCCGTTCGACTTTCCCGCCTGTGACGAAAGGCCCGGTTCAACCGGGCATACCTGTACGCACGCCCCGGCTTACCATGCAATTCGCCAGGTGCACATGAGCCCCAAAATTCAACTCGAACAGGGGCTGTGACCAATATCCGGTCAATATCCGGTCTTGGGCGCTTCCAGATCAACGTTGTCTTTCTGGGCTTACTTGCGGATACCGAGCTTGCCGATCACGTCGCGATAGCGGTCGGAATCATGCGCCTTCAGGTAATCCAACAGGCGGCGGCGCTTGCTCACCAGCATCAACAGTCCACGCCGGGATGCGTGGTCTTTCTTGTGCGTTTTGAAGTGCTCGGTCAGCTCGCCAATCCGCTCGCTCAGAATCGCGATCTGGACCTCCGGCGAGCCGGTGTCCGTCTCGTGGGTGCGGAAGCGTTGAATCAAATCAGTTTTCTTTGCGGTCGCCAGCACGGCGTGTGTTACTCCTCTTCTTTTCTCAGTTCCACTCTCAAGTGTCTTTTGTGAGATTACCATGAATGCG
>JASHQE010000074.1 GCA_030037705.1 Acidobacteriaceae bacterium | reverse complement strand
ATGATTCAAGCTGATCCACAGAGTCCATTTAAGCAGACTGCCTATGCTTTGCTTCCGCTGGTGATTGGAAAGGAATCGCTTTGCACTCTTGATGATCCTGGCCGGTATTCCATAGATTTCATGGATCTTGATTCCGGCAAGAACCACCCTTCAACAGAGCAATTCCCGCTAACTTGCAAGGACGAGGGCATGGCCGGAAATGCAACAGCGCCCTCATTGGGGTGGAACTCAAGACGCAAAATGGCCCAAATTGAGCTTCCGGGAGAACGTCAATGCCCCAAATTAGCCACGCTTAGGTAGCACGAAATCCAGGAGCGGCATGTTAAATAAACTTTAGTAATATGTTAATACTATTATTAAAGTTCTAATTTTGATTTGAGTTTGCACCAAATCAGTTATTATCAGTGTTTCCGGCATCGTTGTAAAAGTAATCTTGGATCAGCTTATCTCCCCTGTTTTTTGGGCGAGCCTTTGCGGGTGATTCCGTGGTGGTATCGCTTTTTCGGCCCCCGATTCTGCATTAACCGACTGATCCCTTTGCTCGATTTGAGCAAAGAAATTTATCGAGTTCGGCCTGTAAATTGCCGATAAGAACAACAAAGATGGAGGAGGGGGGTTAATGCCGGTGAACTCAGGCATGTCACAGAACATCGAAACACGCTATCCCGACTCCATTGGGAATGAAACTCTGTCCATCGCCTTGATCGGCCCCGACGAGGAGCGGCGTCGGGCTCTGGCCAATGCTCTGGCCGAGTGCCGCGGCGCGAATGTGCGCGAGTTTTCCTCCTATCCCACGGCGATCGATGATGTTCCGCGGCTGCTGGAGCTCTACTTCGACGTCATCATTATCGATCTGGATAGCGATCCCGAGTTTGCGCTCGACCTGGTTGAGAACATCTGTGCCAAAGATGCGGCCACCGTCATGGTCTACTCGTCCATGGCCGACCAGGATCTTGTCGTCCGCTGCATGCGCGCGGGCGCTCGCGAGTATCTCATCCTCCCGTTCGACCAGAACACGGTGGCCGAAGCCCTCGTGCGGGCTGCGGCCATCAGCCGCCCGAGACCCCGTCCGGCAAAGAGAGCCATCGGCAGGTCGCTGGTTTTTCTCGGCGCAAAGGGCGGTTCCGGAGTCACAACGATCGCCTGCAACTTCGCGATTGCCCTGGCCCAGGAATCCGGCCAGAGCACGTTGCTGATCGATCTCGCTCTCCCCATGGGAGATGCGGCGCTCAACCTCGGCATTGCAGCCGAGTACTCGACCGACCACGCATTGCAGCATCCCGACAGACTCGACGCCAGCTTCCTTCATAAGATTCTTGCCAAGCATCAGTCTGGCGTATCGGTGCTTGCGGCTCCCAGCAAAGTCCCTGAAGTCGATGCCTCCAAGGAAGCCATCGACAAGCTGATGTTCATTGCGCGCCAGGAATTCGATAATGTGGTCGTCGACGTGGGATCGAGAATCGATCTGATGGCCACCTCTTTGTTCCGCGAGGCATCCACGATTTACCTGGTGACGCAGGCTGGCATCTCCGAACTGCGCAATTCGAACCGGTTGATCTCGCGGTTTTTCGATGACAGCGGTCCCAAACTTGAAATCGTAATCAACCGTTTCGAGGCCGGCTTCCTGGGAGTCACCGAAGAAGTCATTACCAAAGCCATCAGCCGGCCGGTACGGTGGAAGATTCCTGACGACTATGACGCCACCCGTCAGATGCAGAACGGGATCTCGCCCGCTGATTCAGCGATTTCGCGGTTGATTCTGGAGATGGCCAGCTCCGTTACGGGGCTTCCGTTACAACAGGAAAAGAAAAAGGGGTTCACGTTTAAAGGCTTTGGCAAAGGTACGGCCGAGAAGGGCTCTACCCCCGAAAAGTCCGCTGAAAGACCTGAAAGGCCTGAGAGGTCATCTGGCGTTCTCAGTATCACACCGCCTCCGTCCAGCATGGCACCGCCTCCACCGCCTCCGGCAAGCGCGGCACCCACGGCTCCTGACGTTCCGGTAACTGTCGAGTGGGATCCACCTGAGCCGGTTGCCTATGGCACCCGTCTTGGCCCCGATCAGCTCAACGCAATGGCCTCGGTTCCGGGAAAATTCCTCTATACCCCGGGGTCTGGCTATGTGTTGCCTGCAGGAACCCACACACTTTGGGTGACGTTTACGCCGTCTGACTCCGAGGACGATAACCCCGTTCAGGCTGCGGTTTCCATCACCGTTTCCAAAGCAACGCCCGCCATCACCTGGCACGCGCCCGATGAAATTGCCTGCGGTGCACCGTTGGGCCGCGCCGAACTCAATGCCTCGGCATCCATCCCGGGAACATTCGAGTACACGCCCTCGGCAGGGACGGTTCTCGCCGCGGGTGCGCACAATCTCTCGGTCGTCTTCATTCCGAAGGACCAGGCAAATTACAACAGGGCGCAGGCCACTGTCCCGGTTGCTGTTGCTAAAAATACGCCGTCCATCGACTGGGAGGAGCCTGACTCGATTACTTGCGGAACGCCTCTCGGCGCCGCCCAGCTCAACGCCTCCGCATCCGTCCAGGGAAAATTTGAATATTCTCCCTCGGCAGGCGAGGTGCTCGCGGCAGGCACGCACACACTTTCGGTCACTTTCAATCCGTCTGACGCCGCAACCTATACGCGCGCGCACGCTACTGTGTCGATCACGGTGACCCAGGCGACGCCGATCATCGCCTGGCCCACACCTGAAAAGATGACGTACGGGACTCCGCTCAGCACGGCACAGCTTGGCGCCACGGCTTCTGTTCCGGGAACATTTGTTTACACGCCCAGCCTGGGCGCCGTGCTTGCGGCTGGAGATCACACGCCATCGGTCATCTTCACTCCGAAAAACAGCTCGGACTACACTGCGGCGCAGGCAGCCATCATGCTTACGGTAACCAAGGCAATGCCGGGCATCTCGTGGTCTGCGCCTGATCCGATCTTTCACGGCACACCGCTCAGCGCAAAGCAACTGAATGCTACGACGTCCGTACCGGGAACGCTCGTCTATTCTCCCGCCGTGGGCGAGATTCTTCCTCCGGGCGCGCATACTCTCACCGCATCCTTTACTCCGGCAGACTCTGTCAACTACACCACGGCGCAAGCTACCGTGTCGCTCACCGTCAACGAAGTTGGGCAAGCAGCCATCACTTGGCCGGTCCCGTCGCCTATCTCATACGGCACACCGCTCAGCGATGCTCAATTGAATGCCGTCGCATCCGTGTCTGGCTCCTTTGTTTACGCTCCGGCCTTGGGCGATGTGCTCGCGCCGGGTAAGCACAAGCTCTCTCTCGTCTTTACGCCTGACGAGACGGAGAGATACGCCAAGGCGCAGGCTACGGTCATGCTCCTTGTTGAGGGATTACCTAATATTGCTTCGCTGCTGAAAGCAGCGGCGCACACCCCATTCGTTCATACAGATACAGAACGGAAACCAGCAACCTACACAGCAGTTCAACGTGAAACACGCACTTATAAGGGTGCCACCTACGAGAAGGGAGACGATGGTCAATGGCATCTCAAGCAAAAATAACAGATGCTTTACCTGATACATTACCGGAAGATTTTGTCGAATGGGATGGCGGAGAATCCCCTGCGGCTCAACCTGCTGCTCCGGGCAAAACGGAGGCGAAGCCTGCTTCCAACGGCGGCGCCAAGCCGGCTGCAAGGCCCGCTGAAACGCCGGCTGCCAGCCTGAAGCCTGCAGCGGATTTGTTGCATGGCGCACCGCTGCCAAAGCCCACGAAAGACTATACAGATGAAGGAGCTTTTCTTAATCGCGTAAAGTCACTCAAGCCGGCCGTCGACAGGATGCACGACGCGCCTCCTCCCCGCAAACACGCGTCTTCCACGGTAGTGGAAGATGTTCCTGCGGCTCCGACCCGGCCCAACAATACAGCCAACGGGACGCGCAGAACGCCAGCGGCTCAGGCGGCGGCCATGAGCGAGGCGGATGAGGTTCTATTCCATACATTCCGTTCCGGCGCCGCTGCAGAAACCAAGGCCCAGAAACCTGCAAAAAAGAAGTGGACAATGTTTGCGGTAGCAGGCGGCGTTCCGGTTCTGCTTTTGTTTCTCCTCGCGATCCCGATGCTCCGGCATGGAAAATCTACAACCCCGCAACAGCAGCCAACCGCTACTGCCATTCAACCGGAGGTTACGGTTGCTGATGACGAGCCAAGCGCTACTGCTGCTGTTGCCAAGCCCTCCCCCTCGGCTGCAACGCCGTCCGCCCCGGACAAGCGCGCAGCCGTGAGTAACACGCAAGACACCTCCGATGCGAAGCCCGCAGCAACGGACCAAGTTGCAGCAAATTCGCCTCATGTACAGTCGCAGATGATGAACGAACAGTTGAATGCGCCAACGCGCATTCAACACACGGACACGAATACAGCGGATGCCCCTCCGCCGCCCTCTTCAAGCTTTGCCGCAGCCGGGTTGGGCGGCAATGCTGCGATGGGCAACGTATTCGGTGGCAGCCAGGGCCCCAAGGTACAAGTGGCAACCCCAAGCATTGTGCGGGTTTCGGCCGGTGTCGCTGTTGGACTGCTGGTTCAGAAAACGGCCCCGGTCTATCCGCTGATCGCCAAGACGGCGCGTGTCTCCGGTACCGTCGTGCTGCAGGCCACGATCTCGAAGACTGGCGCCATCGAAAACTTGCACGTGGAGAGCGGACCGGTCATGCTGCGTGACGCTGCTATGGATGCAGTGCGCACTTGGCGCTACAAACCATACAAGCTCAATAACGAACCGGTGGAGATTGAAACAACGATCAACGTGATCTTCTCACTAGCAGGGTAATTGCTCCGCATACCGCACGGCCTCTTGAGCTGTGGACGGGAGTGTGCGTTCATTTCGCTGGAAAATGCAAAGCGGAACATCCAAAAACCAGGGAAAACTTACGCTCTAACCGGCGGGAGGGAAATTCTTTTTTCGTTCAGTAAAACAATAATGATTCACTTTATATAAAGAATCACATCTCACTCATAGAAATTGACTTGCAAGCGCACAAATCAGCAAAGATCCTGGTGGGCAGTGAGGGACTCGAACCCCCGACTTCCTGCTTGTAAGGCAGGCGCTCTAACCAACTGAGCTAACCGCCCACGATGGACCATTGTGATCGTGGCCCGTAGTCATCATAGCAGCGTCGCGGCGAAATTCCCGAGCCGAAGTTGATAGACTCAGCCGGTGACCCATCTTATTGTGAATGCGGATGATTTTGGGCTGACGGCGGGGGTGAACCGGGCCATTGCAGAACTGCACGCCGACAGGGTTCTTACCAGCACAACCCTCATGGCCCGGGCCGCCGCTACGGAAGAAGCAATCGAGATCGCCCGGGCCAGCCCATCCCTGGGCGTGGGTTGCCATGTTGTCCTGGTTGACGGAACATCGGTGCTTCCTTCCAGCCGTGACATTCCGCATCTTGCCCATCCGCGCACAGGGCAATTCTCGGTGGGCGTCGGCAGATTTCTGGCTGATCTTTACGGCAGGCAATCCTCAGGCATCGAACGTCAGATCGAAGCGGAAGCAAAGGCACAAATTGAATTTCTTCTGGATCAAGGCGTGTGTCTCACGCACATCGATACGCACAAACACACGCATATGTTTCCCCGGGTGCTCCGGCCGGTGCTGCGGGCCGCGCGCGCTGCCGGAATTCGAACTGTGCGGAATCCTTTCGAGCCTGCATGGGCCGTACGTGCTACAGCCAGCGCCAAGTGGGCGCGCATTGCCGAGGTGAGCGTGCTACGGTGGATGGAGCCCCTTTGGCGAAAGGTCATCGCAGCGGAAGGATTTACAACTACCGACGGAACTATCGCGGTGGTCGGCACAGGCGTCCTGAATGCCGACATGGTTCGTTCCCTGCTGCAGCAGCTTCCTTCCGGCACATGGGAGCTGGTCACGCATCCGGGATACAACGATGCTGATCTCGCCCGGGTCCGCACGCGGCTCAGGGAGTCGCGCGAAGTTGAGCGCGAGGCCCTGAGCGCAATCAAGGAATTTCCGGAGATCGACCTTGTCTCTTTTCGGCATCTTTCGATGCCGGCGTCCTCACCGACCAGCATTTAGCAATCAACGTTTCAGCAACGTTTCATCAGAGTGCTGAATCTTACTCGCGTCGGACAGCGTCCATAGTGCAGCACAACCTGTTTTTCGCGCGAAGGTGGTATGCGGATCGGCATCACATGTTACCCCACGTACGGCGGCTCGGGCGTCGTGGCCACGGAATTAGGCATCGAGCTGGCGGCGCTCGGCCATGAGGTGCATTTCATCTCTTACTCGCAGCCGTTCCGTCTCAATGGGCGCAGCGAGGGCATTTATTACCACGAAGTTCCGGTATCGAATTACCCGCTCTTCGAGTTTCCGCCCTATGACCTGGCGCTGGCTTCGCGGATGGCGGAAGTCGCCGAGTATTATTCGCTCGACCTGCTGCACGTTCACTACGCAATTCCTCATTCTGTCAGCGCTCTGCTGGCGCGGCAGATGCTTGCCAGTCGCGGCCGCAGGCTGCCCTTTGTCACCACTCTGCACGGGACGGATATTACGCTCGTCGGGCTTGACCGCAGCTATCTGCCCATTACACGGTACGGCATTCAGGAGAGCGACGGAGTTACAAGCATCTCGAATTACCTGAAGGAAAAAACCTTCCAGGACTTCGACGTGGTGCGGCCAATCGAGACCATTACGAATTTCGTCAACTGCGACGTCTACATGCCCATCAAGGACGCAGCCGCGCGGGCCGAGGCGCGGTTGCGCCTGGCCAAACCGGATGAAGCAATCCTGATGCATCTGTCGAATTTCCGGCCGGTCAAGCGCGTCGTCGATGCGGTCAAGATCTTTGCGCGCGTGGCTAAGGAGCAGCCGGCGCGGCTCGTTCTCGTGGGTGATGGTCCGGACCGCTCCGCGGCCGAATGGCTGGCTCACGATCTCGGCATCCAATGCCGCGTACACTTCCTCGGCAAACAGGAGCGGGTCAATGAACTGTTGCCGCTGGCCGATCTCCTGCTGATGCCGAGCGAGCTCGAATCTTTCGGGCTCGCGGCCCTGGAAGCGATGGCCTGCAAGGTGCCGGCGATTGCCACACGCGTGGGCGGCGTGCCGGAGCTGATCGACGAAGGCACAACCGGATTGCTCTTCGAAGTGGGCGATGTCGGCGCAATGGCGGCGGGGGCCCTGGAACTGCTGCATGATCGCACACGGCTCGAAGAGATGCGCAAAGCGGCCCGCAAGGCCGCGCAGAAGCGTTTCTGCGCCACACTTGTGGTGCCGCAGTACGTGCGCTTTTACGAACAGATATTGGCCGCGGACGCGTAAACCATGCCTTCTTCCCGACGGCATTGAAACACCGAATCTGCAACCTGTATGGAACCTCGAAGATCCCAGCGCCGTATCTGACTTTGAGTCTTTGTGCCGCTTTGGATTCCCGCCAGAGCTAATATTCAAGCCTTTGGCGTACCGCAATCGTCTATCCTGAAACTGCGCATCCCGGAGGTACCGGATGTTTTCCCCTGCCGTAGCCGCCCCCGCCGCACCGACATCCGCCGAAGAGATTGCCGATGCGCTCGATCACATCGGCCCGCTTCATGGTCTCTCTTTCGAGGAACGGCTCTGGCTCGCCCGGCACGGCCGCGAGGTCGTCGCCAACGCCGGCGACGTTCTGTTTGAAGAAGGCGCACCCGCCGAAGACATGGTTCTCATCCTCAAGGGCGAGATCCACGTCCGGCGGCAACACAGCGGCCCCACGGCGCTCTTCATTGCACGAACGGGCCAGATGACCGGCGTCCTTCCCTTCTCACGGATGGTCAGCTATGGCGGTCAGGGATTTGCCGTCTCTCCGGTCTGGGTCCTGCTTGTGCATCGATCGCTCTTTCCGGAGATGCTCCAGACGATTCCTTCCATAGCCCAGCGCGTGGTCTCCACGCTGCTTGACCGTGTCCGCGAGGTCACCCGCATCGAGCAACAGGCGGAGAAGCTCACAGCTCTCGGCAAGCTGGCCGGCAACCTGGCTCACGAGCTCAACAATCCGGCTTCGGCCGCACAGCGCGCCGCGTCGAGTCTTGTGGAAGCGCTGCAGGCAAACCGCAGCAATCGCTTCAAACTGGTCAAGCTCGCTCTCACGGAAGAGCAGATTCACGCCATCGTAGCCTGGGAAGAGAAAGTCCTTACACGGGTGCTTCCGCTTCCCTCGGCGAACACGCAACAAGGCGCGCTGGACTATATCAGCCGGGAGGAGTCCATCCGCTCCTGGCTCGTTTCGATCAGCTGCCAGGGAGTATGGGAGATCGCGCCGCAACTGGCGGAGCAACGCATTACCACCGCCGATCTCGACGAGCTGCGAACCATCCTGAACCCGACCGAGATCTGCATCTCACTCCAGTTCTTCGCCCGGTATCTGCGCTCTACGCGAGCGGCGGAGACCCTCGTCAACTCCACGGCCCGCATCTTCGATCTGATCGGCGCCGTCAAGGACTACTCCAACATGGACCGTGCGCCGATCCTCGAAGTCGATGTCCCCGCCGGACTCGACGCCACGCTCCAGATGCTTCACTCGCGCATGGAGCACATCCGGATCGAGCGCGATTATCAACCCGGCCTGCCTCGCATCAGCGCCTATGGCGGCGAGCTGAACCAGGTTTGGATGGCGCTGATTGAAAACGCGCTCGACGCGCTTCTGGACCCGCGCGGTGACGCGCTCGGCGACGGAGTCCACATGGACAGGTCTTCGTCCGAGGGGCGTAATCGAGGTCTTTTGCGCATCGCTTGCCGGATGGAGGTTGACATGCTCCTGGTCGAAATCTGGGATACCGGCCCTGGCATTCCTCCCGAGCTGCAGGAACGCATCTTCGAGCCATTCTTCACCACCAAAGCTCCAGGGCGCGGCCTCGGTTTGGGGCTCGACCATGCCATGCGCATCGTACGCAAGCACCGCGGCCACCTGAGCGTGAAATCCCAGCCCGGTTCCACCTGCTTCCGCGTGCGGCTGCCGCTGGATCAGCTGCAGGCCTACTAGAGCAGTTCCCGCATGAATGTTGACTCTTTAAAAGTCGTGTAGGGTGGCGTCTTCTTGTGGAAAACGAACATCACGAATCAGTCGGAATCCAAGGAATTCCATATCCACAAAGCGGTACGCAGGCAGAAAGCCTCAAGTTTCTCCATGAAAGTGGGCGTATGGTCGCCTTTTTGAAGGCGATAGAGCCTTGATCCTATTAAGAGCCGCTTGGGATCAGGGTAACCAGATGCACCGATGGCACCGTCTGGACGCAGGTATTGATGCACACGAGCAACCTCTTGACTGCTACTATCCAAATATGAGAGTTCTTGCGTGCACGTGCAAAATGGCTCTTGAGCCACCGTGCGGGATGGATGAGTGCTACGGTTTTGAACTGGCGTAAGATCGCCCGACCCCACACGCTTTAAGATACGGTGCTTTTTAAAAAGCCATCGTATTCTCCATTCGCTAACGCGCACAATGATCGGTGAAGAAGCCATGGTCAATCAATCTCAAATCTCAGAAGAAGTTGCTAGATACCTTAACGGCAGGAACGATCTTGGTTCCTTTGAGGACTGGCTGGTTCTGAATACATGGAACATTCATCGAAGCGGCGATCCTCGTGCAATTCATATTGCATTTGCTATTGAAGAATCGTTGGCAGAGCATTCTAGCGGCCACATTTCTGAATCGCAATTGAAAAACGAATTGCGCAGTTTGTTGCTCGCCCCTGATACGAAGCCGTTGATCATCTTCAGATTAGGACGCCAGTCTAGTTGGGCAGCGTCTCGGAGTTCGGCGTCGGTACTTCCGGCATCTCTTCGAGTGTGAATTGAGTTCTCGCCACCTCCGCGCCATCTAAGTAAATGACGATATGGTGAAGACCGAATTGTCGTGGGGTAACGCCTAAAGCACCTATCACGAAAAGCACGCGGGGATAGTCGGGATTGGTCCCAGGTGGAGCAACTACATTGCTCGCGAGCGTGTTCGGAGTAGTTTCTCCGTCGGGACGGATAATGGCCAGTTCCACTGTATGCAGTGTGTCATCATCCGATGACAATCGGATGATGGCCACTACGTTCATGGGAACGACTTGACGTTCAACGGGGATTTCCGCAGAGACCTGCGTCCTGAACACATCTACGACACGGATCGCCGAAATTACACTGTCAGTCTCTCGAAGAGTCCGCTCGCAAATTATGCAATTAGCAGATAACAGCGCCATAAAACATCCTCGCTTCGATAACGGCCTTATAATACCGGCATGACCGCACCCACGCCACCTAAAAACCGTGAGTTCGACCGCTTCACCGATGCAATGCGCCAGATCATGCCTGTATCTAAAGACGGAGCTACAACGGCGTATCGAAGAGGATGAAAGAAAAACGGGGAAACGGCCTAAGACCGCCTCCGCCGCGGCGGACTTCGCTCAACATGACAGTGCTTGATTTACTTTTCAGCAACGTAGAGTTGGTCTATATGTCGATACAGCCTAGAACGATACATCCGCCGGCTCAGTTACCATCAGCACCGACTGGTCGCCCGTCTTCTGCTTCCAGGCCGCGCGGATGGCGGCAATCTTGGCGCGGTTCTCTTCGTTGTCGGGATAATCAATGACAAGCAGCTTCGAGCGCAGACGTTCCGGAGCAGCCGCGCCCTTACTCTCCCACTGGCCATAGACATCCAGCACGCTGAGTCCGGCGGGAAAGCGCGGCGTTACCTCTCTGTCGAGAAAATCCCGCCAAGCGGATTCGCTGATTCCCTGCTCCGGATGGCCTGCCGGGCCAAGACCGAAGTAGAGCTTTGTATCCACCCAGCCGCGCGTGTGCCCGGGATGGGCCAGATCGCCGGTAAGCGTGGGTGCGCCCGCGGCCTGTGCGGGGGTTACTGGGTTGTGCGCGCATCCTGCGGATACCATCACGCCCAGCACAGCTACCCAAATCACACGCAGGCGAGATGGTTTTTCTAGTCCCTGTTCCCTTTTCCCTGGTCCCTGCCTCTTCACTTTTCCACTTCCACGCCGCGCCAGAAGGCCACATAACCTTTGATCTTGCGCGCAGCGGGCTTCGGATCAGGGTAATACCAGGCAGCATCCTGATTATCCTGACCGTCGATCACCAGGGTCAGGTAACGCGCCTGCCCCTTCCAAGGGCAGGTTGAAGTGGTGCTGCTGGGCCGGAAGTACTCGCGCTTGAGGCTGGACTCGGGAAAATAAACATTTCCCTCCACCTCTTCGATTTGATCGCTTTCGGCCACGACTTTGCCGTTCCAGATTGCTCGCGCCATGTTGATTTAATTCCGGTCTCTTTCGGTCGACTCCGCTCACTCAAAACCCTATCGAAGCGTCAAACTCCACCCGACGAGGGCAACGGATACGACACTACCAGAGATTGCGCTCCATGGCGAGTCCTGGATGTGGATGTTGATATTTGGCAGTGCGGCTATTTCGCTTCCGCGATTGAGTCGATGTGGACGCTCATCTTGTCGGTATCGGTGGTTCCAGTGACAGTGACGTGGTCGCCGTAAAAATCCTTCACGGCATCGGGGTTATCGATCGCCCATACCTGCTTCTTTTCTTCATCGACAAACACCGGAGCTTTGCCGCTCTTGATGCATCCTTTGACGCAGGCGGCGCCGCTGCCGGCGTGCTTGGCGCCACAGCCGGAGTCCGAGATCCAGCCTTTGACCTGCGTTGAATCGGCAGCCCATGCCATAACCGACAGAGAAAAAACGGCAGCCGCTACTGAAAGTACGCGCTTCATGGGAACCTCCGCGGGATTCATTGTTAAGACAACTACCATCATGCCTTGCGGGAACCGCCGGCACAAGAGCTAAATGTAAAGCGAATGTAAAAGGATTCAGGAGGCCGAATCAGGCTGATCCTGTTTCGGCGCATAAAAGTACTGCTCCTGCGCGGGCTGGCCGGTGCGGCGCAACCGCGTGGCTTCCAGGCGCTTGAGCACCGCCTCGTACCTCTGCGCGGCGGCCGAAAACCGGTTGACCAGTTCGCCTGTCTTGGTCAGAAACCCCGGATTCTTCTCGCGGATTGTTTCGAGAATTGGCGCGAATTTGGCTAAAAGGAAAAAACCCTCCCCATTGCAATCGACAAACAGCTCGGCAGAAACGGCGCCATGCAGAACCATGGCCGCCGCCATTTCCCAGTAGGTAATCACCTGTCGCAGCCAGGGATTGTGCGGCTCCTTGGGATCCTCGTAGATGGCATAAAATTCCTCCACCGTCTTCGGCCAGAACTCACCTGTGACCCAGGCGCGCGCCTGGCGCATTACGGCTTCTGTGCGCAGTTCATAGAGCTTCAGAATGATCTCAGCATCGGCCGGTGTAGCCAGCATTCGTTCCATTGGGCGTCTCCGCTGCCCATACTATATCGATTCAGCCGGAGTTTTGCCGCGCGGCGGTGATTTGCCCGCGACGTTGGATAGCCGGAGAGTCATCCTCTCCGGGATCTCTTACGCTGGCTGCAACTCCCGCTTCTCTTCTTTCTTTTCCGCAACCGGTCCGTGCGTTTCAGCCGTTGGCGGAGGAGGAGCATTGCCGATCCGCTTCGAGTAGCTGCACACGATTGCCGGTTCCTCTTGAGCCGGCGCAGCCTTCTTGCCGCGTTTCTTGGGCGCGGCCTCCTCTTCAGCACTCTTCTTCTTATTCGGGCATTCGAGATACACGCCCGACTTGAGCACTTTCTCAACCAGGTACGGGCTGCCGCACTGCGGACACTTCTTCGGTACCGGCTTCAGGTTCGAGGTGAAGTCGCACTTCGGATAATTCGTGCAACCCCAGAAAATATTGCCGCGCCGCGCCTTGCGTTCCGCAATGTCGCCGGTGCCGCACTTGGGACACTTCATACCCTCGATCAGGTTTTGCTTGATGTACTTGCACTTTGGATAACCGGAACACGAAACGAACTCGCCGTAGGCTCCTTGGCGCAACACCAACGGCTTGCCGCAAACCGGGCAGTCTTCGCCGGTCGGCTCCGGCGGCTTCTGCTGCTGTTTCTGGCTCAGTTTGCGGAAGGTACGGCAGGGCGGATCGGCGTTGTAATCGGGGCAGGCCATGAACGGCCCGAAGAGCCCGCGCCGCAGCACCATCACCTTGCCGCAGTTCTCGCAGTACTCCTCGGTCTCGCCCACATCCTGCGCCTCGGGCGTATTCAAATCCGGCTTGGAGGCAATATTTTCCTTGGTGAAGGTGCAGCTCGAAGGATCTTTCTTGTCGTATGTCGAGCAGGCATAGAACGTGCCAAATTTGCCCCACTTCAACACCAGCGGCGCCCCGCAGAGCTCGCACTTCTCGTTGGTCATCTGCTCCATGCGCTTGATGTTTTCCATCTTCTTGCCGGCGACTTTGAGCTCTTTCTCAAAGTGGTCGTAGAAACCATTGAGCAGATCGGTCCATTTCTCCTTGCCTTCCTCGATGTCATCCAACTCTTCTTCGAGCCGGGCGGTGTACTTGGTATCGAAAATGTAAGGAAAGTTCTTGACCATCAAATCGCAGACCACGACGCCTATCTCGGTTGGATAGAACCGGCCGCGCGAGCCGCCGTGCTTTACCACGTACTCGCGGTCCTGGATGGTATTGATGATCGAAGCGTATGTCGACGGCCGGCCGATGCCCCGCTCCTCGAGCTCCTTCACCAGCGAAGCTTCGTTGTAGCGCGGCGGCGGTTGCGTCGCGTGCTCTTCCGGCAGCAGCTCGTCGAGGGCGAGCGTCTTCACTCCGTCGAGATTGGGCAGCCGGTTGGCTGACTCATCGTCCTCGTCCTTCTTATCCTCGGAGACTTCGTAGACCTTCAGGAAACCGTCGAAGCGCAGCACCGAACCGCTCACGCGGAAGTCGTAGGTCTTGCCTTTCTTCGCCTCCGCCGTGATGTTCGCCGTGGTTACGTCATAGATGGCTGGAACCATCTGCGAGGCCACGAAGCGCTTCCAGATGAGCGTGTACAGCTTGAGCTGTTCGTCGCTCAGGTAGCGCGCAATCGACTCCGGCGTACGCGAAGCGTCGGTCGGCCGGATCGCCTCGTGCGCATCCTGCGCGTCCTTCTTGCCTTTGTAGGTATTTGGCTGAGCTGGAAGATACTGCGACCCCAATTGCTTCGCGATCCACTCGCGCGCCGCGGTTACCGCCTCTGGCGCAACGCGCGGCGAGTCGGTACGCATGTAGGTGATCAGGCCGGTTGTGCCTTCGGAACCCAGATCCACGCCCTCATAGAGCCGCTGCGCCACGCCCATGGTGCGCCGCACGTTGAAGCCGAGCTTGTTGGCGGCATCGCGCTGCAGTTGGCTGGTGATGAACGGCGCTACGGGCCGGCGCTGCTGTTCGCGCGCCTGCACAGACGCAATCGACCACTTCGCATCCTTCAGATCGGCGAGAACCGCGTCTGTTGTCTTCTTGTCCGGAAGCGCATTCGCGATGAACTGGTCTTTGCCGTCCTTGTCTTTTCCATTCGCGACACGCGCCGGCTCGCCATGGATGCCGATAAACCGCGCCTTGAACTTCGAATCGTTGTGACGCTCGGGATGGAGAATCGCGTCCAGCGTCCAGTATTCAACCGGCCGGAATGCGCCGATTTCGCGCTCGCGCTCCACGATCAGCCGCAGGGCCACCGTCTGCACGCGTCCTGCGGAGAGCCCGCGGCGCACCTTGTCCCACAGGAGCGGCGAGATCTGATACCCGACGAGCCGGTCGAGCACGCGCCGCGTCTGCTGCGCATCGACGAGATTCTGGTCAATGTCCCGCGCGTGATTGAAGGCATCCTGCACGGCCTTCTTTGTAATCTCGTTGAAGGTCACGCGGCGGATCTTTTTTCTCTCCTTGGCGTTGGTCCCGAGTTGCAGCGCCAAGTGGTATGCAATCGCCTCGCCCTCGCGGTCCGGGTCGGGCGCGAGATAGACTTCGCCGGCCTTCGCTGCCAGCTTTTTGAGCTGGTCGACAACCTTTTCCTTGCCCGGAGACACGATCAGCTCCGGCTCGAAGGTCCGCTTCTTCAACTCCACGCCGATGTCGTTCTTGGGCAGGTCCATGATGTGCCCGATAGAAGCCCGCACATCGAAGCCTTTGCCCAGATATTTCTCGATCGTCTTCGCTTTCGCGGGGGATTCGACGATCACCAGTGATCTACTCGCTGCCATCCTGAATTCAGTTCCCTCTCTCCGCTTTCTTAAGCCGCCAGCCTATATGGACTCGCGAGCGGCCTTTTTGGTCTTGCTCCCACGCCGGCCTTCACCTGTTCGGACCCCGCGCTTGAGCATTCCTTCCCATTTCCTTCGATTGTTACGAAAAAATCAGCCTGCAAATGTTGCACCCTACCATGGAACACCGCCTCATTTCCACTCGCAAATTCTCTTTTCCCCTTGCAGATTGGGTTCCGGGAGACAAAAGAGCCCTCTCGCGGCGAATCGACTTCCGCCGCAACCCCTGTTAAATCAAGTGCTGGGGCAAATTTCCGGGCGCCGAATCCCGGCCTCCGCCTGTTTCGATGAATTTTTTAGATTCTTCTGGATTTTGCCGATCTCGCCTGCTGCAGGCGCTCATTTCCTATTGCTTGGCCGGCTCTCAGAGCGTCCTCACGTAGTTTTTGCCCGGCAAGCTCCGTATCCGGCCTGCGATCTCCAATTCAAAAAGCGCTGTAAATACTTCTGCTGACGTAAGTTGTGTCTCCAGAACTTCCAGAATCTCATCCATTTGCAGGCTCTCGTCCGTGCGTAGAACCTCCAAAACCATCGCTTCCTGGGGCCGCAGCACCGGATCAGGCAGTAAGGATGCCGCAGGCTCCAATTTGGATGCAGCCGTCAGGCCGGTCCCGGCCTCCGCCTCCAATTCCAGCCGCACCTGAGAGGGCAAATCCTCCCATACATCTTCCCAGGTAGCCACCAGCTTGGCACCTTGTTTTATCAGCGTGTTGGGTGTCCACGAACCTTTATTGGTCACGTTTCCCGGTACAGCGAAAAGATCGCGATTCTGCTCTGCTGCGCAGCGCGCTGTCACGCGCGTGCCGGAGTTCTCACTCGCCTCCACCACCAGCACACCCACGCTGAGCCCGCTGATGATCCGGTTCCGGCGCGGAAAGTTCTGTGGCGCAGGAAATGTGCCCATCGGCAGTTCGCTCACGATTGCACCGCCAAGCGCGAGAATCTCTTCGGCCAGCTTTTTGTTTTCCTTCGGGTATACGACGTCGATCCCCGTGCCCCACACGGCTACCGTAGGCATCCGCGCCGCCAGCGCCCCCTTATGCGCGCAAGAGTCAATGCCGCGCGCCATGCCACTCACGATCAGCAGCCGCCGCGCCGCCAGATCGCGCGCAATCATCTCTGTCACGCCGGTTCCATAAGGCGACGGATGGCGTGTGCCCACTACGGCAATTGCAGGCCGGCTCAGTTGCCGCACATCTCCGGACACCCACAGCACCGGCGGCGGATCGTAGATCTCCCGCAATCGCGGCGGATACGCTTCGCACGCGAAGGTCACTATGGTAGCGTTCTGCGCTACAGCTCTGGCCCACTCCGCCTCGGCTGCGGCGCGGGCCTTGCCATCGAAGATGAACTGCGCTGCCTCAGCCGGAAATCGCAAGCCTTCGAGCTCCGTCAACCGCAGCTCGAAGATGCGGCTCGGCGTGTCGAGCGTTTTGACTGCATCCAGAATTCTTTTCGGACCAAGTCCGGGCGCGAGCGTAAGCGCGAGCCACGCAAGCCGGTCCGCATCAAGCTCCGATGCACGACGGAATTCTGTGTTCTCTGCGTGCGAGGTCATCGCGTCACCCCTGCCGCCTGCGATTTGCACAACTCCGCTTCTTCATAAAAACCAGCATCTGACGTTGAGGGGATTGCGCTCACGTTATTCCGGTGAGTTACCGAAAGTCAAGTGCGGGTTACTGCGGCTCAAAACTCACAGGCTTTTTCAGGCGGCGTTGCCGATGCTTTCGGCGATGATCGAACGTGAAACTTCGTGGATGCGGAACGACCGCATTCCTGAATTACACGATAGAGAAAAGAATTCGTTGCAGGATCATTCGTCTCCTGCAATGGTTGGGGCCGCCCGTGAAGGTTAGAGTCTTCTGCCGCTGGTTGATTGTGGCTTTCCTTCTGTTTTTCGCTTTCGAAGGCCAAGCCCAGCAATCGCGACAAACATCGCGCCAGTTCCTGCACGGACATGTGCGCGCCGCGGTCTTGAGCGGCAAGGCTGCACTCGCCGGCCCGCTCGCAGCCCAGCAGAGACTGAGTCTCTCGATTGTGCTGGCTCCACGCAATCAGACGGAGCTCACAAGCCTGTTGAGCCGGCTCTACGATCCCAGCAGCCCTGATTATCATCAGTTCCTCAGCGCGTCGCAATTTACTGAGCAGTTTGGTCCCACAGCCGCGGATTATCAGACGGTGGTCCAATTTGCACAGGCGAATGGCTTCACAGTGGGAACCGCGCCGGCGAACCGCATGATCGTTCCGGTCAGCGGCACTGCCGCGCAAGTGGAAAAAGCCTTCAACGTAAAGATGGGGCTCTACCAGCATCCCACTGAGAACCGTCTCTTCTTTTCGCCTGACCGCGAGCCTTCCCTCGATCTCAACGTGCCGGTCGCGCACATCGCCGGCCTGAATAATTTTTCTATTCCGCAGCCCCTGGTGAAGCACGCATCGGCGCAGGACGAGTCATCGAATGCCGCGGCAACCGGCTCCGGGCCAGGCGGGTCTTTCCTCGCGAGCGACATGCGCGCAGCCTATTATGGCGGCACGGCGCTCACCGGCGCGGGGCAGACGGTGGGCCTTCTTGAATTCGACGGCTACAACCTGAGCGACGTCGAGATGACCTTCGCGAATGCCGGCCAGTCCAGCACTGTGCCCATCCACAATGTGCTCCTCGATAACACGACCGGAGCTTCGGTCTCCGGCGACGATGGCGAAGAGGTTGTCGATATTGTGCAAGCGATCGGTATGGCGCCTGGCCTGAGCCAGGTTCGCGTTTACATCGGCAGCAACGACGCCGATGTACTGAACGCCATCGCATCGGAAGATCTGGCGCAGCAGGTCAGCATTTCGTGGTCCTGGAGTCCCGACGATCCTGCGGCCAACGAGATCTTCTTTGAAGAGTGCGCCGCGCAAGGTCAGAGTGTCTTTGCCGCGTCTGGCGATTGGGGAGAGTTCGACCCGTACTTCGATCATTTCTACCCTGCCGAAGATGCATTCGTGACCGGGACCGGGGGAACTGTCCTGGCGACAGAAGGCCCAGGCCAGGCATGGAGCTCAGAAACAGCATGGAGCCAAAGCGGCGGCGGCATCAGCCCGGATGGGATCTTGATTCCGGCATGGCAGGCGGGGGTGGCCACGTCGACGAACGGCGGCTCCACGACCTTGCGTAATGTGCCGGACGTGGCCGCGGAGGCAAATACCGACAACTACGCCTGTGATATGGGCGTGTGCATGGGCGACTACGGCGGAACAAGTTTCTCTGCGCCGCGCTGGGCCGGTTTCATGGCTCTCGTGAACCAACAGGCCGCACAAAACGGCGATCCGTCCGCAGGTTTTCTCAATCCGGCGATTTATTCCATGGGCGAGAGCCCCGGCTATACCAGCGAATTTCACGATATTGTGACCGGCAGCAACGACGCCCGCGGCGACTGCTGTGGATGGCCCTATTACAACGCCGTTCCCGGTTACGACCTGGTCACCGGATGGGGAAGCCCAGGCGGTCAAAACCTGATCGACGCGCTCGCGCCTGCAGGGCCGGCCGTGTTCGAACTTTCACTTTCGACCAGTTCTGTGACCGTCGCGCCTGGCGGATCGGCCACAGTCGCTATCGCGATAGCGGACAACGCCGGCTTTTCCGGCAACGTGAATCTCTCGGTCTCCGGTTTACCGGGTGGCGTGACCGCAAGCTGGAGCAAAAATCCTGCATCCGGTAAAAGCACTCTGATGCTTAACGCCGATAGTTCCGCACTTCGGGGCTCCTATCTCGTGACGGTTACCGGCACATCGGGCGCGGAGACGGAATCGACAAGCCTGGCCTTGACTGTGAATGCGCCTGGCTTCACGCTCATGGCGTCGCCCGCGAGCTTGCAGATCTATCCCGGCACCTCGGGTTCGGTCACCGTCCTTGTGAATGGAGCCGGAGGCTTCAACGGCAGCGTCAACCTTGCAGTCACTTCCAGCCTGCCGCAGGGCGTAACCGCGTCGTGGGTTTCGAATCCCACCACTGGAGCGAGCTCGCTTACGCTTACTGCGAACAACTCCACGCCAGCCAACACGGATACGATGGTGACGATCACCGGCACCTCCGGCGGTCTGAGCGCGGCCACCACACTGGCTCTGGTGATCAACCCTCCGCTCTTTTATCTCAATGTCTCACCGTATCCTTCGGCCATTGCGCAAGGCGGCACGGTTACGCTCGCGGTTTCAGCCGTGCCGGTGGACAAAATCAGCGACACCATCAAGCTATCGGCCCCCGAGCTGCCGCCCGGCGTCACGGCTTCCTTCAATCCCTCCTCCATCTCCTTCGGCCAGACGAGCACGCTGACGCTGACGGCAAGCAACTCCGCTCCGCTCGGAGCCGCATTCCTCGGCATTGAAGCCAGCGGATCGCTCGCCGAGACCGTCAATCAATACAATCTGGCTGTCACGGCAAAAGCGGCTCCCTCCTTTGCTCTCGGCGTTGCACAATCCTCGCTGACTGTTACGCAGGGGGCCTACGCCACGGATGCCGTTACGGTCGCTCCGCAGAATGGATTTACCGGCAATGTCAACTTGGCTGTCACCTCGGCTCTGCCCCAGGGAGTCACCGCGACCTTCGCTCCGAGTTCCACGAGCGGAACCAGCCAGCTGACGCTCTCCGCAAGCAGCACGGCGGCGGCTGGATTTTATCCCCTGCAGATCACAGGCACCTCGGGCACGCAATCGACGGTAGTCTCGGTTTTCCTCACCGTAAATCCCCCGCCTGGATTCACCCTGAACGCATCGCCAAGCACAATCAGCGTGAACCAAGGCGCAGCCGCCACGGCTGCCGTTACAGTGGCACCGCAGGCCGGGTTCACGGGCGAAGTGAACCTTGCCGTAATCTCCGCTTTGCCTGACGGCATAACGGCATCCTTTACCCCAAACTCTACGACTGGAACCAGCGTATTGACGCTCGAAGCGGCCTACTCTGTTCCGGCGGGAAATTATGCCGTGACCGTTGCCGGATCTTCCGGAAGCCGGACAGTCACCACGATCATTCCGTTGATCGTGACGGCTGTGGCCACCATGCCCACGTCCATCGCCTTGTCGATTACGCCGGCAGGGGGCTCGTTAATGGCGGGCTCGCCTTTCACGCTTACCGCAACCGTAACAACGGCGGACGCAGCCGCT
>JASHQE010000073.1 GCA_030037705.1 Acidobacteriaceae bacterium | reverse complement strand
GCGTTGGGCATTGCAACCGACTTTCAGGCAGGCGTGCTGCTTTCGAAGATGATGGAAGGTGGTTTGCACTACGGACTGGGGTCTACGCTTGCAGTGCGGCGTGAGGCGCTCGAGAAGGCAGGCGGGTTGCGGGCGCTGGCGGACTGCCTGGCCGATGATTACGAGCTGGGCGCGCGCGTGGCGAAGGCCGGCTATCGTGTGGAGCTGAGCTCAGAGGTAGTTGAAACGAGTGTGCCCGCCTATACGTGGCGCGGCTTTGTCGATCATCAGTTGCGTTGGCTGCGAACCGTGCGCGACGCGCGGCCGGCCGGCTATGCGGGCCTGATTTTTACGCACGGATTGGGCTGGGCGCTGCTGAACGTAGCAGCCAGCGGATTGAGTCCGGTAAGTTTCTGGCTGCTGGCGATGAGCCTTTTTCTTCGTTTTGGACTGGCGATGACCGTTGGGGCTGAAGTGTTGGGGGATCGCCAGGTGCTCGTGTTTTTGTGGATGCTCCCGGTGCGCGATAGCATCGCGATGGTTCTATGGGTCGCAGGATTCGCCGGCAACACGATTCTATGGCGCGGGGAACGGTTTGCGCTGAAGAATGGAAAGCTGATGAAGCTGGATGAGCGCGTTGGCAAGTTGGTAAGTTAGCCGCGTTCAAGCGAGGTTGGCGAACCAACTAGGTCAACCGGGCCATTCGCTGAGGATGCTGCCAGACACATAGCGCTGATATCAATCAGCAGCCGCGGCGCGGGATTCCTCTTCGGCGCGGATGGATTTGGTGTCGATCGAAAGACACGCGCCTAACTCGGCAAAATCTTTTTCCCAGCGCGTGCGGTTTTCAACTTGCAGTGCCGTGCGTGCGTCCGTGGACGTGCGCAGGATTTCATACCAGATGTTCTGCGCCTGCCAGAGATTTAATTCGAAGGGCAGCTCGCTGAGTGTGCGGGCGAGCGAGAGCGCGTTCTCGAGGATTTCGAGCGAACCCGCAGCCATTTGCAGCTCGACCATGGCGCGCTTCATGCGCAGGTCGGCGATATAAGAGAGCGTCGCGGTTTCGAGCGGCACCTGATCGGCCTTGGCGAGCGAAAGATAGGAATGCAACTGGGCCTGATCGACCGGGTCGGTTTCGAGCGTGCGGCGGAGGCCGGCGTTAACCGCGAAGGTCGCGGCCAGCGCGAGCGCAGGCGGCTTGGGCAGGCCGGCCTGCGAAAGGTAATGGAGCAGGCTGGCATGATCTTGATAGATCGTAGCCAGGGAGCTCTCGATATCCCAGAGCGTGGAGTTGAGAATGAGCTGCACAATGCGACGCTGCTCATCGCTGAACAGCGATGTAAGCGAGTAGTCGGCATGGCCATAGAAGCGATCGATAAGGCGAATCACTTCCGGGAAATCGGCGCGCTGCACATGCGCGGCCGCTTCAGCGGAGAAGGCTTCAAAGGCGCGTGCATCTTCCGGCAGATAGGCTCGGACCGCGGCGGTGATGTTCTGATCGCCAAAGTGGAGGACCGCAAACGAAAACGATTGTTGACGGCCGGTAATGGCGCTGGCAATATGGGCGCAGCCGAGAGCAAGGCGCGCACGGCCGGAGGTGTGGATCTCATGCGAAATGCGGCGCACGCGATAGCAGAAGAGCTCTGTCTCTTCGGCAAATGAAGTGAAGACCGAACTGATAGCGTAGTGGGCCGCAACCTGCTCGAGATTCAGCTCCATCGAACGCACGCATTTCTTATAGATCGCCGCGCCGTCACCGGCCGACGCAACATTGGATTTCGCTTCCTCAAGGCGCGCAAGAAAGGCGGGTTCCAGGGCAGAAGCTTGGCCGCCGAAGAGCTGCTGCGCAAGCTGAAGGACACGCGCGGCATAGGCGATGATCTGCACCGTCTCAATGCCCGAGATGTCGTCAAAAAACCAGCCGCAACTGGTGTACATGAGCTGTGCGTGACGCTGCATCTCCATCAATTCCAGCGCGCGCACACGCTCCTCTTCCGTGAGTACATGGCCTTGATGAGCCGCGAAAAAGCGTTCTATGGACTCCAGGCTGCGGTCGAGCACTACGTCGATGTAGCTGTCGCGTGCGGACCAGACATCACGAAAAAGCCTGGCGCCTTCCTGCTCCGTGAGCGGAACGAGCGCGTCGCGTAACGCATCGAGGGCTTGGCGCAAGGGAGCGCGCCACACTTGATTCCAGCCGGACTTGCCGCCGTTGCAGCCGCAGTTGGAGCGCCAACGTTCCACCCCATGCACACAACTCCATGAGGTGTTATCGGCGACCTCGCACTCGTACTCGGGTGGAAACTGATCGAGGAAGCTCGCGTAGTTGGTGAGCTTGACGGTCTTGTCGCGATCAAGGAGAGAGAGCGTGTATGCGAGGGCCATGTCTCCGTACTTGTGATGATGACCGTAGGACTCGCCGTCGGTGGCGACGTGCGCCAGTTGGGGCTGTGCGCCATCTTCAAATCCGGCTTTCAGGCGCGCGGCAAAATCCTCTCCGGAGTTCAGCAGGCCCTCAAAAGCAATGGCGCGCGAAGTAGGACCGTTATAGAAGAAAACCGTAATGGAGGCGCCGGACGCGAAGCGAAGAAGATAGGGACGTGTAGTGTCGACGGTAGCGTCAGGGGTGTCGGTCCACCCGGATGCCGCAGGCGCCGCTGTTTCTGCCGCTGGGGCGGCGGGAACGGGTTCCTTGAGCGGACGGATGCGCTTGCACTGGTGCGGCGCGAGGATGGTGAACTTGATGCCATGCTCAGCCATGAGCTTGAGCGTGGCCGTGTCCACGGCCGTCTCCGGGAGCCACATGCCTTCGGGCGGATGGCCGAAGTGATGCTGATAATCGCCAATACCCCAGCGAATCTGCGTGACGCGATCGCGAGGGCTCGCGAGCGGCAGGATCATGTGATTGTAGACCTGCGCCATAGCCGAGCTATGGCCGCGGAAATGTTTGCAGCTCGCGTGCTCGCCATCGAGGATCATGCGGTACGAGCGCGGAGCGTTTTCCTTGAGCCAGCTCAGCAGTGTGGGACCGAAGTTGAAGCTGATGCGCGAGTAGTTGTTGACGATGCTGGTAATCTGATTTTTGCCATTGACAATGCGCGCAGCGCCGTTGGTGGCGTAACACTCGGCGCAGATGCGCTCGTTCCAGTCGTGGTAAGGCGCGGCGGTATCCTGCGTCTCGACCGTTTCAAGCCAGGGGTTCTCGCGAGGCGGCTGGTAAAAGTGGCCGTGAATACAGATGAAGCGTTTGCTGGGCGGCATCGAATTTCCACTGCAGCCGCGCACGCCGGCCGCTCAAGCCTCTCAAGCCTATTGTACGGCGAATCGGAAGATGACCTTGCGCTGCCTCTACGTTCGCGCCGATCGGCCGGCAGGAGGAGTTCCTTTCGCAAGATCGCAGGCGCGCCACAGATACCAACTGGCGACGGTACGATACGGGGCCCAAAGGCGGGCACGCTTAAAGATCACGTCAGGCTTGGGAAGATCAGACGCTTCAATAGGCCGCGATTTGGGAGCGCGCTGGAAGGTAAGCAGATAGCCTTTGCGCACGCCGTAGTCCGTGACGGGCAGAACATCGGGCCGGCCCATGCGGAAGATGAGCAGCATCTCGACGGTCCACGGGCCGATGCCGCATACGGTGGTAAGCCGCTCGACGATATCGGCATCCGGCATCTTGAGGATGGCCGCATGTGAGGGCACGGTGCCATCCAGCGTCTTTGCGGCAAGATCGCGAAGCGCCTTGATCTTGTTGAAGGAGACGCCGGCGGCGCGGAGGGGTTCGTCGGGTGTATCGATAAGCTGCTGCGGGGTAGGATCGCCGCCGAAAAACGCCCGCAGACGGGCGTGGATGGCGGCGGCGGCTTTGCCATGCAGTTGCTGGTAGAGGATGGACTCGAGCAGCGACTCAAACGGTGAGGGCGAAGGATCCAGCTTCAGCGTGAACGGACCGGCACGGTCGATGAGCACGGCGAGCTTGGCGTCGCGCGCGCGCAGATGGGCCAGCGC
>JASHQE010000072.1 GCA_030037705.1 Acidobacteriaceae bacterium | reverse complement strand
GCAGATCCTTCGACTCCGTTTGGCCTAAAAACGGCCAAACTCCGCTCAGGATGACAGTGACAATTATGTTGCGAATTTAAGACTCGGGAAACTAGAGATACCTAAATTCAAGGAGATTAGAGTGGCTTATACGGGGCGGTCAGCGGAGAGCGCTGCGAAATTTGTTGTGCAGGATGGGCCGAGATCCGAGGTCCAGTGCCCCGAATGCGGCAGCCAACACCCTCACCGGTTAGAGAGAAAGGGTTTCTTGCAAAGGAAGATCTTTCCGCTCTTCGGATACTATCCGTGGTTGTGCGGGGTTTGCAAAAACAGCTTTCTGTGGCGCAAACGGTATCGCAGAAAGCTGAAGCAGAAGGAGTATGCGGGATAAAGAGTGCGCGCTCAGGGGCGGAAGAAATTGCGAACCAGAAAGACCACGTTGGCGGGCCGCTCGGCGAGCCGCCGCATGAAATAGGGATACCAGGCAGTCCCGAAGGGGACGTAGACGCGGACCTTATAGCCTTCTTTCACGAGCGCCTGTTGCAGATCGCGGCGGACCCCGTAGAGCATCTGGAATTCGAACCGATCGGAGCGGATGCCGTGCTTCTTCACAAAGCTCTTTACGGCGGCGATCATGGCTTCGTCGTGGGTGGCGATTGCGTTGTAGACGGGGCTGTCGAGCAACAACTCGCTCAAACGGATGAAATTCGCATCTACATCGCCCTTGCGGGAAAATGCCACCGCTACCGGCTCGTTGTAGGCGCCTTTGCAGAGCCGCACGCGGATGCGGTCGGCGAGCAGTTGCTCGACGTCAGCCTGTGAGCGGTAAAGATACGCCTGGACAACGACGCCGATGGCGCCGCGGGTTTCTGCGCGCGCATTCAGCCGACGCACAATGTCGAGCGTGATCTGCGTGCGCTGCGAGTCCTCCATATCGATGCGAACAAAGTTGCCAATGGAACGCGCGTGCCGCGCGAGACCGCGGGCGATCGATTCGGCGAGAGCCGGAGATTGTTCCAGCCCCATCTGCGTGAGCTTAACGCTGATGTTGGCGTCGAGCTTGCCGGCGGCGATGAGATCGAGCAGCGTGTGATAAACCTCGGCCGCGCCGTGGGCCTCAGCCTGCGAGGCGACGCTTTCGCCCAGCGAATCCAGCGTTACGGCCATGCCCTGGCGATTGACGGCCTCGGCTACGCGCAGTGCGTCAGAGATGGTGACGCCGGCCACGAAACGCGAGCTCAGGCGGGCGCCGAGGCGTGAGTGCTCACAGAAACGGCGCAACGAACGATTACGAGAGAGAGCAAGAAAAGCGGAGCGTAGAAGGGCCATGGATTGTCTCTGCCGGAAGGTGCGACCGGTGCGCGGCCCAACTTACGGACTTTCCATTTCGTATAAGAATAGTGCGGGGTAGCCACCGTCAATGCACCTCAAAGAGGGCGCTGCCATGCGCCGGTAACGTTACGCTCAGCTCCTTCGAATCTTTGGTCGTTGTATCCTCCCAGAGATTTTGCGCAGAGTGCTTCGCGCCGTCGAGACCGAGTTGCTTCCAGGTGGCGCGGAGGGTGACGGGGTTGTCATCGAGGTTGAAGAAGGCGAAGTATTCGGCGTAGCCGCGCGCGCCCGGCTCATTGATGGTAGCCTGCCAGACGCGGGCGTTCTCGAAACCGGCACCTAGCGTGGATGTGTCGACAGGATGGCTGTAGGTGACGTTTTGATTCATGAAGAGCACGTCCTGGTTGGTGATAAGCGAGCGCGTGAAGTCGTCGAGACGCGTGAGGTTGGCGCCCAAAATCAGCGGCGAGCGCGTGACGGCCCAGAGGGTGAGCTCGGTGCGTTGTTCATCCTGCGTCTCGCGGGATTGGCGGGCCTGGCCCCATCCCGGATTAGGTCCCAGATAGCCGAAGGGAAGCATGTCGGCGTCGGGCCAGTTGCCGGGGCCGGTATAGACATACCATTTGGCCAGGCGATCGAATTCGTCGCGAAGACCGAACAGGAACTCGCCTTGACTGGGTTGATGCGGAAAGACCCAACCATCCCAATGGTCATCGGCGATGCGCCACATCTGCGCGTACTTCGCTACTTCGGCAGCATGTTCGAGAGCGGTGGGGCCGGGCGAAAGGCTCAGCACGATGGGGCGACCGGTTTTGCGGATGGCTTCAGCGATCTGCCGGATCTCGGTGGGCCGGTAAGGGCGGTCGCTGATGCAGTCAACTTTGATGAAGTCGACTCCCCAGGCAGCGTAGAGCTTCAGCATCGAGTCGTAGTAGGCCTGGCCGGCAGCGTTGTCCTTAATACCCCAGTTGCCCTGATCCCAGGGGCAGGGACTGGTGGTGTCGGCCGCGTCGGATGCGGTGAAATGCGTTCCGGCGATGGGCAGGTTCGCGCTGACGACCTGCCGGGGGATGCCGCGCATGATATGAATGCCGAACTTCAAACCCTGCGCATGGACCCAGTCAGCCAGCGGCTTAAAGCCCGCTCCGTTCGCCGCGGAAGGGAAACGGTCTGTCGCGGGAAGAAGCAGTCCATTTGCGCTCCAGAGGTACTGGCGGTCTGCCACGGTTTTTTCGGAGGGCTGGGCCATATACCAGCCCTCGTCGATCACCGCGTATTGCCATCCATACTGCCGCAGGCGCGCAAGCACGGCAACGTTTTCTTTGAACTGGTCCTCGTTGATGGTCAGGCCGTAGGCATCCCAGCTATTCCAGCCCATAGGCGGCGTAGGCGCGAGGGTCTGTGCCGGAAGAAGGCTTGCGGATACAAGGGCAGCGGCGAGAGCAGTGGGCAAAAGTCTGCGGCGGATCATGTGAAAACGTATACCACAGTTGCGCGGCTTGAGATTTGAACGCCTGGCCGGGTTGGGAGATGCATGGCGCACATGTTTACGGCATGTTGAGCAAAGCCGGTGGCGCACGGGTTTATTCTAGGTTCGCGACCGCATGAATTTGTACTTTTAGCATCGTGCTCTCCCAGGTCTCAGAATCGAGACCTGGGGCACCCGGCTTCAAAAAATATCGGGCGTGGCCAGCGAAGTTCATGAATTATCCGAACCAAGCCAAAACAGGGCAAAACAGGAGTTGTCATGGGAAGAAAGTTCCAGATGAGCGCTGTGTGCGCCTTTGCCGTGCTGCTGGTTTTCACGTTGCCGAGCAAGGCGCAAGGGAGCGGATCGACCGTTCCCGTGCTTATGGTGAGCGACATCCACTTTGAGCCATTCTGGGATCCGGCCAAGGCGCAGCGCCTGGCCGCTGTGCCTGCCGATGAATGGAAGGCGACGCTGGCTGCTCCGGATGCAGCCGATCGGGCGCAACGTTTCAGCGATCTCGAGGAAACCTGCCATGCGCGGGGCATCGACACATCGTATCCGCTTTTTGCGTCGAGTCTCGACGCGATGCGAGCGGATGCTGCCGGGATCAAGTTCATCACGATCAGCGGCGATCTCATCGCTCATGCATTTTCGTGCAAGTACAGAACAGTATTTCCGCGAGCGACGCCCGCCGATTACAGGGCATTCGTTGAAAAAACAATCGCGTTTGTCGTCAGGTCGCTGCGCGAAGACTTTCCCGGCGCAGCGGTGTATGCGGCCCTGGGGAATAATGACTCCGATTGCGGAGATTACCAACTCGACGCGCAGAGCGAGTTTCTGGCTGCGACAGGGAAGACGTTGACGGCGGATCTTTCCGGAGCGGAACGGCGTTCGGCGATGGATGCCTTCGCGGCGGGCGGCTACTATAGCGCAACTCTGCCGGCGCCTATTCAGCGCACACGGTTGCTGGTGCTCGATGATCTTTTCATGGCGCGGAGGTATGCGACCTGCGCGAACAAGCCTGACACAAGCGCGGCGGCTGCACAGGTTGCGTGGCTTCAACAGCAACTGGAACGAGCGCGGCAAAAGAAGGAAAAGATCTGGGTCATGGGGCACATTCCGCCGGGAGTGGACCCGTACTCGACACTGACCAAAGGGAAAGATATCTGCGCGGGCGGGACGCCGCAGATGTTTCTTTCGTCAGGAGCGCTGGCGGACGTTCTGGCGAACTTTGGAGATGTGATCCAACTGGCTATTTTTGCCCATACGCACATGGATGAGATGCGGTTGCTGGAGCCGGAGAAGAGCGGGACCGGGCATGAACCTGTTGCCCTCAAGATGGTCTCGTCCATTTCGCCGATCGACGGGAACAATCCTTCCTTTACTGTGGGATCTGTCGATCCGCGGTCGGGGATACTCAAGGACTACCGGGTTTTTGCGGCATCGAATCAGACCGGTGTCGATACCCAATGGACGGAGGAGTACGATTACGCGGAGGCGTATCACGAGCCGTCGTTTTCGTCTTCGTCGGTCGTGAACCTGGTGGCGGAGTTCAAGGCCGATCCTTTGGCACAGTCCCAGGCCAGCGAGAACTACCTCAAGAATTATTTTGTGGGCGATGTTTCGCGCCAGATCAAGCCATTCTGGCCGCTGTATGTGTGCGCGCTTGCCAATCATACTGAGGATGCGTATCGATCTTGCGCTTGCTCGAAGGCGCCGTAGGCAAAAGATCTAGTGTGGTGAATCGTTCATTCGTTGAAGAGCAACCGCAGATCCCCTTCGACTGCGCTCAGGGCAGGCTTTCGACTTCGCTCAGGATGACAGTGCTGGGTGGGATTTGTGCTTTCCCAGGTCTTCCGCCGCGGCGGAAGACCTGGGGCACCCCTTGTTGTGCTCAGTGAGCGGCGATAAGACCTGGGGTACCTGGCACCCGGCGGTTAAGGCGGGAAATCGACAGACTCATTTATCATCCACGCCGGGCACGCCGGCGTTTTTGACGATGCCGGCATCTTTCAGGGCGGTGCGCTCGACGTCCAGGGCGGTGCTGTGCAGCGCGGCTACGCGGGCGAGGGCCTGCGCTGCGTCTTGCGCGCGGCCCTCCGATTTGCAGGCTTTTGCGAGCAGATAAAAGGAGCCCGTATCGTCGGGGTTCAGCTGGGTGGCCTGGCGCAGCAGCGGTATTGCGGCATCCGCATGGCCGAGCAGGAGCTGCGCCTTGCCCATGTAGAAATAGATGGCCCATGAGTCCGAAATGAGTTCTTTTGCTTTCGCAAGATAGGGAAGGCCCTGCGCATATTGCCCGGACTGCACGAGCATGGCGCCAAGATAATAATCGGCGTCGCCGTCTTCAGGATCGGCGTGGATGGCGAGTGCGAGTTCGCGCCGCGCATCGGCGTTTTTGTGCGCGCCGAGGAGGGCTTTCCCCAGTTCACGATGAGCGCCTGGGAAGCCTGGCTGTGCCTGCAGGACGGCTTGAAAGGCCTGGATCGCCTGATCGTAGCTGGTTGCGTCCGCGTAGGCTTTGCCGAGCAGGAAGTTGGTTTGGGCGGGCGTGGCGGCGCTCGAGAAGAGCTCAGCGAAGACGGTCTGCGCCTGATCAGCCTGGCCGGCGCGCGTGTAGGCAAGGCCGAGGAGATAAAGGGCGGTGGGATCGGGCGTGCTCGTACTGGCGAGTGGCTGGAGCAGGTGAATGGCTTCATCGGCATGGCTGGTGGAGGTGAGGCAGGTGGAGAGCAACAACGTCACCTTCTGATTGGAAGCATCGCGCTGGTGCAGCTCCTGGAAATAGGGAAGCGCGTGGCTGTAGTCGTCCTGCTTGAGATAGGCGAGGCCGAGGTTGAGCTGGGTCTCGGGCTGGCTGGGGCTTAAAGCCAAAACTTTCCTGTACTCATCGATTGCTTCCGTGTAGCGATGGGTTTTGGCATAGAGGATGCCGAGATTGGCGAGAGCGCTGATGTTGTTGGGGTCGAGCTTGAGGACCTTGTAGAAGCCTTCCTCGGCCTGGGGATAGTTTCCCGCCTGCATCGCCTGGACGGCGGCATCGAAGACCTGCCGGGCCGACGTCGCGTTCTGGGCGAAGGCCGCATGGGATGAGAGCAGAAGAAGGACGAGAACGGAGGCGTAGATGTTCATGCATGAGCCTGTGGCCGAATCATAGTATGCGACGGTATGCGTTTCGATGATCGGGTCGTGGGTCAGTTTGCGTAAACCCATCCCTCAGGGGTTAAAACCTCATCGAATTTTGCGCCTTTTCGGCATGGCTAAAGCCATGCCCCTTCAAACTGACCCACTACCGATGGCCGGGGACAAAGAGGCCGGACCCCTGGCGGGCCCGGCCAAGTGAAAAAGAGAACCAAGGCTAAAAATAGAATTTTCCCCCAAGCTGTAGCTCGCGAGGATCGCGAACCGAGGTAATCTGCCCGGAGGAGCCTGCATTCGAGCCGGAGTAGGGGGTGCCCGGCACGTCAGGCGCGGAGAGACTGTTGTTGATATCACCCCATTGCGTATGGTTGAAGACGTTATAGCCTTCAAATCGCAATTGGAAACGCGTGTCCTCGTGGATGACGATGTTCTTCATGAGCGAGATATCCCAGTTGTTTACGCCGGGTCCATAGATGGTGTTGCGCGGGAAGTTGCCGAAGCTGCCATTGGCCGGCACGGCGAAGGCCGCGGGGTTATACCACATGGGGAACTGGCCGGAGGGAACACTGTGCGCGTGCGATTCCGACCATGAGCCGCCTACATAATCGGGACGGATGTGACCGAAACCGCCGTTGCCCAGGTTTCCGGTGGAACTCAGATCACATGCGTCGTCTGTGGGGCTTGCGCCGGAGAGACAGGGAGTTCCGCTCCAGAACTGGGTGGTGCCGGAGAGCTCCCATCCGCCTGCGGTCATCTGCACCAGCCGGTTATATTGCCGGAACCCAGGGGTGTTGTAGACAAACTGAAGGTTGAAGACGTTGCGGCGATCGTAGCCTGCCGGAGCATAAAACTTCGACAGCTGAGTGTAGTCGGGGATGGTATTGGCGTCGGTGTCTACGTCTTCCAGATCGGTTGTCTTGGACCAGGTGTAGTCGGCGTTGAAGGTGAGCGAGCTGCTGAACCTGCGCATGACCTTGAACTGCAGCGCGTTGTAACCCGAGCTGGCGCCCATCACGGTCTGAATAATGGAGCTGTAGCCCTTATACGGCAGAATGGCCTGCGTGACATTGTTGACGGAGCCGAGGATGGTAGGGTTGATGACGTTGGTGTATCCGAGCGGCAACTGCTCCAACTCTTGCAAATAGATCTGGTGCCGCGACTGGTTGCCGACATAGGAGGCATCGAAGGCCATCTTGAAGGGCAGCGCCTGTTGGATTCCCAGGTTGAATCCGGCGGTGGTGGGGATCATGCCTTTTTTGAGCACCGTCAGCACGCCGCCCGAAACCGTGAGAGGAGCCGCATTCACCTCAGAGGCCGAGATGGTTGCAATGGGCTGGCCGTAAAGCGTGGGGGTATAGACGTTGGGCGGGTTGCTGATGCCGCCGAAGTTGAAGGTGTTCTGCTGGTAGCGTTCGTAGAAGATGCCGTAGCCGCCGCGGATGGCCGTTTTGCCGTTTCCAAAGATATCCCAGGCGAAACCGAGGCGCGGGCCGATGTTGTCATAACGGAAGTCCATGCCGCCTTTGGGCAGGCCGTCGGTTCCTTCGCGGACCATGCCGTTATAGGGATTGCCGTAGTTGGTCACGCCTGCGCAGCCGTTTCCATCGTTCACTCCCTGTCCGCAGATGGTGCCCTGGGTAGGAGCCTGGCCCGGAACATTGGGTGCGATGTTGATGGTGACGGCATCGGCAGAGAGGTAGGCGTCGGGTTCGAAATAGTATTGATGATATTTGCCGGCCGTGTAGGTGGGTCCGAGGAACTGGTAGCGCACACCGTAGTCGAGAGTGAGCCTGGGCGTGGCCTTCCAGGTGTCCTGGCCGTAGCCCTCATATTGATACATGTGGAAGGCGCCGAAGACGAAAGCGTTCGTCTGGCTGGCAGTGGTTGCGTTGCCGAGCAGCATGTTTGCCATGCCGTTGCTGGTATTGAACGAGTTTTGATTGCTGGCGGCGAAGCTGAGCGAGACGTTCTCCTGCCACGTTCCTTCCTGGCCATTCTCATTCAGATCGAGCAGGACGCCAAATTTGAAGACGTGATTGTTCCAGATCTTCGTTACGTCGTCGTTGGCTACAAGCGTGTTCCCGGTTGAAGTCCAGCCGGCAGGGAAGATTGCGGTGTTGACGTAACCGCTGCCGTCGGTGACGGCCGGCGCAAGATTGTGCGTGTTGGTGGAGGGATAGAGATCCGAGAAGGTCCAGCCCTGCGTTGTCTTGTCGTAATCCGCTTTCGGTGTGCCGGGGACGATATCGACCACCTGCGTGAGATGCAGCCAGCCGACGGAGGCTTCGTTGGTGAGCGTGGGCGAGATGACGTTGGCGAGCTCCCACGCCCAGCTCTTGCCGGGTTTGCGCCGGTACAGCGGCGTAACGGGGAAGCTGGGACCGGAGAAGATGCCGAATCCTTCCTGCTCCTGCTGGCGGTCGTCGACGTAGCGGAAGAAGGCGTTGGCCTTGGGTCCGAAGTTGTAGTCAACGCGAAGCGCGTACTGGTTCTTATAGAAGACGTATGTGTCCTGGAAGTTGACCTGCTCTTCGTCGCCGTACCCGTTATTGAAGAGCGGGCGGTTGAAGTTGCCTTTGTAGCCGGGCGTGAAATCGTTGATCATGGCTCCGTATTGCGAGCTGAACTGGGAGGCCGGAATGATGTTGCCGGCATAAGGATAGAGTCCTGCGGCCTGCGCCTGAGGCGTGATGCCGGAGACCTCACCGATGGAGTCATAGGTGATGGTGCCGGGCTGGAAGGCCTGTCCGTTGGCGACTTCGCCGGCCGGCAGATGCTGTGGGGAGTGATCCTGATAGCCCGGAATGATGATCGGCGTGCAGGTCGAGGTGCCGTTGGTGTCGCAGATGGCTCCGGAGCGATACATGGGCGAAAGATTCGCAGAGGTGAGCTTGTTGCCTGAGGTGTCGAGTCCCAACATCTCCGGCACGGGCATCGTGTAGTACGTGCCGCCGTTCGGGCGGCTGGCGCGCGTGCCTTCATAATTGAAGAAGAAGAAGGCTTTTTTGTTGCTGCGCGGCGAAAGCTTGGGGATGGGGATGTATCCGCCGATGTTGGCCCCGAACTGATTGAAGCGCAGCACGGCGCGGCTCAGCCCCTCGTGATTGCTGAACCAGTCGTTGGCGTCGAAGTCGGTGTTGCGATCGAATTCATAGAGCGTGCCGTGATAGCGCTGACCGCCGCTCTTGGTGTTCACCAGAATCATGACGCCGGGGCTGCGACCGTATTCAGCGTCGTAGTTGCCGGTGAGGGTCTTGAATTCGCCCACGGCGTCGATGCTGAGGTCGGTGTATTCGCCGTCGTTCGCGCCGATATCGGTGTTGATGATGCCATCGAGGAAGAAATTGTTATCGGTGCCGCGCATCCCGTCGACGTAAAAATCGTCGGTCTGGTTGAAGACGAGCCGGAACTGCGACATGTTGTTGGTTACCACGCCGGCGGTCGTCGTGAGCAGCGATTCGAAGTCGCGGCCGTTCAGCGGCTGCTCGACTACCTGGCGCTGGTCAATCACGGTGGAGTTGTTGGAGCTTGTGGTGTCGATCATCGGGGTCTCGGTGGTGACGGTCACCGTCTGGGCGGTCTGACCTACGGTGAGCTGCAGATTGCCCAAGCCGAGGGTCTGGTCCTGGTCGAGGACGACGCCATTGCGGTCAAGCTCTTCCATACCCGGAGCCGTGATCTTGAGGTTGTAGGTTGCTGCGGGCAGTGTGAGCAATTGAAAGGTGCCGGTGTCGTTCGCGGCGGTTTCACGCGTGAGATCGCCGGTGGCGGCATTGAAGATCTTTACATCGGCTCGCGGAATGACCGCGCCTGCGGGATCGACGACGGTTCCATTGATTGTGCCTGTTTGTGCCTGCAGCTTTGTTGCAGAGAGGAAGGCGAAGCAGAGAGCCGCAATCCCAACGCAAAGCGTGAGACGGAGGCAGGATGTACGGGAGATCTGGCCGCAGGAGTTTTGGCTGACACGGCCGCGTTCACTTGTGGAGCTTGCAACTTGAAGCATAAGCCCTTAGTCCTCCTAAAATTTGGTTTTTTGCGCAGAATTTGCGCACAGCTCACCTGCTTGAATCAAAGGGATTCAAGGGATGGACTACGCGGCATCAGGCACACCGCGAGGTTCGAGCCATTGCGCTCGCCTATGGGGCGGCCTTTTGCGAGTCTGTCGTGTTGTTTGTCAGCTAGTGTGGTGCATCGTTCATTCGTTGAAGAACAATCGCAGATCCCCTTCGACTTCGCTCAGCGCAGGCTTTCGACTCTCCGCCGCGGCGGACCACAGCGGACCTCGCTCAGGATGGCAAACTTAACTGATGCGAATGAATGACTCAGGACACTAGCGTTGTGGCGTCATACGCTCGAAATCAAACCTCCGCGGGAGACTGATTGCGCGCGATCTAGGGGCAAAAAACAACCGATGGAGCCATAGATAGTTCGAAAGATCGTTCGAAGAGGTGAACCCAAAACGTTCTAATGACTGCTGACCATACGCGCTTAAATAAAGCGTTGTCAATATTTTTTTGAGATCGATATCAGAGATGAGTCCGTAAGCGTTTACGCGCCAGGCAGGATTAAGATAAATCAAATTTTTAGCGGTTAATTTTGAGATCTTAAGCGCGAAAAAGGCAGATTTGGAGAGTTATCGGGAGGAAAAATGATTTCGGTATCATTTGTTTCGGACGAGAGCTCGAAGAGGCTAGAGGCTCTGAAGGATGTAGAAAAAAAGAGCGTGTTGCGCGGGCTCCACGTGAGTGATGGGAGAGGAAGCGTGATGCAGGGGGCTGGGTCCGCGATTGCATGAATTTGTACCTTTAGCGTCGTGCTCTCCCAGGTCTCAGAATCGAGACCCTTCGACAAGCTCAGGGCAGGCTCTGGGGCACCCAGAGGTAGTGCTTAATCAAACGGTCAGAGACCTAGGCTGTATCTACATATAGCCCGGTGAGCAATGGGTAAAAAATCAGCGGATTCTCAATCATTCGGTGCCAGGCGTGGGGAACCGCAGATGTTTCGACTCCGTTGGGAGCAAAGAATGCTCCCAACTTCGCTCAACATGACAGTGCTTGTTTTGTCTGTCAACTACTTAGCCTCGGTCTATATGTCGATATGGCCTAGGAACTCACTTTTCGCCTGGGTCAGGCAGTTCTACTCCCGAGCATGACTTCCGGCGACA
>JASHQE010000071.1 GCA_030037705.1 Acidobacteriaceae bacterium | reverse complement strand
ATTTTTCAGGAGGTCGAGTTCACATCTTACGACGCACTCTCAATCTGCCTTGAAATCCACCGGCTCAGGCTCACGCCTTCGGCCGCTGCGCGCAGCGCCGCTTTGCGGTGCAGTTCGGGCTCTGTGCGCAATAAAATCTTGCCGTTGAAGGGCCGGTCTGGCTGTTGGCCGGTTTCGGTGCAAAACTCCAGATAACTATCGATACTGTCCCGAAAAGCCCGTTTGAGCTCTTTCGCTGTCGTGCCTTCAAAGTGGATTACATCCTTTAGCCCAGCCACAGTTCCAGAAAAAGTGCCGTCCTCCGCGTCGAAATCAATCGGACCGGCCGTATAGCCCTTGTACTCCATCATGGCTTTACTCCTGCATTCGTGAGGAACTGCCGCACTGCTTCAACGGCGCCCTTTTTTGTCTCTGGACGTGGATGGGGACGATGAAAGACTGCCGTCACGCCATTGAGCCTCGCAGCGATGCGGCTGCCCGCGCGCTCACGGATCTCTCCCCCTAGGGCGCGTACCAGTGATTCGATCGATGCCCAGCGAATGTCCGCTCGAGTAGGTCGCGTAAAGACTGCATTCAGAGTGGCTTGCTGTGTCTTGTTCATCGCAACCGGAATTCTATGCGAAGCACGCTCTCACGTCATCATTCAGTATGATAGCAGAAATCGATATCAACGATGATCGCACGATTTTCGCCCTGTGTCCCAGAGCATTGAGCAATGGCAGGTGGGGTTTCCTTGCCGACGGGAGCCAGACCAGCCGCTATGATCGTAGGCAGCGCAAGACCAGATTTATGCACCCCACGATCTTCATCTCGGCAGGCGAGGCCAGCGGCGAGCACTATGGTGCGCTGCTGATCGAGGCTCTCAAAGCCCGGTTCGCCGCAAACGGGCGGCAAGCGCAGACCTTCGGCATGGGCGGGCCGCGTATGGAAGCGGCAGGGCTGGAACGCGTCGTCCATGCAGAAGACATGGCCGTGATGGGACTGACGGAGGTTGTGCTGCATCTGCCGCGCATCTACCGCGAGTTCCAGAAGCTGAAACGGGCGATCCGCGCGCGCCGGCCGGATGTAGCCGTGCTGATCGATTTTCCCGAGATTCACTTCCGGCTGGCCAGGGAGTTTCACCGGTTGGGCGTGCCGGTGATTTACTTCGTCAGCCCGCAGTTGTGGGCCTGGAAGAAACATCGCATCAAGCTGGTGCAAAAATACGTGCGCCGCATGTTGGTGATCTTTCCATTCGAGGAGCCGTTTTATCGGGAGCAGGGCGTGCATGCCGAATTTGTCGGCCATCCGCTGGCGGAGTTGCCTTTACCCTCGATCAGTCGTGCGCAATTTGCGGCGTCAAATGGGCTTGACGCCACAAAGACCTGGATCGGCCTGCTTCCGGGCAGCCGCATGCAGGAGATCAAAAAAAATCTTCCTGAAATGATCCAGGCTGCGCTCTTATTGTTCCACGAGCACTCTCTGGAACCCGGTAATCCTGAGCTGCAATTTATTCTTCCGCTTGCACCAACGCTTACCATTCCACAGCGGCGCTCGATTGAAGCCATGGTGAACCAGCTCCGTGAAAATCTCACCATCCGCCTGGTCAGCGATAGGGGCGCTGAAGACGCGGTCAGCCCTATCGCAGACAGGGGTGGAGACCGGGATTCCCACGCGACGAATTCTGCTGCGAGGGGTGGAGGCGGCGCCCGTGCAGCACTTTTCCACGCCCGGGCATCGGTGGTGGCCAGCGGCACGGCGACAGTCGAGGCGGCGCTGATTGGCAATCCGTTTGTCGTCGTGTACCGGGTCTCGTCCCTGACCTACGCCATGGCCAAGCGCATGGTGAAGGTGCCGCATGTGGCCATGGCCAATCTGATCGCGGGGAGAAGAGTGGTCCCGGAGCTGATTCAACATGACTTTACGGCGGCCAAGATCGTCCAACACCTTAGGCCTTTGCTACCCGATGGAGCCGAGAGGCAGTCCATGATAAAGGGGTTGGGGGCCGTTCGTGACGCATTGGGCGCACAGCCGCCGGGGCGCGAGCAAGACCTGCCTGGCGCCATCGAGCGGGTGGCGGCGGTGATTCTGGAAGAGTGCAACACGTCTTTCTCAGCGACCCCGGGGGCCGCGGCTCCGGATAAGGTCGCATCATTCTGAATGCAACGAAAAGTAGACCGGACCACGGCCGCGGGGACGGCGGGGATGCGATGATGGCTTCTATGCGTAGTCGAACGAAGAATCCGCGTATTGGGTTGCTGTGGGCCTTTCTTTTGGCCTTGTCTGGATTTCTGGCTGCAGCAGTTGCGCTGGCGGTCCCGGCCGCTGCCCAAAGAGAACGGCCTGCGCTGAACATCACCGGATACGTAATCGACGCCGAACTGGACCCGGCCGCACACCACCTCGCGGCCACGGCGACGGTGAGTTTTACCGCTCCACCGAATCTCGATGTCGTGAATTTCGGCTTCCATCCGGCGCTCAAGATCAGCAAGATCACCGACGAGAATGGCAAAGTGCTGGACGGCGAGCGGACAGCGGACGGGTCTATCCGGGTTACCGCGTCGACTCCGTTTACCGAAGGCCAGACGGTGCACTGGACCTTTGTCTATGACGGGACCGTCACCGGGAATGAAGATGGTCCCATTGAGGGGCTCAAGCTGGCTGCCATCCAGGAACCGATCAGCTATTTGCTCTATCCGGCTCGCTGGTTTCCAATGACCGGCTACATGACAGATCGATTTACAGCCGAGATGCACATCAAGGTTCCGCAGGGGATGCAGGTATTTGCCAGCGGCAGCACCGGCCCATCGCACTCGGTGACGCTCGCCGACGGCAAGCCCGGCGATGAGTACGACTTCAACTGGAAGAAGCCCGGATTTCCCGGAACAGTGATTGCCGGCCGGTATGTAAGTCCGATTTCAGTGGGCGCCGGCAATGTGAAGGTGTATCTGACGGTCAGCCATCAGCAATCGGGCAATCAACTCGCGCAGATGGCAACGAAGGAGTACGACTTTTTCACCGACAGTTTTGGAGAGCTGGAGACCAGCCATTTGAATGTGGTGGAGATGCCGGATGATGTGCTCTTCGCCGCCTGGGCGCCGGAACTCACCGGCATCCCCGGCAATCGCACCGGGGATAAATCCGCGGTGCGCTGGCTGGCCAACACCATTGCCCACCAGTGGTGGGGATGTGAGGTGAGCCCGCGCACGTTGAATGACGCCTGGATCACCAACGGTATGTCCCGTTACGGCGAGTTGATGTACGTGGAAGACGAGAGTGGCAGGAACGCCTTGAAGGCGGCTCTTGAAGACGTTTCGGCTGGAGCGCTTGCCTACGATACGACCCCGCTTTCAAGCGTCGGGCGGCTGGATCCGTTTTCGCCCCAGTTCCAGTCGATGACGCTCGAAAAAGGCGCCATGATCTTCCATATGCTGCGCGGCGAGGTGGGCGACAAGGTCTTCCTGGATATTTTGAAGGGCGCGCTGAGCCAGTACAGCGACAGCCCGATCCGCACTGCGGACATCGAGAAAGTGGCCGAGGCGCAGAGTCAGGAGCAGCTCACGCCCTTCTTCGCCCAGTGGATCGATGGCACGGGCGCGCCAAGATTCACAGATAAATACGCCGTCTACCGGCTCGGGAATAACAAAGGATTCCGCACGATCGGCGAGATCAACCAGGATCTTGACCTGTTCCGCATGCCCGTCGATCTGCGCATCGAGACCGAGGGAAAGACAGTAGACCAGAAGATCGACGTGGTAGGGACCGACACACAGTACGTGGTAGACACCTTTGGCCGGCCGCGACGCATCAGCATCGATCCCCAGGACTGGGTGCTCAAGAGCACCCCGGACCTGCAGGTGAGGATCTCGATACTCAAGGGGCAGCAATTGGTCGCGCAAGGTGATCTGGTCGGCGCGCTGGCCGAGTATAAGAAGGCTCTCGATGCCAACCCGCAGAGTTCACTGGCCAGCTACCGCATCGGCGAGGTTCTGTTTACGCAGCGCAACTACCAGGCCAGCGTAAACGCCTTCCGTGACGCGCTGCGCGGTGACGACGAGCCGCCGTGGACCGAGGTCTGGAGCCACATCGCCATCGGCAAGATCTTCGACATCACCGGGCAGCGGGACCGCGCGGTAAACGAGTACCGGCTGGCCGTACAGACCAACGACAACACGCAGGGAGCGGTGAATGAGGCCCGTCTTTACCTGCAAAAGCCCTACACGCGGCCTGACAACGAGTGAGCCTGCGGCGGATTTGATTCCCGCCCGTGCGCCGTGACTTCGGTATACGGCGGGACCGGTCCTTTTCTCTGCGGCGGCGTCATAATGATCGGGAACCACAATGAATCAGCCGCGTCGCCGGCAGCCGGTTTGCGCTTGTCGATGCCGGCGCTCAGTGGGGAGGGTATTTCCGTGAAGCGGGCTTTCGCATTGTGTTGTCTTGGCGTGTGTGCCGTTTTTTCGGGCGCAGCGGCGGCCGCGCAGGCGCCATCTTCCAATCCCGCCGGCCCGGTGCCGCCGGCGATCAAGGCGGCGAAGAAGATTTTCATCTCCAATGCGGGCTCAGACAGCGGGCTGTTTCCGCAACCGTTCACCGGCGATCCCAACCGGCCGTACACGGAGTTCTATAACGATCTGAAGGCATCCGGGCAGTATCAGCTGGTGAGCGACCCAGCACAGGCCGACCTGGTGCTGGAGCTGCGCCTGTTTGCGCCGAACGGGCCTTCGAATCCGAACAAGGTCAACGGCGCCTCCGATCCGCTTCCGATGCTGCGCCTGGTGGTCTACGACCGGGCAACACATTATGTTCTGTGGGCGATCACGGAGTCAGTGGAAGCGGCGGTGGGGCAGAAGAACCACGATCATACATTGGACAAGGCAATCGAGGAGGCGGTCACCGACTTCGAGAGCGTGGGCGGAACGGCGCCCGCGGCGCCGTGAAAAGCGCGAGATTCAAAAAAATAACTTTGAGGGAAAGCGCAACACCTCAGGGCTGCACCGGAGAGGCTGCCTGCGCTTCATTCGACTGCTGTGTCGTCACCTGGAACTGCTCAAAGCCAAAATCCCGCTCGGTCACGTGCTCGCGCAGATTTTTGAGCATCAACAGCCGGGCCTGCATGTTGGCTTCGCCGCCGGTTGGAAGCCAAAGCCCTCCCTCCACCGGAGCCTGATCGAATTCAACGTTCGAGCCCTTTTCGACGGTTACGAACAGGCCGCCGGCGATGCGGAAGTTGTCGCTAAAGCGCACTTCAAGATGCGCCACCTGGCGGTCGGCTTCATCGATCCATATCGTTCCCTGAAGCTTCTTCGAGGCATCCTGGACCAGGCCGTGGGTTTTGGCGTCTTTGCGGCCAATGAAGTCGAAGACGAAGGTGGGCCGGCCGCGAAAGAGAATGCGCCGCGGATTGCGCACGTCCATCAGATCCAGCAACTGGCTTACGCTGACGCTCTGGTCTTCAAGAAGCTGGCCGGGCGGCGTCTTCTGCGCCTTTTCGATGAGTTTCGTCACCCGGTCCCGTTCTTTTTCCTCATCATGCCCGGTGAGCGGCTGGCCGTTTTTCTTCACGATGCGCTCGATCAGATGACCATGGACGAAGAAGTCATTGCGTTCTTCGGTTTCAGTCTTTTTAACCTTTCCGCTGGAATCGATCTCCTGGATCGTCTGGAACGAGTTGTACGTGTAATTCTCGCGCACCTTCTCGAGTTCCTTCTGATGCGCGATCACTTCGCGCATGAGCTGGCGAATGTCAGGCAATGGCGTATTGGAGGGCGGCGCGGCCATCGTCAACCGGGCCAGGAGCAGGATGGCGAAAGAACATGCTAACGGGATTCGCGGTTGCAGTCCCATAGGTTTGTTTGTACCATCCCTCTACTGCAATAAGATGCAATCCGAGGCTTCAGCTTGCAGGCGATGCGTCTGGATTTAGATGGGCGGGCGTCCGGAGAAACGCCGTCTCCGCAGTTTACCTGCATAAACCGCCGGCCGAAAGCAATTTGCTGCAGATGGGAATAGGCGTTTGTTTGATGTGGATCTAAAGCTGCGTTGTACAAAGAGTTGGCTTACCATGGGAAACGATCGGGAGGTCCGTGTGTGGGAAGGACGAAAACAGGATTTGTCGGAGCGGCCATCGTAATGGCGAGTCTCGGCATCTCGGCGCAGCAGCCGCCATCGAGTCACTGGGGCATCGTGCTGCATGGCGGTGCGGGCATTCTGCAACGCGCCTCCATGAAGCCGGAGACCGAGGCGGCCTATCGGGCTTCTCTCAAACAGGCGCTGCAAGCTGGCGCTGAGATTCTCGACCGTGGAGGTTCCTCGCTCGATGCCGTGGAAGCCGCCGTCCGGATCATGGAAGACGATCCGCTCTTCAACGCAGGCCGTGGCTCGGTGTTCACGGCAGACGGCAGGATCGAGCTGGATGCAGCCATCATGGATGGGGCAACGCTCAAGGCAGGTGCGGTTGCGGACGTCACCCGCACACGCCACCCCATCAGCCTGGCGCGCGCAGTGATGGAGAAATCCCCGCACGTCTTTCTGGTCGGCCCGGGCGCCGACGCGTTTTCCATGCAGGCCGGACTCGAACAGGTGGACCCGAGCTTCTTTTTCACCGAGCGCCGCTGGCAGTCGCTGATCAAGGAGCTCAAAAAAGAGGGGTTGCCGATTCCAAACCGTCCTGCAGGCGCTCCGCCTGAGCCCAAGGAGCCCATCGCCGAGATCGAGCCCGAAGAGGCGCACAAATTCGGTACCGTAGGCGTGGTTGCGCTCGACCGCCATGGTGACATCGCCGCGGGAACTTCGACCGGAGGCACACAGGCCAAACGATGGGGCCGCGTGGGCGATTCGCCTGTGATCGGCGCGGGCACCTATGCCTCGAATCAGTCGTGCGCCGTATCGGCGACGGGAACGGGAGAATATTTCATCCGCCTGACGGTCGCGCGCGAGGTCTGCGCGCTGGTCGAGTACAAGAACATGCCGCTGCAGCAGGCGGTCGACCAGGTGATTCACAAGGAACTCACTGCTTTGCGCGGCGATGGCGGCGTGATTGCGATCACTCCCGATGGCCAGATGGCGTGGAGCTTCAACACGCCAGGGATGTATCGCGCGCGGCAGGCTGAAGGCGGCAAGGTTGAGGTAGGAATTTACAACGACGAGCCGTGATTATTGAGAGCTGCTGCCGGAGTTGCTGTTCCGGGCCATCGCCTTTTCCTGTTCCACCTTGTGCGCATTGTCTTCAAGCGCCTGCGCTTCGGGCAGGAAGGTCAAGGCCTTCTGGACCATCGGGTCCCAATCGGCACGTACGCGCGCTCCCTGTAACTGCCCGAACTGGATCGTGAAGATCTTCTCCTTGATGCACGTGGCCAACCAGTCCTTCACGCCGTTGATATCGGCATCGGTATATTCAATGCCCTCACCGGTGAGGAACTTTTTGAAATCCGCGAGTACCGCGTCATCCACTTGGAAGTTCTTATCCACCGGATGATCGGAGACGTAAACCGGAGCGAAGTGGAAGAAGACGTCTTTGAACATCAGCTCGTCCTGGAAGTGATTGCTCTTGGGCGGCTCGATCTTCTCGTCCGGCGTGATGCCGCCTCCGCCATAGACCGTGCGGCCCGAGTCCGTGAGCTTTACCTCGCGGTTGCTTGAGTCTGCGGGCAGAGCGCCGGCATGGTTGTAGTAGTCGTAGAGCGACATCCCGGCATAGTTGCGCTGAATGAGGCGGCCGGAGGGCGTGTAGTAGTGATACGTGGTCAGCGCGAGGCCGCTGTTCTCGCTCAGGTTATAGACCGTCTGAACCAGCCCCTTGCCGAAGGTCGTTTCACCTACGATCAGAGCGCGGTCGTGATCCTGCAATGCGCCGGAGACAATCTCCGCCGCGGAAGCGGTGTCGCGATTCACCAGAACGACAATCGGAAAAGTCTTGCCGCTGTTGCCATGGGTCGCGGTGTAATTCTGATCGGGGTAAGCGCGGCCTCGCTGCGAGACGATGGTCTGTCCCTTGGCCAGCAGATGATCGCAGACGTCCACCGCCTGGCTCAACAAGCCGCCGGGATTCTCGCGGAGATCGAGGACCAGACCCTTCAGGTCGCCGAAGCTGTTGATCGCTTCCGTCATCTCGTCGCCGGTCGTCTCTTGGAACTGCGTCAGATGGATGTAGCCGACGCCGGGGCGGATCTCATATTTGAGATCGATGGAAGGGTGGGGGATCTCATCGCGAATGAGGTCGAAGACCAGCGGTTTGGGTTGGCCGTAGCGAACGGTCGTGACCTGCACGTGCGTGCCTTTGGGGCCCTTGAGAGCCTTGGCCACCTGGTCGGACGACCATCCATCTGTGCTCTTGCCGTCAACCGCAGCGATAACGTCGCCGGGATGGATGCCGGCGCGATACGAAGGCGTGTCTTCATACGGCTCCACCACGAAGACCTTGTTGCTCTGTTGCTGGATGACCATGCCTACGCCGTAATAATGGCCGCGCTGGTCTTCCCGCAGCTTGGCATAGGCTTTCGGATCGTAGAAGTGCGAGTGCGGATCGAGCACCTGCAACATGCCGGGGATCGCGCCGTCGTAGATGGCCGCGTCGGCCCGGTCGCCGGTGAGGGGCTCGGCGTAGTTCTGTTCCACCAGCGCGTAGACGTTGGTGAAGGTCTTCAGGCTGTCGCGAAGCTGGCTTTCATCTTCAGAGGTTTGAGCGCCAACCCTACGCTGCAGCAGGGTGCCTGCAACCGCGCAGACAGCGAAAAAGAAGATGACGGCAAAGATTGCGCGGCGCGCGCGAGGAGTCATAGGCAGACTAAACCTCCAGATGGCGGCGGCGATCGGATGCGCCGCAGATCAGCAAGTCTCCAGGCGGCAGCGGACATTCGAATTGCCGCTCGATAAAAATTCGCCTTGCCCAATTGCGGCAAGGCCTGGAAACAGGAAAACCGCTCTACGAAATCCAGAATTCCAGCAGAGCCATCTTCATTTAAAGTATAGCACCGGTAGATTAGACGCGCGGAACGAGGGTTCCGGTAGCCGGTCCCACCGGTTTGTTGGGCCCTACGGCGTTTTCGATTCAGCTCTTTACAGAAAGCAGGAAGCTGAGTGGCGTTCGCCGTAGGCGAACGCCACCTTGTACGATGCCCAGATGACAAGACTTGAATCGAAAACGCTCTAATCTCCCGGAACCGGAGAATAGACGAATGTGGAAGCACCGGTACCTGAAAGCGCAATCTGGAGGCGCAATCAAATCCGCCTGCGCGCGGGAAATCGGGTAGTGGGTCAGTTTGAAGGGGCATGGCTTCAGCCATGCCGAAAAGGCGCAGAATTCGATGGGGTTTTAACCCCTGAGGGATGGGTTTACGCAAACTGACCCACTACCGGAAATCGCGCAGTTGCTCTCCTGGGATTTACAATGGCGTCTATGGATGAGGCGGTGACCGACTCTGCCGCCGGCGCGTGCTGAATTTATGAATCACAAACTCTTTTTCGCTTCCACTGCGTTCGGCACGCTGCTGCTCGCTGCCGCTCTTCCGGCGCACACCCAGAACGGCGCGCCCTCCAGCCCATATGGCGGCGCGGTGGTCGAGGACATCATCGCCCGCGTCAACGACCAGATCATCACCCAGTCTGACTACGACCGCGCGATGAACGAGATGGACCAGGAGGCGCGCCAGCGCGGCGATTCCATGCAGCAGATGGCCGCCGCGCGCAAGGATCTGCTGCGCAGCCTGGTCGACCAGCAGCTCTGGCTTTCCAAAGGCAAGGAACTCGGCATCACGGGCGAGACCGAACTGGTGAAGCGGCTGGACGAGATTCGCAAGCAATACAACCTTGACTCCATCGAGGACCTGGAAAAGGCCGCCAAGGAGCAAGGCGTCTCGTTCGAGGACTTCAAAGCCAATATCCGCAACCAGATCATCACCCAGGAAGTGATGCGCCAGGAAGTCGGCGAGCACATCCAGTTCACGCCCGGCGAGGCGATGCGCTACTACGAAGAGCACAAGGCAGAGTTTACGCAGCCTGAGAGCGAGCGGTTGAGTGAGATTCTCGTCGCGGCCAGCCCTGACGACGCGGCGAAGCAGGCCGCGGCCAAAACCAAGGCCGACGACATTGAAGCCCGTCTGCACGCGGGCGGTGACTTTGCGCAGTTGGCGCGCAGCTTCAGCGAGGGACCGACCGCCGGCGAGGGCGGCGACCTGGGCCAGTACAAACAAGGCCAGTTGCCCAAGGTGCTGGAGGACAAAACATTTTCGCTCGGCACAGGCCAGTACACCGACCCGATCCTTACGCGCCAGGGTTACATCATCCTCAAGGTGGTGCAGCATAACGCCGGCGGCCCCGCTCCATACAAAAATGTCGAGGAGCAGGTGGAAGAGGCTCTCTATGAAAGCCGCATGGAACCGGCGATTCGCGCGTACTTGAACAAGATGCGCGACGAGGCCGCGATCTTTATCAAGCCTGGTTACGTCGATACCGGCGCGACGTATGCCGAGCTACATCCAAGCATCTCGTTCAGCGCCTACGTGCCGCCTTCGCCCAAGAAGAAGGCCAAGGTGGAGCGCACCCGCTTCCGCGAAAGCACGCACACCTTCCGTCAGAAATCGTCTGAGATGGCGCCTGCGCCGGAACAGGCCGCAGCTTCGCAAGACACATCGAAAAAGAGCGATAAGAACTCTGAGCAGGCAACTGAAAAGCCGGGTAAGAAGGAAAAGATTCGTTTCGGCCAGGCGCCGCGCGAGACTCTGCCTGCAGCAACCGCCAACACCTCTACCGAAAATGCGGGGGCCTTGCCGGAAACGGCTAACAACGCCGATCAGCCGGCAAATCCTCTGGAGCCAACCAGATCGGACCAGAAGACCCGCTTCAGCGAACGCGCCAGGGCGCCCAAGAAGAGCAAGTCGGCTGCGCCTCAGGCTGACGCATCGGCACCCGCGCCCCCTGATGCGGCCGAGGTAGCCGATCAGCAGACACAATCGGCTCCATTGGGTCTGGGCAGCGATACCTCCGGCAAAAAGAAAAAGAAGGCCGAAACGGCCGGTGAGAAGACGCGCCTGGCCGACAAGAAAAAGACTCCTTCCGACGACGCAACCCAGGCGCCCCCGCAGCAGCCTACGCCGATTGCTCCTGTTCCTGGAGCACCTGCGCCGACGGATGCGCCGAAGCAGTAGCTTTTCAGCTAACCGCCAGGACGAGCCGGGCCTGAGACTTTGGTTTCAGGCCCGATTCATTTGTGGGCCAACTCATTTGTGGGGCTGTTGCGGGCGGCTCTTTTTGAACACGAGCGATGTTTTGACTATGCTGTATCCGTCGCGCAGGTAGAACCGGTGCGCATCCGCGCGTGTACTACGCGAGGTCACGCGCATCATCTCCATGCCGCGCTCCCAGGCCCAGGCTTCGGCGCGTTGGCAGAGGCGCTGGCCAATTTTCATGCCGCGGAAGCCGTCTTTCACGACCAATCCACCGATCAAGGCGAATGGCGGCACCTGCAAGTGATGTGTGATGGAAACCTCGATCCAGCCCGCTACTTCATTGGCCACACATGCCACGAAGGCAGCCTGGGTTTCCGCGCGGGACGGCAGCATCCTGATCCACTCCGCGGTCTCTGCGGCAGGTCGTTCATAGCCGAGTTCGCTCGTGAGTCCGCTCACCGCAGCGGCGTCTTTGGAAGTCATAGGCCGGATGACAAATCTGTTGTTTTCAAGTTCGGAATCCATGGTGGTTTGCCCATAGGCATCTTTTCACATGGACTGGCCCGGGAGTATGAAACCAACTTTCTGGCGCGCGTCAATTGCTGTATGCTTGCGGGCAGAATGAAGGATATCTATATCGCCGATCTGGCCTCGTTTGAAGAGGGAAAACCCTTCGACGGTTTTTTCCTTGTGCTTGCGAAGCAACTGCGGACCACGCGGACCAACAAGCCGTACCTGAACCTGATGCTCGGCGACAAGACGGGCCAGGTCGAGGCGCGCGCCTGGGAGCCGGGCGACCCCCGCATTGCGAAGAACTTCGACCGCGGCGATACGGTGAAGGTGCGCGGCTGTACTGCGCGTTTTGACGACCGCTGCCAGATCAAGATCGATCAGCTCCGCCTCGCGCTGCCGCTCGAAGTCGATAAATCCGATCTTCTGCCCGCAACGGCCTTCGATGTGGACGTTCTCTGGAGCCAGCTTCTGGCCAGTGTGGAGAGCCTCGCGAATCCTGACCTCAAGGGCTTGCTTATGGCCATTCTTACCGACCCGGTGATTGCCGATGCTTATCGCGAAGCGCCCGCCGCGCGCGGTCTGCATCACGCCTGGCTTGGTGGCTTGCTGGAACACGTTGTCAGCCTGCTCGGCCTGGCCGAGCGCGTGGCCGCGCACTACCCGATCCTCGACCGCGACCTGCTCATCACCGGTGTGATCCTGCACGATATCGGCAAGATTCGCGAATTAAGTTGGACCGCGGGCTTTGAATACACCCTCGAAGGCGTTCTGCTGGGACATATCCAGATGGGCGTTGATCTCGTCGAAAAAACGATCGCCACGCTGCCCGATTTTCCCGGCAAACTGCGCACGCTCGTTCTGCACATGATTCTTTCGCATCACGGCAAGCTCGAGTTCGGCTCGCCCAAGTTGCCCATGATTCCCGAGGCGCTGGCCCTCAACTTCATCGACGACTTCGATGCCAAGATGCAGGCGGTTACGAATGAGTTTGAAAAATCTTTGCGTGAAGGCAAAGCCCACGATGAGCTGACAGGAAAAGTCTGGTCGCTCGATAACCGGCAGTTGCTGAACACCAGGCGTTGGCTGGGCGAAGGCAGGGAACAGGGAACAGAGATCAGGGATCAGGGGGCAGATATCAGGGAACAGCAAGAAGCAAATATCGACTCAGCCGACTCTACCGCTCCGTCTGGCTCATGACAAAGTTGCCGCTTAACTCACGAGCCAGCCCCACTGTTCTTCCGTAAGCGGTACAACTGAGAGCCGTCCGATCAGCACCAGAGGTGAATCGGCAAACAGCTTCTCTGCCTTAATCGCCGCGAGCGTCTTTGGCTGCTTCAAGCGCTTGCCCGCCTTCACGCGCACGATGGGCACCTTGGGATTGCTCGGATCCACGCTGACCACGGTCCCGGTGCCGACGGCTATTTTTTCGTCACCCGTGTGATAGAAGATCCACTTCGTGCCGGCCTTCATCTCGCGCAGATGCTTGACGGCGGTGGGGTTGGTTACGCCGTCCCATACGGTTTCGCCATCGCGCAGCAGATCGTCGAAGGAATAAACATCGGGCTCGCTCTTGAAAAGAAAATAGGACATGCAAGCCATAATATTCGAGGGAACAGGGAACAGGGAACAGGGAACAGGGAACAGGGAACAGGGAACAGAAGTGCCTGGCGGGTCGAGGTGCGACCGCTCCATTGGCACAAACTGCTGATCCCCTGATCTCTGACCTCTGATCCCTGTTCTCTGCCTCTCCATTACAATGAAATCAATATGATCCGTTTTTCCACCGCCGGCGAATCCCACGGCGAGGCCTTGATTGCGCTGATCTCCGGGCTGCCCGCTGGCGTGCATGTCGATCTTGAATTCATCAACCGTGAACTGTGGCGGCGCCAGCAGGGTTATGGCCGCGGCGGCCGCATGAAGATCGAGACCGACAAGGCGCACATTCTTTCCGGAGTCCGGCACGGCAAGACCATTGGCTCGCCGATTGCAATCGAGATTGTGAATCGTGACTGGAAGAACTGGGAAGAAAAACTGCCCGTTGAGGCTGGCGATCCTGCCAAGCATCAGGCGGTTGCTTCACCTCGGCCCGGTCACGCCGATCTCGCCGGGGCGCTCAAGTACAACTTTCCTGATGCCCGTTACGTGCTGGAACGCGCTTCGGCCCGCGAGTCGACTTCACGTGTGGCCGCCGGAGCCTTCGCCAAGCTCTTTCTGCGCGCATTGGGAATGGATGTGTTGAGCCACGTCGTTCGCGTGGGTCATGTCGAGCTCGAACGCGCGGCTGCGTGGGACGAGATTGTTGCTACCGCCGGCAAAGACGAAGTGATGCTCGCCTGCGTCGATCCCGCAGCCGAAGCGCGCATGAAAGAAGAAGTGGAAGAGGCGGCGCGCACCGGCGACACGGTAAACGGCGTCTTTGAGGTGGTGGTTCACAACGTCCCCGCGGGACTGGGCACCTATGCGAACTGGGACGAGCGGCTCGATGGGCTGCTGGCCTGGTCGGTAATGAGCCTGCAGGCGGTGAAGGCTGTCGAGATCGGCCGCGGCGTCACCGCTGCCGAGTCTTTCGGTTCGCAGGTGCATGATCCCATCCACTATGCAGTGGAGGACAACGGCAAACCTACCCGTTTTACCCGACCGCACAACAACGCCGGCGGCATTGAAGGTGGGGTTTCGAATGGCGAGGATATTGTGGTGCGCGGCTATTTGAAGCCCATCTCCACGCTGCGCCGGCCGCTCGAATCGGTGCGCTTCGATACGCGTGAGCCCACCAGCGCCAGCTATGAGCGCAGCGATATCTGCGTGGTTCCCGCGGCGGGCGTAGCGGCCGAAGCTATGGTGGCACTGACCATCGCCAACGTGGCGCAGCAGAAGTTCGGCGGGGACTCTCTTCTTGAATTGAAGCGGAACTTCGACAGTTACCTCGAACAGATACGGAGCTACTAGCAGGCGGCATGGTCCGAAAGATTGTCAAATATCCCGAGCCGGTGCTCTCGCAGCCCGGCGAGCCGGTAACCGAATTCGACGACGAACTGCGCCAACTGGTAGCCGACATGTTCGAGACAATGTACTCCGCGCAGGGCATCGGCCTGGCGGCGCCACAGGTCGGCATCTCCAAGCGGCTTACCGTGATCGACCTGAGCGTAGGCAAAGAACCCAAAGACAAACTGGTGCTCATCAATCCGGAGATCATTTCGAGCGAAGGCAAGCTCTATGAAGAAGAGGGCTGCCTGAGCTTTCCTGACATTCGTGAGAGAGTGGCCCGCGCGGCCAAGGTGCGCATCCGCGCCCAGGATGAGCACGGCAAGTGGTTCGAAATGGATGGCGAAGAGCTGCTCTCTCGCGCCTTCCAGCATGAAATCGATCACCTCAACGGCATTTTATTCATCTTCCGCATGAGCCCGCTCAAGCGCAACCTGAACCTGCGCAAGATTCGCAAGCTGCAGAGCGAAGGGAAATGGTAAGGCGCCGATGGCCGCTGCTGCAGGACGCCTGAAGCTGGTCTTCTGCGGGACTCCGCAGTTCGCCGTCCCTACGCTGGAAGCGCTGCTCGCTGCAGGCCACGATATAGCGTTGGTCGTTTCGCAGCCGGATCGTCCTGTTGGCCGCGAGCAACTGCTCAAGCCGACTCCGGTGAAGCAGGCTGCGCTGGCCGCGAGTCTTCCCGTCACGCAGCCTGAAAAGATTCGCAGTAACGCTGCGTTTCGCGCGCAGCTTGAATCGGCAGCGCCCGATGGAATCATTGTGGTCGCCTACGGCCGCATCGTTCCGCCGTGGATGCTCGCGCTGCCACGGCTCGGCTGCATCAATCTGCACGCGTCGCTCTTGCCCAAGTATCGCGGCGCTGCGCCTATTCAATGGGCCATTGCGATGGGCGACGCTTTCACCGGCAACACGACGATGCTGCTCGAAGAAGGTCTCGATACCGGCCCGATCCTGCTGCAGCAGACGCATGAGATCGGTCCGGATCAAACGGCGATCGAACTTTTCGAGATCCTTGCGCGCGCAGGCGCGCCGCTCATCGTCGAAACGCTGGCAGGCTTGGCCAGCGGAGCGATCCGGCCGCAGCCGCAGAATCACGAATCTGCTACATTCGCCCCGCTGCTCAATCGCGAAGATGGCTGTATGGATTTCGCCGGCCGCACGGCGCACGAAATTTACAATCGCTGGCGCGGCTTTCAGCCGTGGCCCGGCGCATTTACCACGCTCGGCGGCAAGAAACTGATTGTGCATCGCATGGCCGTGGTTGCCGAGCCTGATGCTGCGCACGCGCAACTTGCGCAGCCTGGCTGCATCTGTGTGGAGAACCACCGGTTCTTTGTCGCCTGCGCGGAAAACACGTGGCTGGAACTGCTCGAAGTGCAGCTTGAAGGCAAGAAGCGTCTGCCGGCAGCGGAGTTTCTGCGCGGCAACCCGCTTGACGCCGACGCGCATTTAGGTTGACCGCGTGCCCGAAATCTCACCCGCCCGCCGCGCCGCCTTCCGCATCCTGCTGGCTGTCGATCGCAACCAATCCCACGCTGACGATCTGCTGCGCGGTGAAGCGATCAGCGCTCTTTTGCCCGCTGACCGGAACCTGACAACCGCGCTTGTGCTCGGCGTGCTGCGCTGGCAGCTCCGGCTGGACGAGCTGATCAAAGCCTTTCTCAATAAACCAGGCGCGAAGCTCGATCCGGAGGTGCTGATTGCTCTCCGGCTCGGTGCGTTCCAACTGTTCTGTCTCAATCGCATTCCCGCTCATGCAGCGATCGGTGAGAGCGTCGAGCTCGTGAAACAAACCGGTCATCGATTCGCCTCCGGCATGGTGAATGCGGTTTTGCGCAAGCTCGCCGGCGCTCCGTGCGCGGAATTTTCGGAGCAATCCTCTGCCCAGTCTCATCCCGCGTGGATGGTCGAACGATGGATCGCCCATTACGGCGAAGATGCGGCACGAGCCGTCTGCCGTCACGGGCAGTCACAACCCGCGTTGTCGCTGCGCGTCGAAGGGCCGGATGCCGAAGCCGAACTGATTCACGCGGGAATCGAACTCGCTTCGGGCGAATTGCTTATGGCAGCGCGAACTGTGCTTTCCGGCGACGTTACCGCGACCGCGGCGTTTCGCGAGGAACGGGTTCGCATCCAGGATGAAGGCTCGCAATTGATTGCTGAGATCGCTGCTTGCTCAATCGAAAATCTTAACCAAAAAGTAAAAGGCATCTTAGATGCCTGCGCTGCGCCGGGCGGCAAGACGCTCGTCCTCGCCGGACGCCATCCGCAGGCGCGCATTGTGGCCTGCGAGGCCAGCCCGCAGCGGCTCGCACGGATGCGCGATCGGCTGGCAGGCTATGCCGGCCAAATTGAATGCCGGCTGGCCGATGTGAGCGCATTCGATGCAGAGGACGTCTTCGATCTCGCGTTAGCGGATGTACCGTGTAGCGGCACCGGCACGCTAGGCCGCAATCCCGAGATTCGCCATCGGCTGCGCCCTGAAGACTTGGCGCTCCATGCCGAGCGTCAGAAAGCGATTCTCCATGGTGCGTTGCGCGCAGTGCGTCCTGGCGGCCGCGTGATCTATTCCACCTGTTCGCTGGAGCCAGAAGAGAATGAGCATGTGGTGGCTGAGGTTCTGTCACGATCTTCCCGTATTCGTGGGATTTCGCTGGAACACGCAATCGAATTATTGCGCAAGAAAGGATTTCTCACGCAGAATGGCGCTCAGCAACTGCGCGCGCGTCTCACGCCCGAAGGCTTTTTGCGCCTGTTACCCGGTTCGCTTCACACGGACGGCTTTTTCATCGCGCTGATCGAGAAGCCCGCGCAGTGATCTTGCCTCTGCGCGCAATGGACCGGGTAGCTTTTGCGGCGGTTTTCCAGTTGCGGCAGAAATGTCGCATGTGAACCGGAAAGCCGCTCTAAGCCGATTCAGGTCCCAGCTTCAGGTCAGCATAGTCGCGGCCCAACAGAGTGCACAACGCCTCGACGACAAGCTCATGATCGCTTCGCTGAGGCAGTCCTGAGACAGTCACGCTACCCACGATGCCTGCTCCCGCCACATGCAAGGGGAACGCTCCACCGTCGGCTGCATAATCAGCGACGGGCAGGCCATAGCGTTCCAGCAGGGTTGTGTTCTTCATGCGCAGGTTTAAGCCGAAGCCGTAGGAACTGCGGTGGAAGCGCGCGACGACATTGCTTTTTCTGCGCACCCACTCCGCATTGTCGGGTGTAGTGCCTTCGAGCGCTGCGTAAAACAAGGGCTGGCCAAAGCGTCGCACATCGGCGACAAGGCTCAAACTGCGTTCTTCCGCCATGGCCTTGAGCAACGCCCCGAGCTCCCACGCGGTGCGTGCGTCCAGCCGGGGCAGGCGCAGCTCGCGCTCCTGCAACGCGATGCGGTCGATGTCTTCACTCAAACCCATGCGGTTATTCTCCTCGCCTCACTTCGCCACCGTCAGCTTTACCATTGTGCTCTGGTCCACGCGCGCTCCAGCCGCAGGAAACTGCGATAACACGGAGCCGGGTTTGACGGGCATCTTGGGAGGTTCGTTTCCACTTCCCACCGGTTGTATCATCACGTCGACATAAGTCGGCGGGTCTGTCTTGATGCCGATTTTGGTCAGCTCCATCTGCGCAGTGACCACGGGCAATCCCGTCATGTCGGGCATGACATATCCATCCGGCACCTGGTCGTCCGGCACGGCCACGAGCAAGTTTACAGTGGGCTGCTCAATATCCTGCGCATGGGCGGGCGGGTCCTGCGCCAGCACGGTTCCCTCCGGCACGTTGGCGTTGGGCAGGCGCGCCGTCGCGCCCACTTCAAGTCCGGCGCGGCGGAGGCCCAACGTGGCGACCCGCTCCTCCAAGCCCGCAGTGGCGGGCACATCCACCTGCTGCGGCCCCAGGCTTTCTGAGACCCGCACGCGCCACTCACGCCGCACGACGGTTCCCGCCGCGGGCGACTGCGTAAGAATGTGTCCCGCCGCAACCTCGCCTGAATAGTAGCGATTGTCCACGTCCAGGTTCAGACCCAGCCCGTCCGTCTCACTGCGCGCATCGGCTACCGTCATTCCCTTGAGCGCCGGCACCTGCACCTCTGCGCCATGAATGGCAAAATGCATCGTTGTGACGGCGGCGAGCAGGGCGACCGCGACGAGTAACATCAGCAGTGAAGCCACACGGAAGAAACCTACGATCGATCGGCTTTTCATGCTGCGAAATTCCTCGCAAGACGCAGTTCTTTAACGTCTATTATCCGTCACCGGCTCGGGATGAATGGTAACCCGGTAGACCTCCGGGCACTCCAGCTTGAAGCGGTCCTCAAGCGCGGTGATGATCTCATGAACGCGGTGCATGGGCAGCTCATCGGCCAGCGTGCAGTGGCAGGTGACGGAGAGATGTTCGCCGGTATGGCTGACTGCAATTGCATGTACATCCACAATGTCGGGAAAGGCCGCGGCTGCGGCGCGCAGTGCAAGTTCCACCCTGCGGTCTTCAACAACCACCTCCTTGGGCTGCTCAATCGTGGCCGGTTCGCTTTCGATGTGGGTCAGCACCGCGTCGACTTCGGGAACCTCGTGCAGAATCTCCGCTTCGAGCGAACTGACAAAGCCGTGGGCCTCGCGCAGCCTCATGTTTTCTTCAATTTCGATGTGCAACTCGACATGCAGGCGTCCATTGTGCGACTGAATGCTCAATTCATGCACGGACACGTTGTTGCGCGCGGCCACAGCACGCACGCGGTCGAAGATGCTCTCTGCGCGTGTTTGGCGAGGCACCGTGCGCACAACCACGTCGGCACCCGGCAGCACGCGGTGTACGGCCGCGGTAGCCGCCTGCACAAGCTCGCCGGTGTGTTCGAAGGTCGAGCGCCGCGGCAGCGCCAGCGTGAGATCGGCGAAGTAGTCTGCGCCGGCTTTGCGCACGCGCGCCTGCTCCACGGCCAACACGCCCTGTACCTTTTGCACCTCGCGCGCAATCAGGCGCCGGGTCTCTGGCGGTGTTTCATCCACGAGTGCTTCGACCGCCTCGTGGCCCAGCCGAATCGTCATGCGCAAAATCATCACGGAGACCACAACCGCTGCGAACGGATCGGCATAGCGCAGCCAGGGAATGCCGAGCTGCGCGCCCAGCCACGTTGCGCACAGACCCGCCAGCACTGCGAGAGTAGCCCAGATATCGGAGGCAAAATGCGATGCATCGGTCGCGAGCGCAGGCGATCCCGTTTTACGGGCCACGGCGCGCAACTGTCCCGACCGCCAGGCATCCACGCCAATGGACGCGAGCAGCACCAGCACCGGCCACAGGTCGTGGCGCAGTTCCGCGGGATGAAAAAAGATGCGCTGGATCGCCTCCCAGATAATCCACGCGCAGGAGATAGCCATCAGACCGGCTTCGGCAAATGCGGAGAGATTTTCCACCTTGCCGTGGCCGTACGCATGTTCTTCATCGGCCGGTTTATCGCTCACGCGAACAGAGAAGAAGGTGAGCGCCGCGCCTGCGAGGTCGAGCCCCGAGTGTGCTGCGTCGGAGAGAACACCCAACGAGCCTGAGAAAAGGCCAGCGCCAAGCTTTAGAAACGTCATGGCCGCGGCAGCGGACATGGAGTCTCGCGCCACGCGCCGCTTTTGCGCGGAGATCCCCGCCGGATCGAAAACTGGATGACGGGAAGCGCTTTCGCCCGGCGCCGGCATGCTGGAGACAGCTTGCTTCATAGCAGGCTCTCGATTACGGATGTTCGCGTGGCCGTGTACAAGCCGGCGACGCCGAACGTGTAAGGCTGCCATGCGCATTCCATATAGCCTGCCGATTGCATCAGGTCCAGCATCTCGGCCGGCGGAGGAAAGCTGCCCACCGACGCAGGCAGATAACGATACGGTCCGTCTTTGCCGCAGAAGATGCGGCCAATCGCCGGAAGCACATGCCGGAAGTAGACCGCGTAGGCCTTTCCAAAGACTCCGCCGGGTTCACTGAATTCGAGAATGCCCAGTTGGCCGCCGGGTTTGAGCACGCGATGGAACTCGCGCAATCCGGCCTCGTAATTGGCGAGGTTCCGGAACCCGAATGCCGTCACGATGAGATTGAGCGACTCGTTACGGAGCGGCAGATGCAGTGCGTCAGCCTCGATCACGCGCACATCATGACGGCAGAACTTATGTGCTCCACGCTCTAACATGCCGCGCGCAAAATCCGCGGCAAGAACAGGCTGCGCGTTCGGAGGTCGATGCTTCATGAGCGCCATGGTCATGTCGCCCGTGCCGCAACAGATGTCGAGGATGGCCGCTTCCGGCCGGGCGAGCACCTCGCGGAACCGCCGCGCGGCGCGGCGCCACCAGAGGCGGTCCACACTGGCCGAGAGCACGTGGTTCAGAAGATCGTAACGCGGCGCAATCGCATCGAACATCTGCCGCACGGCCAGCGCAGCGCCGGCTTCATTGGCTGCTCCGATCGGTTTGGCTCCGGTTGCGGACATCGTGTAGTCGATCCTCATCATAGAAGATGTCAGCAACCCCGGCTTCACTGCAACAGCGTCGGCTCGTCGTCTTTGCTCACCTCTTCCGGCGGAATGATCACCGCGGCTGCGACCTTGTCCTCAGGCTCAAGATTCAACAGACGCACGCCTTGCGTGGCGCGTCCGGCCGCACGCACCTGCTTGGTGTCGATGCGGATGATCTTGCCGAACTGGCTGATGACCATGAGCTCCGAGTTTTCGTTGACGAGCAGGATGGACGAAGTCTTGCCGACCTTGGGCGTTGCCTTCAGGTTATTGACGCCCTGCGCGCCACGCGCCGTGAGGCGATACTCGTCTACATCGGTACGCTTGCCGAAGCCGTTCTCCGTGACGGTAAGAATAAGCGACTGCGTGACGCAGAGCTTTTCGTCGAGCTCCTTGAGCGCCTTTTCGGCGTCTTCCAGGGCCTTCTCCGCGTTCTTTTCCCTTGCCTTGAGCTTTTCGTCGTCGGGTGAACCGTTACGGCGGTCTTCGCGCGCCTTCTGCAGCGCATCCCGCGCGGAATCGTAGGCCTTGCGCAGGGCGGCAAGCTTGTCGCTGAGGCCGCGAGCTTTGGCGCACTCGTCGCGTTCGGTATCGCGCGTCTCGTCGGAATCAGTGATGGCTGCGCCGATGACATAATCACCCTTCTTGAGCGAGATGCCTTTGTTGCCGGCGGCGTTGCGGCCCATGGGACGCAGGCCGATGCCGCTGCGCTCGGGATCGTACTCTTCCTGGAAACGGATGGCCATGCCCTCACGCGTGGCCAGGAAGATGTACTGCTTGCCGTTGGTGAGTCCGGCGGTGACCAGATCATCATCCTTGTCGATGGCGATGGCGATAATGCCCCGTGCCATCACGTTGGAGAAGTCTTTGAGAGGAGTCTTCTTGACAATGCCGTTGCGCGTGGCGAAGAAGATGTACTTGCCCTCTTCCTCAAGATCGCGCACCGGCAGAATGGCGCGCACATTCTCGCCGGGCTGCAGGTCGAGCAGGCTCTGGATGGACTTGCCTTTGCCCGCTGCGCCCACGTCGGGAATCTCGTAGACCTTGAGCCAATAGACGCGGCCGGTGTTGGTAAAGCAGAGCAGATAGGCGTGGGTCGAGTCCACGATGAGCTGCGAGACGAAGTCCTCTTCGCGGGTCTTCATGCCCGTGCGTCCCGCGCCGCCGCGCCGCTGCTGGCGATAAGTAGAGATCGGCGTGCGCTTCAGGTAGCCCTGATGACTGACCGTCACGGCTACCTGCTCGTCGGCGATCAGGTCTTCGAGCTGCAGTTCGGCGCTTTCATCGATGATCTCCGTGCGCCTCTTGTCGCCGTACCTGTCGCGGACCTCTTCGAGCTCCTTGATGATCACCGAGCGCAGCTTGGCATCGCTCGCGAGAATCTCTTCATACTCGGCGATGCGCTCGCGCACCTGTTTCAACTCGTTCAGCAACTCGTCGATGGAGAGCTGTGTGAGCCGGTAGAGCTGCAGCTCGAGGATGGCATCGATCTGCCGCAACGTGAGGCCGCGCTCTTCGCCCGGCAGCCGCTCGCGGTCGAGGTTGATCACGATCTCGTTGCCCTTGCCCCACGCATAAAGGTTCTCGCGTGCGTTCGCGCGCGAACTTGAACTGCGAATGATGCGGATCACCGTATCGAGATTGTCAAGCGCGATCTTGAGGCCTTCGAGAATGTGCTCGCGTTCGCGCGCCTTACGCAGCAGATAGACGGTGCGGCGCTGCACCACGTCGATGCGGTGATCGATGAAGACGCGAATCGCCGCATCGAGACCCAGCTCCCGCGGCTGGCCGTTGACCACGGCCAGGAAGATCATCGAGAAGCTCTCCTGCATCTGCGTGTGCTTGTAGAGCTGGTTAAGCACAATCTCCGGCTGCGCGCTGCGCTTGAGCTCGATAACCACACGCATGCCGTCGCGATCGCTCTCATCGCGCACGTCGGCGATATCATCGACGATCTTCTCGTTCACCAGCTCGGCGATGCGCTCGATGAGCTTGGCCTTGTTTACCTGGTACGGGATCTCGGTAACGATGATCGCCTGCTTTTCCTTGGTCAGGTTCTCCATGGCCACGCGGGCGCGCATCATGAAGCGGCCGCGGCCGGTTTTGTAGGCCTGCGCGATGCCGGCCCTGCCATAGAGAAAGCCGCCAGTGGGGAAGTCCGGGCCCTGCACATGCTTGAGCACTTCGATCAGGCCCGCCTTCGGATTCTTGACCAGATCGATGGCCGCATTCACAATTTCAGTCAGGTTGTGCGGCGGAATGTTGGTCGCCATGCCCACCGCAATGCCGCTCGATCCATTCACGATCAGGTTGGGAAGGCGCGTGGGCAGCACGGTAGGCTCGAGCGTGGACTCGTCGTAGTTCGGCACCAAATCCACGGTCTCCATCTCGATGTCGGCCAGCAGCTCGCCGGCAATGCGTTCCATGCGGCACTCGGTGTAGCGCATGGCCGCGGGCGGATCGCCATCCACCGAGCCGAAGTTGCCCTGCCCGTCGACCAGCGGGTAGCGCAGCGAGAAGGGCTGCGCCATGCGGACCAGCGTGTCGTAGATGGCCGAATCGCCGTGCGGGTGGTAGACGCCCATGGCCTGGCCCACCACCTTGGCGCACTTGGTGTACTTTTTGTTGTGCTCGAGGCCCATCTCGCTCATGGTGTAGAGCACGCGCCGGTGTACCGGCTTGAGGCCGTCGCGCGCGTCGGGTAGCGCTCGCCCGATGATGACGCTCATCGAGTAGTCGAGATAGGAGCGGCGCATCTCCTCTTCGATGTTGATCGGGACAAGGCTCGACCCGCTGTTAGGCGGCACGCCGCCATCAAGAGGAAGCTGAGGGTTCTGATCGTCTGCCATAAGAAGGTTTTCTAAGCCAGTTGGAAGGCGGCAAAAAATGTCCGGAAAAGGAAGGGCCGGGTCCGCAAGCTTATAGGACTATTTTATGCGTTAGGAAGACCTTTTAGCAAGGCGGATTGGCTTAAATAACTTATTGTTTTGCATGGGTTTATGAAGAATGAATCGAAGTGGAAAACGAGGTTGAAACCGGTGCCGGAAATGCTCTCGGCCGGCCTTCGATTGAATGCGGAAATGGCTGCCTGTCTCAGCCGATCAGCGCGGGCAAATTCAGCACGCAAAGCACGGCCTGTAACGCGACAATGGCTCCTGCTGCGGCCACGGCAAGCCGGCTTCGCGGGCTCTCGTATGCGTCAGCAAAGACGCCGCCCGTGAACGTGAAGACAAACGGCAGCGACCACATCCAAGGGCTTCCCGGCGTGCCCGTCATGATCAGCGCCATGCAGACCCCAGCGCAAAGCAATGGAGCCGTGTTGCCGAAGTAACGGGATCTGCGCAATGCGAGATAGAGCGCGCAAGCCGCGCCTGCGGCCACTGTGACTCCGGCTTCCGCGAACGTCGAGAAAAAACGCCGGGCGGGATCGGCGGAGAACCAGAGAAATCCCGCGGCAGAGCGAAAGACATAACTGAAGGCGTCGGGTGAAAATCCGTAGCCCGCAAAAAGCAACGCAAGCGCGCCGCAACACGCCGCCAAAATTACCGGCAGCGCCTGGCTCCTGTGGCCTTCCGCCACCCAGAGCATCAGGAGTAGACCCAGCACCGCTGTCACCGGCAAAGCTGCAATGTGCGAGGCGGCAGCCAGCCCAAAAAGCACCGTGAGCAGGATGAGTCTCGGCCGCCATTTGCGGCGCGGCCCCTGCATGGCGTGGGCCACGCCGATGCAGGTGTAGATGCCGCCGTAGACGCCCAGCGCCGCGAGGCCTTCCGTATTAGGCGAAACACACGCTTTCAGCATCGCGGGACAAAAGCAATAGAGCGCCAATGCTGTGTAACCGCCAAGATTGCCGTAAAGCCGCCGCGTCACCCACCAGATACACCCGCCCAGTACGCACCCGGCGAAGAGAAACGGCAGCCGCAGCAGCAGCAGGATATGCGTCATCTGGTGGCGCAGCTCCCATATATTCAGTTCTCCACCCGTTTGCACAACTTTGTTTTCGGGCTTGCGAAACCAATCCAGGCCGCGCTCAGCCAGCAGGTTCAATGTGAGCGGCAGCCCGGCCAACCGGTACGCCAGAATCCCATCATGGATATTGCCGCAACTGGTGTAATAACCCGCGAGCGCCGAGGGCCGCTCCCACGTCTCGCGGCCGCACCGCGCATATTGGTAATCGCGATCGGTGAGCGTCTGGTGCGCCGTGATCCAAAGTCCCTGTAGGAGGAAGATTGCCAGCATCGCCGCCGCAATGCGCTGCGGCCGATTGAAACGAAAGCGGCGAAGGGCTCCAAACCGGTGGGTCATCACGTTCAGGCGGACCTTACCAGTCTAAATGCCGCCGACTCATGTCCCTGCCAAAGAGTAGTGGCTCAGTTTCAATTTGCTTTGTAACGGGGCATGACTTTAGTCGTGCCGAAATCACGCAAATGAACGGCGGGCTTTAGCCCCTGAAGAATGTGCGTTCAAACTGAGCCACTACCTGCCAAAGCGGCCCGCAAAAACCGGCTCGCCTTCAAGGCGGGCCGCGCTCCGCCGGAACCCCGTGACCGCATCTCAAACTTCATCCTCAAACGCGGAAAAGCCGCCCGAAGAGCGGCTTTCCTGCTATCTCACACTGGAGTCAAGAAGTGTTCTGTCCCGTTTTACGCGTCTGGTGCTATGGAGCTACCGTCAGTGCCTTGGTGCCCATCGCCATGCCACCGTCGGCATTGGTATAAATGGCCGTTATCGTTGTCTTGCCGGCGCTGATCATCGTGACGGCTCCGGTATTTTCGTCAATCGTAGCTGCCTGCGGGTTGCTTGAGGACCAGGTCACGTGATCCGTTACATCCACCGTGCCCCCGTCTGCGGTCTTTCCCGTCACCGCAAATGGAACTGCCTGGTTCTGAGAAGGAACGATTGAGAGCTGCGTCACACGGCCTACGTCACTTGACGCCGGCAATTGAACAGTGAATGTCGAAGCGCCGATAATCGTGCCGTTAAACCCGGGCGCACTTGCTGTGATCTGCGAGGTTCCCGTCGCGCATCCTGTAGGCGTGGCAACTCCGGTACTGCTTATGGTGACCATGATCGGAGCCAGGGAGGTCCAGGTGACCTGGTCGGTGATGTCCTCCGTCTTTGCAGTATGGCCGGGGTGCGTATAGTACCCCGTAGCCTCATAGCTCCAATAGCCTCCGTAGTAACCACACCCGGATTCACTTGTCGCCAGCGTGATCGTATACGTACTGGGAGTGATCACAATCGAAGTCAGGGAAGGGGAACTGGTGCAGCTTGTGAACGGCACCAGAGCGCATGCAAGCAGCGATATACCCAACAGAGAACGATAACGCATAGAGGTCTCCTGGCGAATCCGCCTGGCTGGGTCATTTCAATGCATGAACCAGCGCTGGTACAAAGGGATCAGCTATTTGCAGCAATAAAAATGGCTGCTCCGCCGAATCCGTACATGCGACATCGCGAACGGCCATACCCCATCTGTGCGTGATGCGTCATCCTCGGCGAGGGTGAACTTCAGAGCGGGGGAGCGGTTCTGCGTTTGAAGTCTGTCGAGTCGCGTTACCTAAAGACTGCAGTATCTGAGTTAGCGCCATGCTACTGGAAGCCAAATTGGCGCGTCAATGACCATTTCGCGTTAAGTGCCTGGGTTGTCAGCATGGGCGGGGCATCGGGAGCCGCCGTCCCAAAGCGGCAAAAAATCTGTGAGATGCCTGGAGGACGGCCAACAGGGCGGGAATGTCAACTGCGGCAAAGCCGGAAATACCGCTGCGCACGCGCCACGTCCTTCATGATCTGTGCCTTCAGCGCTTCGGGCGAGGAGAATTTAATCTCGCCGCGCAGGCGCAGCAGGAACTTGAGCTCAAGCGGCGTGTCCTGGCTTAAATCCACCGGCTCGAAGTTGAGGATGTGCGACTCGACCGCGAAAGACGCTTCCCCGAAGGTAGGCCGGTTGCCGACGTTGGATACAGATTCGAACCGGCGGCCGGCGATCGTGAAGCAGGTCACGTAGACGCCGAAGGCAGGCAGCAGACCGTCATAAGGGGCGAGATTCACCGTGGGCACCAGCAGCTTGCTGCCGATACCGCGCCCACGCGCAGGCGCGGAGAGCACGGCAAAAGGCCGGCCCAGCATCCAGCGGGCGCGGCGCATGTCGCCTGCGGCGACGAGCGCGCGAATCGCAGAGCTTGAAACTTCGAGCCCGCGCACGAGGACTGCTGGATGGACATGCACCGTGAAGCCGAACTCGGCGCCGAATGCCTCCAATGCACGAATGTCCGCCTTGGCCCCGTGACCGAAGCGAAAGTTTTCGCCCTCGTGCACGCCGCAGATGCCGAGTGCGCCCACGAGAATCTTCTGCACAAAATCCCGCGCTTCCAGTTGCGCAAGCGCCGCATCGAAGGGAAGCACCAGAACGGCATCGACCCCGGTCTCAGCCAGCAGACGCACGCGTTCCGCAAGCGGCGTAATGAGTTGCGGAGCCCGCGCCGGACGCAGAACCTGCTCCGGATGCGGATCAAAGGTAATGGCGATGGCGCGCGCTCCCCGTGCGCGCGCTTCCTGAGTCACGGCGGAAAGAATCTCGTGATGCCCCAGATGCACGCCATCGAAGTTGCCGATCGCGGCCACAGAGGGACCGAACCCGGCGGGGATCTCCTCCAGCGAGCGGAAGACGGGCACGGAAGCCGCATCGGATGTCATGCCGGCAGGTTCGTTCATAGCGCTATGGGCACGCTCAGCCCGTCGTACGCCAGCTTCACATTCGCAGGCAGCATACAGTTGGTCTCTTCGTGGCCCAGGTCGTGGGCGATGTGCGTAAACCAGGTTTGCCGTGCGCCGATGCGCTGCGCCCAGCCGAGCGCCTGCTCGACGGTCGCGTGGCTCGGGTGCGGCGTGTGACGCAGCGCCGAAAGCACCAGCACGTCCAAGCCTTCAAGCAACGCAAAACTCGAGTCGGGAATCATGCTTACGTCTGTGAGGTACGCGGCGTTGCCAAAACGAAATCCGTCAATCTCCTGCTGGCCGTGGCGAACCGGAATACGCAGAAAATCCACCCCGTGAATGATTTCGTGCGCAGCGAGCGGCTTGATTCGCACGCGGGCGCGGTTGATGTACGTGGCATCCGCAGAAAATGTGTAGTCGAAGACCTTTTCGAGAATCGCAATGGTATCCGGCGAGGCGTGGAGCGGGATAGGGCCGCCTTCACGGGCAGCCGTGAAGCTTAAAGGACGCAGATCGTCCATGCCGAGGATATGATCGGCGTGGCCGTGCGTGTAGAAGACCGCATCCACGCGCTTCAGGCCGATGCGCAGCGCCTGCGCGCGGAAGTCGGGGCCGGTATCGATGACCACGTTGCGGACCACGTTGCGCTCCGCGCCGGAGGCCGGATCGCTCCAGCGCACAAGCACGGAAGGGCGCAGACGCTTGTCATGCGGGTCTGCCGATGTGCAGACCGTGCATGCGCAGCCGAGCGAGGGAACTCCCATGGAAGTCCCCGTCCCCAGAAAGATGAGCTGGCCTTCCATCCGCAGCTAACGCTTGCCTGGTTTGGTGGGCGGAGGCGGAACGCTCTGCATATTGATCATGCTGCTCAACTCCAGAAACGCCATGCGGACTTCGAACAGCACCGATTGCAGCATACGATCTTCGGAAGCAGTGAGATTGCCGCGCGTCTTTTCGGCCAGGATGCCGAGCAGATCAATGGTATTGCGCGCACCAAGGATATCGACGCGGGCACGCTGACCCTCTTGCGCGCCTGCACCCATCTGGATCATGGTGGAGACGTAAAACTGCTGGACGAGATGCTCAAAGCTGACCGGCGGCTGCTTGCCCACGCCGGGGTTCTGCGCGCGGATAAGGTCTTCGATCCGCTCAGCCGAAGCATCATAAGCGGCTTTTTGCTGATGGCTCTCCTCGGCGGTAGGCGCGGCAGGCAGATCAGGTTCCGTTCCATCCGATTCCGTTCCCCGGGCCAGCTCCTCGTCGGCCGCGCTCACCGGCGGTTTCTTTGCATCGGCTTCGCGGCTCTCAGTTACCACCAGGCGCGGTCCGGCGCCGGGCGCGGCCGGAGCTTCGGACGGCGCCGGAGCTTCGGCCGCGGGCGCAGGATAGCCCTCCCGTTCCTCCTCAGCCTTGATCTTGCGGCGGTCAATCACTTCGAACTTTGGCACTTCGAACTTTGGCGTATCGCTCATGATCTCAATTTTCTCATCTGCTCATTTGCTTTGGGACTGGCCCAGCACAGGCGGCGAGTCCAGAATGCGGGCTGTTCCGTGCGCGGATCCGGCCACAAACCTGAACGCCTGGTCGGCAGCCTCAGCTTCCGCGCGAACCATGCCCAGCGCAAAGGTGCGGGTTCCCGAGGGCAGCGGCAAAGTTGTTGCGCTGGTGATGTGGCCGGCGGTCTTTCCGTCTTCCGTTGTGAGTTCCGTGCCTGCGGCCGGTACTGGTCCTTCGAGTTCCAGCGGACGCAGATGCCGGTGCACGTTGCCGCGCGAGCGGATGCGTTCAACGATCTCCTGGCCCAGATAGCAGCCCTTGCCGAAATGCAGAGCGCGCATTTGCGAGGTTTCCTGAGGCAGATCGCGCTCGACGATGTCGGTCCCGTAGGCCGGTATTCCCTCCGCAACGCGAAAAGCCTCCAGCGATGCGCAACCTATGGGCGTCGCTCCCGCGGTGCGCAGGCACGACCACAATTTTCCGAGTCCGGCAGAGGGCAGCCAGAACTCATAATGCTGGGCGAGCACGCCGTAACCGCGCAAGACTCTCATGTCCAGCCCGTTCCACTCCACGCGGGTGCTGGTCATGGGATGTGCAAAGGTTGGCAGACCCAGGCGTTCCAGAACCTCGTGCGCCAGAGGGCCTGTCAACCCAATCGTGGTCTCCGAACCCGCCTCGCCCACCTGCTCTTCGCCAACCGGAATCAGCTCAACATCATCCATAATGATGAAGTGGTTCAGGTGGGCCAGCAATTTGTCATATTGGTCTGCCGTAATCTCGAGCTCCAGCCCCGATTCTCCGGCAAACGGGGTGCCGGAAGCCTTGTCGCCTGTTTTTCGGACGGGCGGGGCGGGATTGCGCCGCTGCGGGGAAAGCTCTTCCCCTTCGCGCCACACCGTCAGCTCGCCCTGAATCCGGCCCTGCGCATTCAGGATCAGGTTCCATGCCCCGGTATTCGGGAGCAGGTCGTTGACGGTGTTCGTCACCATGCCGCTCAGCCAGCGGAAACGGTCTGCTCCGCGAACGGCTACGCGCCGGATCCAGCCCAGGTCGTGAACGGCGGCCCCGAAGGCCAGCGCCGCTGTTTCCACGTCCGGCGCGTCCAATTCCTGTGGAGTACGCGCTCCATGATAAACGGCGAGTTCGCGGGGCGTATGGGCAGCTTCGAGCATCGCAGCCAACGCGGTAGCCTGCAGACTAGAGGTGAGATCGGTTTCAGTCATGGGAAATTTGTTCCATCCGCCGCGGCGGACCTTCGCGGTCGACCTTGGCGCGGGACCGCACCCTGATTATAGCCTTGGAAGCGCAGGCAGAGCATAGAGTGGGATCCTGGCTTGGAGACTTCCATTTCGGGGTAGGCCTACAATCGGTCTCATACATGCCGATACGGCTGGTTGGGTGAGTAGGGGACCCAACGCGGCTCTCCACGGACAGGTTTTCGTCCAAGGGTGGAGCAACAAGGCGAATCCGATAGGCTGGCGAGTGGATGAATCCAATGCATGAGACCGATTCGAGGGAGGAATCGATGACCGGACCACACAGAACAACACGCTGGGCATTGCCGATATGGCTGCCTGCAGCGATCCTTTGCGTGGCCGCGGCAATGGCGGCTGCGGAGCCACGCCAGGCACCGGCCAATCCGCAAACGCCGCCTGCGCAGCCTTCGCAACCTCCCGCGGCGAAAGCCGACTCAGGCGATTTTCACATTACCCCCGAACAGGCCAAGCAGCTGTTCGCTCTGGTGGACGAGTTGATGAAGTTCTCCTCCGACGACACGGGGCTTCCGATTAAGAGCCCCGTAAAACGCCAGTTGACGACGCGCGCCGCTGTCGAAAGTTACCTCAAAGAAAAGTTCGATGAGGATGAAGGTGCAAAGCGCCTGCAGCGTGATGAAATCGTGCTGAAAAAATTTGGCCTTCTGGATCGCGATTTCGACCTCAAGCCGTTTTTGCTGGCCCTGCTGAAGGAACAGATCGAAGCCTATTACGATTCGAAGACCAAGACAGTGAATATGCTGGACTGGATCGATGTCGATGAACAGAAACCGGTGCTGGCTCATGAGCTGACGCACGCCTTGCAGGATCAGCACAGCGACCTGGAAAAATGGGACGACCAGACTCCAGACGATGTTTCGACAGATGCAAAAGGAGACCAGGAGCATCTGGCCAAAGACGAGATGGATACCGCGCGCGATGCGGTTGCGGAGGGCCAGGCGACAGCCGTCATGTTTGACTACATGCTCAAGCCGCATGGAATGAGCCTGGTCAAGAATCCAGAGGTGCTCGATTTGTTGAAAAATCAGATGGTTGGCTCCGAGAGTTCGCCGGTGATGGCCCGCGCCCCATTGCTCATCTCCGAGTCCATGCTGTTCCCGTATCGCGAGGGTCTGAGTTTCGAACAGGATGTGTGGATGGATGATGGACAGACGGCAGCCTTTGCCGACGCGCTCGACCGGCCGCCGACCTCGACCTGGGAAATCATCAATCCGCGCGAATATGAAAAGAAACACATTCCCGCCGTGCCGCTATTACCGGATATTCATCCGCTGGTGGACACGCTTTACCGGCCCTATGACATCGGTCAGGTAGGCCAGCTGGACCTGCACATTCTCACCGAACTCTTTGGCGGCGACAGCGCCGCAAGAGACTTGACGCCGGCATGGAACGGCGGCCTTTACTGGGCCGGCCAGTTGCGCAGCGCTGCAACGCCCGCCGAACAGAGCACGACGCAATCGCTCGCGCTCTTTTATCTCTCGGTATGGAAGAATGACGCCTCTGCGCAGGATTTTGCCAAGCTGTATTCCGCAAGCCTGGGCCGCAAATATTCGAGCGTCAAACAGCAGGACGTTGGGCAAACCTATGCGCAATCCAGCGGCTCATCGGAAGAGGAAGTGTATTCGACCAATGAAGGTCCCGTGGTGATCACGACCCGCGGCAAGCTGGTGTTTGTCGCCGAGAGCTTTCCGATCGATCTGGCGCGCAAGCTCACCACGCTGATTCTCGACGCACAAGGCACGGGCGAATTGCGCATGGCCCAAGCGGCCCGGCCGGACGCATCTTCCGCTGAGCCTGCAGCGCGGCCGCTCTCAGCCGATCTTACGCATCTCTTCCAGAACTGCGGCGCGTTGAAGGCGGTGGTCGATGGAGCGCTCTCTGCCACAAGATGATCCAGGCCGGCTTCGCCAAAGGCATTGGCTGTGCCGTTCTCCTCTTTTGACCGCGCTATGATGGAAATCCGGAAGTAAAAAACCTCTTGCCCGAGGAGACGCGAGTGTGGCGGGGAAGCTGGAGCTGCTGCTGGGACCGATGCGAAGCAACAAGACCGCGGAGCTGCTGCGGCGCGCCGAGATGCGCCGGCAGTACGCGAAACAATATGTGATGGTGCTGAAGCCCAGCGACGACACCAAAGGCGGACCGGGAATGGTCGAGAGCCGGAATCCGAACGGCCACGGCAAGATGCACGCGTATGAGTTCAACTCGGCAAACCCGTGGGAGGTGCTCGCAGTCATTGCCGAAAAGGAACAAGAGATCGGCAAGCGTGTGGAATGCATCGCCATCGACGAAGGCCAGTTCGTCAGCGATCTTTTCCTCTTTACAAAGCATCTGCTCGATGAAAATCACGATGTGCTGGTGGCTGGCCTCGATCTCGATTTTCGCGCGATGCCGTTCGGCGAGATGCTCAATCTCACCTGGCTGGTGAACGCCTATGGCGGCAGCATCACCGAATGCATGGCATACTGCGCCTGCGGCGCGCGGGCGCTCTATTCGCAGCGACTGATCGATGGGAAACCGGCTCCCTATGACAGCCCGATCAAGATCCCCGGCGATTCCTATGAGCCGCGTTGCGCGGAGCATTTTGTGCTGCCCGGCCGCCCGCATTGAATGAACCACCGCAATCGCTAGGGCTGCGCCGTAAAATGCCTTCATGCGCAGCAATCGGATTTTTGCTTTGTATACCCTGGCATCGCTGGCCGCCTGGACGGTGGTCGCAGGCTCATTTGCAACCGCGCAGAGTTCTCTGCCGCACGCATCCGCGGAGGACCGCGCCGAGGCGCTGGCGATCTTCAAACAACTCATCGAGATCAATACCACGGACACACCGCAAGGCAACGTAACCACTGCAACGGCGGCGATGCAGAAGCGGTTCCTCGATGCAGGATTTCCGGCGGAGGATGTGCTTTTGCTGGGACCCGACCCGCGCAAGCAGAATCTTGTCGTCCGCTACCGCGCAACCGGAACGCCGAGCGAGAAGCCGGTGCTGTTCCTTTGTCATATCGACGTGGTGCAGGCGCTGCGCTCCGACTGGTCCACCGATCCGTTTCAATTTATTGAAAAAGACGGCTACTACTACGGCCGCGGCACCCAGGATATGAAAGAGTCAGACGCGGCGCTGGTAGACACGTTTCTCCGCCTGCATCGCGAAGGCTACACGCCCAAACGCGATCTGATTCTTGCGCTCACTGCAGACGAAGAGGGCGGCAAATTCAATGGTGCATCGTGGCTGGTGCAGAATCACCGCGACCTGGTTGATGCCGCGTATGTCATCAACCCGGATTCGGGCGGTGTGGAACTTGATCACGGCCGCGCCGCTGTGGCTGCCGTCGAAGCAACCGAAAAAGTCTACTCGGATTTTCAGATCACGGCGACCAATCGCGGAGGACACAGCTCACTGCCGCGACCGGATAATGCGATCTACGAGTTGACTGCGGCGCTCAACAAGCTCGCTACGCATATATTTCCCTTCGAGCTGAACGAGGTGACGCGAACCTACTTTAAAAACCTGGCCGAACATGAAAAGGGGGAAACGGCCGACGACATGAAAGCCATCCTGGCGACCCCGCCGGACATGGACGCTGCTGCTCGATTGAGCCAGGAACCGACATTCAATGCGAACTTCCGCACCACCTGCGTGGCCACGCGGCTGAACGCCGGTCACGCGAACAATGCACTGCCGCAGACTGCCCAGGCCATCGTGAATTGCCGTATCTTTCCCGGTCACTCGCCGGAAGAGATCCGGCAGCAACTGATTGCGCTCTTCGATGACCCGAATCTGAGCGTGAAGTATGTCTCGGACGCAGGCGTTGTCTCGGACATTGCGCCGGAGCGCAAGCCGATAGCTCCGCCCGCCCCGATTGCCGAGGTCTTTGAGCCGCTCACACGCATTACCGATGCCATCTGGCCGGGAACGCCGGTGACGCCGGTGATGGAAAGCGGCGCCAGCGACTCGATCTACTTTGCGCAGGCTGGAATCCCCAGCTACGGCTACTCGGCTATTGCGCTCGAGCGCGACGACGTGCGCGCACATGGGCAGGATGAGCGGCTGCCGGTGGATTCGTATTGGAAATCGCTGGATTTTTTCTACGCGTTTACGAAGGCGCTGGGCGGGGAGTAACCACACGCCTCCGCTGCTAAACTGAATCTGAATGATTCTCCCGTTTGTCCGCGAAATCTTCGCGGAGCTGGAGCACTCGCCGGGATTCGAACGTGTACGGAGGCACCTGGGCCTGGGTACGGGACGGCGGCGTGTGTCTGGATTGACCGCTACGGCTCGTGCGCTGTACATTCCGCTGATGGCGCGAGCCGCCAAGCAGCCGGTCATCGTAGTGGTGGCCGACAACAAAGCTGCAGAAGCGCTCGAACCGATGCTCAAGGCCGGATGCGAGCTCACTGGCGCCATCGATCCGGGACGCGTGGTGCGGCTGCCGGCTCACGATGTGCTCCCTTTCGAAAACCTCTCTCCGCATCCTGACGTGCAGGAGCAACGTGCCTCGGCGCTCTGGAAACTTTCGACCGGCGCAGTCGATCTTCTCATTGCTCCCGTGGAATCCGCAGCCCTCAAGCTCTTCGACCGTGAGTACTACTCCGGCCTGGCCGTGACACTGCGGCGTGGCGAAGAAGTCGATCTCGAAGTCCTCACGGCGCACCTGGCCAGCGTGGGCTACGCGCAGATGGATCTCGTGGAGATGCCGGGGCAGTTCACGCGGCGTGGCGGAATTCTGGACGTGTACTCGCCGGAATCCGACCGTCCGGTGCGCATCGAGTTTTTCGGCGACGAGATCGAAACGATCCGCAAGTTTGATCCCGAGACGCAGCGCTCGCAGAGCGGCCTTGACGAAACGGAGTTGCTGCCGCTCACGGAAACGCCGGTCACTGAACACCTGCTGGCCGCGGTGAACGCGCGGCTGAGCAAGCAGCGCGTGGAAACTGAAGACGAGGAGATGGCGTCTGAAACCGCCATAGCCGGAGGCGTAAGCGTCTTTCCCGGCTGGGAGTTTTTCGCGGTCGTGGCTGGCGCGGAAAAATCTCTGCTGTCGCTGGTGCCGCGCTGTGCGCTGTTTGTCGACGAACCGGCGATGGTGCGCAACCAGATTGACCGCTGGTGGAACAAGATCGAGCAGCGGCACGAACGTTCTGATATCGGATCGCTGATCCGGCCGGAAGATATTTATGTGCGGCCCGAAGTGCTTCAGGCTTCGCTGGAAGCCCACACGGGACTCGATCTCGATCAGCTCGGCGCCGTTGATCTGCTCGATGAAGACCCCACACTGGGCGAGATCGAGCTGAACACGCGCCCTACGCTGCGATTTCATGGGTCGATTCCCGCGCTCATCGAGCAGTTGAAAAATCTCATGCAGAGCGAGTCGCGCATCGTGCTTGCGGCGCCCAATCAGGGCGATGTGGAGCGGCTTGCGACCGTTCTGCGCGACTACCAGATTCCTTATCGGTTGGGCAGCCGTCTTGCGCACGCCGGAGAGACGATCCTCGAAGAAACCAGCTACATGGCTGGCGACCTGCGTGTGCCGGTCATCGTGCGCACGCCTCTGGCTGCGGGCGTAAGCTTCGCCGATGTGAATCTGATCCTCTTTGGCGCTAACGATCTCTCTGACGATGCAGACGTGGCGGCGCGGACCGAGCCAAAACGCTCAAAGACCGCCGCTTTCGTTTCCGATTTTCGCGATCTCGCGATGGGCGACTATGTGGTGCATGTCGAGCACGGTATCGCGCAGTATCAGGGATTGAAAGAAATCGCGCAGGACGGTCTCTCCGTCGAATTCATGATTCTCGAATTTGCCGAGCAGGCCAAACTCTACGTGCCGCTCACGCGGCTCGACCTGATCCAGAAATATCGCTCTACCGATACAGGTCCGGCGCCGGTGCTCAACAAGCTCGGCTCGCAGCAGTGGACCAAGACGAAAGCGCGCGTGCGCAAGGCTATGCAGGACATGGCCGGCGAGCTGCTGAAGCTGTATGCCGAACGGCATACGGCGCAAGGCACGGCCTTCTCGAAGGACAATGAATTTCAGCGCGAGTTTGAAGACGCCTTCGATTACAACGAGACCGACGATCAATTGGCAGCCATCCGCGCTATCAAGTACGACATGGAATCCTCGACGCCGATGGACCGGCTGCTCTGCGGCGATGTGGGTTACGGCAAGACGGAAGTGGCCATGCGCGCGGCCTTCAAAGCCGTGCAGGACGGCAAGCAAGTCGCGGTGCTCACGCCCACAACGGTCTTGAGCTTTCAGCACTTCGAGACCTTCAAGAAGCGGTTTGCGCAGTTTCCCATTCACATCGAAATGATTTCGCGCTTCCGCACGGCGAAAGAACAGAAAGACATTGTGGAGCGCGTGGAAACAGGCAAGGTCGATATTCTTATCGGCACGCACCGGCTGCTCTCGAAAGACATCAAGTTTCAGGACCTCGGTCTATTGATCGTGGACGAGGAACAGCGCTTCGGCGTGCGCCACAAGGAGCGGCTGAAACAGCTGCGCAAGGAAATCGATGTGCTTGCCATGTCTGCCACGCCCATACCGCGCACGCTGCATATGTCGCTTGTGGGGCTGCGTGATATGAGCGTGATCGAGACGCCGCCCAAGGACCGCATGGCGATTCAGACTGTGGTCGCGAAATTCGACGAGAAGATTGTGCGCTCGGCCATTGAAGTGGAGCTGGAGCGCGGCGGTCAGGTCTATTTTGTGCATAACCGCGTGGAGTCGATCTATGAGATCGCTTCGCGGATACAAGAGCTTGTGCCTGCGGCGCGCGTCGCTGTCGGTCACGGGCAAATGAGCGAAAACGAGCTCGAAAAAGTGATGCTTGCTTTTATGCATCACGAATTCGATGTCTTCGTGGCGACAACGATCATCGAGAACGGCCTCGATATCCCGCTGGCCAACACCATCCTTATCAATCGCGCGGACCGGCACGGACTGAGCGAACTGTATCAACTGCGCGGCCGCGTAGGCCGCTCGAACCGGCGCGCGTATGCGTATCTTCTGATTCCTCCCGAACAGGAGCTCACGCCGATTGCGCGGCGGCGGCTGGCGGCGCTCAAGGAGTTCAGCGACCTGGGCGCAGGCTTCAAAATCGCTGCGCTCGACCTCGAGCTGCGCGGCGCGGGCAATATGCTCGGCGGCGAGCAAAGCGGACACATCGAAGCGGTGGGTTTTGAGCTCTACACCTCCATGCTGGAACAAGCGGTAAAAGAGATGAAGGGCGAGAGCGGCGAAGAGCGCGTATCGACACAGCTCAATCTCGGCATCCCGTTGCGCATCGATGAGAGCTATGTGCTGGAAGAGAACCAGCGGCTGCGACTCTACAAAAAGATTGCCGGTACAGCGACCGCAGATGCCGTCAATGAAATTCGCGCAGAGATGGAAGACCGCTACGGTTCGCTGCCCGACGCGACGGTATATTTGCTCGAGGCCGCTTTGATACGCCTTGAATGCGAACGGATGGGGGTCGCGCAGATTGACCGCAAGCGCGGAGAGCTGCAGATCCGGTTTACCGAAAATGCGGCGGTTGAGCCGCAGCAGCTCATGCGGCTGGTGGCCAAAAATGCCAAGCGTGGCGCGCAGTTTACGCCGCAAGGATTGCTCAAATATCCATTGACCGCTTCGCGGTCTGACGAAGTTCTACTTGAAATTCATGAATTACTCGCTGGCCTGGCCGCCACGCCGGTGAGGGCCTGAGATCTGCGTTTCGTCGAGGAAGACAGCATGAGAAAAATTGCCGCACTGCTCACGATCGGAGCTTGTATGTCCACAGCCATTGCCGCGCAGGGAACCTGGAAGCAACGGTTCCAGCGGGTTTCCGATGAATATTTTGATCAGGTGTACTTCCGTTATGCTCCGTCGGCTGCGACGCAGACCGGATTCCACCAGTACGATTCGCAGCTCGAAGATTTTTCGCGCAAAGCGATCGATGCTGAGATCGCGGCGCTCAAAGACTTCGAGCGGCGCATGGAGGCGATTCATCCCGATGACTCGGCCGCCGATTTTGTGCCGCGCAGCGATCGGGAGATTGTCCTGAGCAACATTCGTTCGCAGCTGTTGACGCTTGAAACGATCCGCCCCTGGGAGAAAGATGCGGACAATTATTCGAGTGCCTGCGCGAATGCGGCGTTTGTGCTGATGGAACGCAAGTTCGCGCCGCCGGATGACCGGCTGCGTTCGCTCATTGCGCGCGAAAAACAGATGCCCTCGCTGCTTGCCGCCGCGCGCATCAATCTTCAGAATCCTCCACATATTTTCACAGAGATCGCGATCGAACAGCTGCCGGATATCATCAGCTTCTTTGAGCACGATGTGCCGCAGGCCTTCGCCGATGCGCAGGATGCGGCGCTGAAAGCTGAATTTGCCCGGACAAATGCTGCTGTGATCGCGGCTCTGAACCAGTATCTTGGCTGGCTGAAGACGGACCTGCTGGCCAAGTCGAACGGCGATTTTCGCATTGGCGCAGATGCGTTCCAGAAGAAACTCGAATATGACGAGATGGTTGATCTGCCGCTCGATAAACTGCTTGGAATCGGCTGGGCCGATCTGCGCAAGAACCAGGAGCACTTCAAAGAAGTCGCGCATGAGCTTGAGCCCGACAAGGACCCGCGCACTGTTCTCGAAGAACTGGGCAAAGACCATCCTGCCCCGGATCAGTTGCTGGACTCATTTCGCGCCACGTTCAATAGCCTGATCACCTTCATCCGCGCGCATCACATCGTGACCATTCCATCCGACGTCAAGCCGATTGTGGAAGAGACTCCGCCGTTCATGCGAGCCACCACCTTTGCCAGCATGGATACGCCGGGGCCCTACGAGGCGCACGCGACCGAAGCTTATTTCAACGTGACGCTGCCCGATCCCAAGATGACGCCGGCCGAAGTCGAGGGCTATATGCACTCGTTTAATATCGGCACGGTGATCTCGACGGCGGTGCACGAGGCGTATCCGGGGCATTACGTGCAGTTCCTCTGGCTGCCGCAGGCGCCGAGCAAGGTGCGCAGGATTCTGGGCGCGAACACCGACGTTGAAGGTTGGGCGCACTATTGCGAACAGATGATGCTCGATGAGGGCTACGGCCAGCCCGGCATGGGGGCGAAGGATGAACGTGAGTCGAAGTTGCTGCGGCTGGGGCAACTGCAGGATGCGCTGCTGCGCAACGCCCGCTTCATTGTCGGCATCGAAATGCATACCGGCAAGATGAACGTCGAGCAGGCCGAGGAGTTCTTCCAGAAGGAAGGCTACCAGTCAAAGGAGACGGCTGTGGTCGAGACCAAGCGGGGCGCGGGCGATCCGACCTATCTTTATTACACTCTGGGCAAATTGCAGATCATGAAGCTGCGCGAGGACCTGAAACGGAAAGAAGGCGCGGCCTTCTCGCTCGAAAAATTTCACGATGATTTTCTGAAACAGGGATTCCCGCCCATCAAGATCATTCGCGAGGCGATGCTGGGCGATGATTCGCCGACGCTCTAATCACGATCAAGGAGACAGGATGACTCAACGCGTACGCAAAGCGGTTTTCCCGGCTGCCGGGTTGGGCACACGCTTTTTGCCGGCCACCAAAGTGATCCCCAAAGAGATGCTGGCGCTGGTGGATAAGCCGATCCTTCAGTATGGAGTGGAAGAAGCGCTTGCCTCGGGGATCGAGCACATCATCATCGTGACCGGGCGCGGCAAGGGCGCGATGGAAGACCACTTCGACATCAGCTATGAGCTGGATGCAACGCTGAAGAAAAAAGGCAAAAAGGAGCTGCTCGCGCTCTCGCGTAGGATTTCATCGATGGCGCGCATCAGTTCCGTGCGGCAAAAGGAGCCGCTCGGCCTGGGACATGCCGTACTCTGCGCTAAAGAACTCGTAGGCGATGAGCCATTCGCTGTGATTCTGCCCGATGACGTGATCGATGCCGATCCGCCTTGTTTAAAGCAGATGATCGACGTCTTCGAGGAAAAAGGCGGCCCGGTGCTGGCCACCATGACCATTGAGGGACCGGCCATCAGCCTTTATGGCGTGCTGGCGGGCGCACAGGACAAAACCAATCCGCGCATTTACAACTGCACGGGTATGGTGGAGAAGCCAAAGTTCGAAAAAGCCCCATCGACACAGGCGATCATCGGCCGCTATATTTTAACGCCGCGCATCTTCGAACTCCTGGAGCATACGCAACCCGGCGCAGTCGACGAAATTCAACTTACCGACGGGATTAAAGCGCTGCTTCAAGAAGAAAAAGTCTTCGGTTATACCTTTGAAGGCAAGCGCTTCGACGCCGGCGACAAGTTCGGCATGCTGCAGGCGACGGTGGAGTTTGCGCTGAAGCGGCCGGAGTTCGGCGAGAAGTTTCGGGCGTATCTGAAGGGGCTGACACTTTAGCAAGTTGGCGAGTCAGCAAGCCGGCCTGTTTATCAAAACGTTAGCCGACTTGCTAACTCGCTGACTCGCTGCTCTTCACGCCTTCCATTTGATATTGCAGCCAATCGATGGACGTTGATCCGTAGGCGCGGGCTTTCCAGCGAGCACGAGGTCGATCGCGGCGCGTAGATCTTTGCCGGTGACGGGAATGCCGCTGTTGGGACGGCTGGAGTCATACTGGCCGCGGTAGACGAGACGAAAATCTTTATCGAAAAGAAAGAAGTCCGGTGTGCAGGCCGCGTCATAGGCGCGTGCAATACTCTGTAACTCGTCGTACAGGTAGGGGAATGTAAAACCATTTGCCTGCGCCTGCGCCCTCAGCCCGTCCGGGCTGTCGGCGGGATGAGTGGTCACATCATTCGAGCTGATAGCCACGATGGCCAGCGGTTTGCTCGCATAATCTTTGCCCAGCACACCCAGAGTCTTTTCAATGTGCTTGACATAAGGGCAATGCGCGCAGATGAACAGGACGAGCAGTGCATCGTTGCCGCGGAAATCATCCCGGCGGACGGTCTTGCCGGAGATAACCTCGGTGAGGGCGAAATCAGGTGCAGTGGTGCCGAGTTCGAGCATGGTGGATTCAGTCAGTGCCATGATCCCTCCTGGGGCGGTTCGCAAGTTAGCGGGTCAGCGAGTTAGCGCTCATCGGTTTTCAGAGAGCATTCAAAAGAGTCCGGGTTGTCTTCCTGGAACGGCGATGCCAAAGTGCTCGTAGGCTAGGCGAGTCGCGACGCGGCCGCGCGGCGTGCGGTCGAGAAATCCGATCTGAATCAGAAATGGCTCGTAGACCTCCTCGAGCGCATCCTCTTCTTCGGCGAGGGTGGCGGCCAGCGTGCCAAGCCCGACGGGCCCCCCCTCATATTTTTGGATGATGGTCAGCAGCAAACGGCGGTCAATCTCGTCGAAGCCATGCGCGTCCACTTCCAGCAGGGTGAGCGCAGCGTTGGCCGTGGGGCGGTCGATAACGCCTGTGCCGCGCACCTGCGCGTAATCGCGAACCCGGCGCAGAAGCCGATTGGCGATGCGCGGTGTGCCCCGGGAGCGAAGCGCAATCTCGGCGGCTCCGTCCGGGTCGATGGGAATCTGCAGCACCTCAGCGGAGCGTTCCACGATCACGCGCAACTCCTCTTCGGTGTAGAACTCGAGACGCAATAGAATGCCGAAGCGGGAACGCAGGGGAGACGAGAGCAGTCCCGGCCGCGTGGTGGCGCCGATAAACGTAAAGGGCCGAATCTCCATTACATGCGTACGCGCCGCCGGGCCCTGCCCGATGATGATATCGAGTTTGTAGTCCTCGAGCGCCGTATAGAGCTTTTCTTCAAGCACCGGCTGCATACGGTGGATCTCGTCAAGGAACAGCACCTGCCGCTCGCGCAGATTGGTGAGGATCGCGGTCAGGTCTCCCTGGATCTGCAGTGCGGGGCCCGAGGTTTGTTGGAAGCCCACATCGAGCTCGTTGGCAATAATGGTGGCCAATGTAGTCTTTCCCAGCCCCGGTGGCCCGAAGAGCAGAACATGATCGAGCGCTTCACCGCGCGACTTCGCGGCTTCGAGCGCTATGGCAAGTTGCTCCTTGGCCTTCGATTGGCCGATGAACTCGCGCAGCCAGCGCGGCCGCAACTTGAGCTCAAAGCCCTGTTCCTCATCGGCGCGCGCGGCGCTGACCAGCCGTTCGGGAGTATTGTCGCGGGCGATGACCATGCTCATCAGAAGTGTATCGGTTCCCGGCAGTGTGGGCAAAGAAATCGAGAAAGGGGCGCTGTTATGAAAATTTTGAAAGGGAACTGCAAGGTCTTCACGCTGAAATTCAAAATCTTTATGCAGATTTTGACCATATTCATGCTTTCCTGATTCTCCCTACCCTAGGTTGAAAAGAATTTACACCGGATTCACGCCAGAGCGGACGCACTCGTGTCACCCAAAAACGCACCGTTCCGGACGTGAGAGGAACTGACTCTTCCTGCAAGAGCGCTTCGCGTAAATTTTCCGGTCGTGGCATGTCAACAATCGACGCGTAAAGAGCTGCGAAAAAGCAGACGGCAGAGGTGTACCCAAAACACAGTTGATGCGCCAAACGGCGCCGATCCACAAAACTTCGAATATGAAAGCGAGAGGCTAAATGAAAAGAACCTGCTGGAGAATCGCGCCTGCCGCGGCAGGCGCATGCTTCGCTCTACTGTCTCTTTCCGTAACCGCACAGCAGAGTCAGCCAACTGGAAGCGGGACTTTAACGCTAACCTCCCACTTGGAACCACCATCCGGCGCAGCGCCCGCAGCCGGCTCGACCTCCGCGGCAGCCAATACGAATACTTCGGCTGCTGCAGCGGCGGGCGCTCAACCTGATGCGGCCAGCCAGATTACGAATGCTGAATTAATGAAGAATATGATGGAGATGAAGGCTGAAATCGCGGAGCTGAAGGCAGCGCTGAAAGCGCGCGGCGACGCAGACGCCGCTTCAGCCGATGCCATCAAGGCCTATGAAAACGACGTTGCGGCTCTAAAAGCTGCGGTCACTCCTGCGGCGGCAACAGCGGCGACGAGCACGACTTCGAGCCAGGAAGCAACCCCGGCCGCTCCGGCAGCACCCGCGGCGCCGGCCGTGGATCATGTAACGCCGTTTGCCGATTATTACTGGGGCTGGCTCAACGGCAACCCGCGCACGATTGATTGCCCGCTATGCACCAAGTACTTCACGCCTGAGATCCGCGTGGACGCAAACTACAACCTGGACTTCAACCATCCCAAGGACGACACGATCAGCGGATCGAGCGAGGTCTTCCGCTCGCAGGAAGTCCAACTGGAGCAGCTCGGTATCGGCGGCGATCTGCTGATTGACCACGTGCACGCCCGCCTGATGACGCAGTTCGGCGAGTATTCCGTGACCACGCCGCGCAACGACGCCAGCGTCACCCGCGGCCAGTGGAATCTTGACGATGCCTACCGCTATCTCGCCGAGGCCTACGGTGGTTATCACTGGGATAAGATGCACGGCATCAATCTCGACGCCGGCATCTTCATGTCCTATATCGGTCTTTTCAGTTACTACAACTTCGATAACTGGGCCTACCAGCCTTCGTTCGTCTCGTCCAACACGCCCTGGTTCTTCAATGGCGTGCGCGGACAGTTCTTCCTCACGCAGCATTTGAAGATCGAGCCGTGGTTCATCAACGGCTGGCAATCGTATGCGCGCTTCGGCGGCAAGCCGGGTCTTGGCGGCCAGATCAAGTACACGCCTACGGGCAAGGTCAACATCATCTCGAACAACTATGGCATGGGAGAAGATGACTACGGCATCGAAGGCCGCACGCGTTTCCACACCGACAACAGCGTCGAGTACAAGTATTACGAAAAGCCTGACAGCACGCTCGATCGCATGGCTTTCTCCATCACGGCGGACGCGGGTTGCGAAGAGGGCTATGGCGTGGCCTGTATGGGATCTGCAGGTCACAAGATCTTCATTCCCGCCAGCGGCTCCACGCCCGCCACTCCGTACTACAAGCAGAGCTTCCTGGGATGGATGACCTATAACCGCTGGTGGTTTGGCAAGGACCGCTACGCCATCACCGCAGGCGGCGGTTACGTGAACAACCCCGGCCGCTATCTGGTGCTGCTCCCGCCCATCAATGGCGCAACAGCGGTCACCGGCAGCGCCTACTTTCCTGAGGATCCCGGCATGCCGTACCACGGCGAGGACGGCACCTTCACCTACGACTTCATGCCGCGCCAGTTCATTACCTACCGTATTGAATATGGCTATCGCCACTCCGATGTGCCGTACTGGGCCGGCCGTGGCGGATCGACGCCTCCGGGAGGCGCTACGAATTCGCCTGTCGGCAACCCCGGCGACTTTACCTGCACCAACGGAAGTGCATCCTTTGACTCGGGCACGGGCTACACACCGATGCCCGGACTCGGTTACACCAAGGAATATGCGGCAAACATCGCTGCCGCAAGCGCCGTCTGTGCCAATCCCGCGCCCGGTTCACCCCTGGCGGTGGCGAGCTACGGCGCGGGACCTTTAACCCTCTGGCGGCCGGACATGCGCCACGACGAACAGAAGATCATCTTCGCGATTCTTGTGAAGTGGTAGTATTCCCCCGCAGCCGTCACGGCTGTGGGGGACATGCACACAGTAGATCGTATTGATCCCGTCCAAGCTCCGCTTGGACGGAACACAACAACCCGGTCCAGGCATTCTCCCGGAGGGAGAACACGAAAATAGCCCGGGGTGGAGTTCGCCGCAGCGAACGCAACCCCGGGACGCGAGGACAACGATTCTTCCCACGTCCCGTAGGGACGTGATGGATACCTAATCTGGCCGGGTGCCGGGTGCCCCAGGTCTCGCCCGCCGTGGCGGGAGACCTGGGAAAGCACAAATCCCCCCAAACACTGTCATCCTGAGCGCAGTTTGCCGCGTTTTTGCGGCAAACGAAGTCGAAGGATCTGCGGTTGTTTTTGTAAAGGCGGCGTAGGATGACCTGAGTCGAGATTGGTACGACGTGGAGCCCACCGATTGGAAGCGTGCTGCGGATCGCATGGATGTTTAGAAGCAACCGCAGATCCTTCGACTCCGGCCGTCCGCCGCGGCGGACGGCCTTCACTCAGGATGACAAATTAAGAACGATTACAGCATCAGGTGCCCCATCCTAACCTGTTCACTGGTTCACCCGAATCCCGCTCTTGCGCCGGAAAAAGCGCAAGGGTGGGGCACGGGGCGATCACGGATCGGGCACGGATCGAGAATTTCAGCACGGGCTTACTGTTCCATCGGTTTCCTTGGATAGGGGCTTGTGTTCGAAGCACGCTTCACCACGGCTTGTGGAGTGGCCGGGAGCGGGACCGGATGCGGGGCGCGGCTCATATACGGCGCGGAGTGCGTCGCCGGCTGCGCAGCCGCGCGATCCATCGGCGGCGCGTCCTCGTCGCCGGGGAACTGCTCGTCGTCCTTGCCCACGACGGCGGCTTTCATGAAGTTGATCCAGATGGGCAACGCAGCCACGGCGCCGGTTTCCTTGTTGCCCAGCGATTCACGGCTGTCATAGCCCACCCACACGCCACAGGTCACCGAAGGCGAGAAACCGAGGAACCACGCGTCGGTAAAATCGCTGGTTGTGCCGGTCTTGCCGCCGAGCGGATGGTTCAACTGCGCTGCGGCCGCGCCCGTGCCGTGGTCGGTGACGTCTTTGAGCATCGTCATCATGGTGCGCGCTGTCTGCTGGTCGATCACTTGCGTGACCGTGGGCGTGTCTTCCCAGAGCGTGATGCCATCCGCGTTCGATACTTTGCGGATCAGCCGCGGGGAAACGCGCACGCCGTCGTTGGGAAATACGGAATACGAAGCGACCTGCTCTTCGAGCGTAATCTCCACCGCGCCCAGCGCGATGGGAAGATAGGCAGGAATGTCGGACGTGATGCCGAACTTGTGCGCTACGTCGATGACCTTGCGGATGCCCACGCGGGCGGCCAGCTTGAGCGCGGGAATGTTACGCGACTCGGCAAAGGCGTTGGCCACGGTCATCGCGCCCTTGAAGTTGTTCTCGTAATTGTGCGGATGGTAGCTGCCGAAGCTCACCGGCGCGTCGACGATGATGTCCGTCGGTCTCACGCCGTCCTCGACGGCTGCGGTGTAGACATACGGCTTGAAGCTTGAACCCACCTGACGCTGCGCCTGCGTGGCCCGATTGAAGACCGAAAGCTGGTAATCGCGCCCGCCCACCATGGCCAGTACGTCGCCGCTGGTGTTGTCGATAGCCATGAGCGAGCCTTGCGTACCGGAATCCTGCTCAAGCGTGGCGCGGCGCTCGTCGCCATCAGTCGTGGTTGCGAGATGCACGTAAATGACGTCGCCGGGTTTGACCAGCGGGCCGGCCAAACGCTGGCCGGTCCACTGCCAGTCGGGCGGCAGAAGCAGAATCTCGTCACCCTCTTGACCTGGCGGTCCGATGCGGGCATGAATTTCCAGCGGCAGCACCCGCGTGACCAGAGCGTGGACGTAATCGCCAGGGCCGGTGGCAAGCGCCCAATCCGGATGCTTATATGCATCGAGAGAACCGCCGTCCGTCAGAACATTTTCGAGATGCCCCTTCCAGCCGCGCCGGCGTTCATCGGCTGCAAGGCCATCGGCGACGGCGCGGTTCGCCGCTTCCTGCAGGTCGAGGTCAAGCGTGGTATCCACGCGCAGGCCGGCTTCATGCACCTCTTCGCTGCCAAAGCGCTTGTCCAGCTCGCGGCGCACTTCTTCCTGGAACCATGGCGCCACCGAGCCTTCCGGCTGCGTGATATGCAGACCGAGCGGCGCATTGCGCGCTTGTTCAGCCTGCGCGTGCGTAATCACGCCGTCGGACTCCATCTCACTCAAAACCAGATTGCGCCGGCGCAAAGCCCGCTCCGGATTCAGAATCGGCGAAAAGGAGACAGGGCCTTTCGGCAGCCCAGCCAGCAGCGCGGCTTCCGTCAGACTCAGATCCTTGGCGTGCTTCGAGAAATAAAACTCTGAGGCGGCTTCGAACCCATACATCCCGCTGCCCAGGTAAATCTGGTTGCCGTAGAGCGTGAAGATCTGCTCTTTCGTGAAGGCGCGTTCGATCTGGATGGCGAGGTATGCCTCCTGAACCTTGCGCATGGCGGTGCGTTCATCTGAGAGGAAGAGATTGCGCGCCAGCTGCATGGTCAGCGTGGAGGCGCCCTGTGCCCGGCCATGGCTGCGGATGTCGTGCCAGACCGCGCCGGCAACGCGGAAGACGTTGATGCCCCAGTGCGATTCGAAATTTTTATCTTCGATGGAAATCACCGCCTCGCGCAGAACGGGCGGAAAGCCGTCGTAGCCCACGATGATCCGGCGCTGCAAAGCAAAGGAGCCGATCAACCGGCCCTTTCGATCGTAGAGGTCGGTCGAGGTCGAGGGGTGATAGCTCTCGAGATCGTTGATCTGCGGCAGGTCGGAGGAATAAACCAGCGTAAGCCCGGCCAGAGAGCCGGTGACGGCGGCAAGCAGAAGCAGCACCGCCAGTACGGACCGTTGGGCCAGCTTGTGACTGTGTTTTGCCGGTACACGCAGAGCGGTGGGACGGCGGCTCCTGTCCGGTTCGAGCGCCTTCGGGCCGCGCAAAATCGGGCCGCGGGGTTCCACAGGCCGTTGGGGGGTAGCAGCCACGTGTGCCTCTTCGGCATCTCTCGGTTGGTTTTGGAGAAGATGCTTCACCTCAAGGTTAGCATTTTCATGATGCGCCGGTATGCGATTGAAACTAAAGTTGTACTCGCTTAGGCAAGAGTGGGACGAGGTGTGCGGGCTATCCGAATTGAGCCTGTTGCGCGGCCACTCACGAACTGCTCTCGCCAAGCAATTCCGCAAGAGAGAGTTAGAGCAGTTTTCCGGTTGCTATGGGGCAAAGCCACCCACGGGAAAGTTAATAACAGGCTCTAGGCCGTATCGACATATAGACCAACTCTAAGCTGCTGAAAAGTAAATCAAGCACTGTCATGTTGAGCGAAGTCCGCCGCGGTCCGCCGCGGCGGAGAGTCGAAACATCTGCGGTTCGCTTCGTGCTCCACGCATTCAATGGAAAACTTGCTCATTTTGCCCATATAGCAGTTCCCGAATTGGTGTAATCCGAAAGCGCGCCCGCCAAGTGGCGTCCGCCGCGGCGGACGCCACCCTACACGACTTTCAAAAAGTCAATATTCATTCGGGAACTGCTCTAGGTTATCAGGCTATATGTCGATACGCCCTAGAACTGGTTGCATAAATGGTTTCGTAACAGGGCACGACTTGAGTCGTGCCGCAAAAGCCTCATGAACACTGGGGCTTTAGCCCCTGAGGGAAGTTTCTTTACCTAACCAGACCATTTATGCAACCAGTTCTAGCAGTGACTCTCACCCTTTCCGCAAAAATCCGCCGGGACGGACGGGAAGGATGAGGCGACGAAGACTTTTATCGAATCGACGCGGAATGGCTAAGTGGCTTTTTCACCACGATGCGCAGGTTACGCACCCTTGGCCTTGAGCAGATCAAGCGCCTTGTTCAGCATCTCGTCACCGTTGGACGGCGCAATGCCTTCATCTTCGTCGTCCTGCGGCGAGGCTACGGCTACGGTGGGAGTTACAGCTTCATCCTGAATCTTTTTGCCGTCAGGGCTCTCATACTTCGCTACGGTCAGCATTAGCGCTGCGCCGTCCGGCAGATCAATCGTCTTCTGCACCGAGCCCTCGCCAAAGGTGCGCTCGCCCACAACGTCTCCGCGTTTCAGGTCTTCAATAGCGGCCGCAGCCAGCTCCGCGCCTCCATAAGTTCCGCGATTCACAATCACTGCGACCGGAGCGTCGGTAAGGAATTTGGCAGGGTCCGCGCTGAAGGTTTGCTCAGGATATTGCTGGCCCGCGAGCGTGGCCAGGGTACCTTGCTTGACGAAGAAGTTGGCCAGCCGCAGACCTTGCTGCGGGTCATCGCCGGTGCAATCGCGCAGGTCGAGAAGAACCTTGCGGCCCTTGCCAGCCGCCTTGATCTTGGCGGCAATCTCATCCACGCGTGCAGCAGTAAGCACGCCCGGCTTGAGGTAAAGGATCGTTGAATTTTCGTACTCCTGCTCATTCAATGCAGGCATGGAAACGATGGCTCGCGTGAGCGTCACCTTCTCCGGATCGGGCTTAAGCGGCCGGATCACCGTAACGTCTATCGTGGTTCCCGGCTTGCCTTCCAGCATCATCCGGATCACAGCCAGAGAGAGATCGTGTGTCGACTTGCCGCCGATCGACTCGATCACATCGCCGTCGGCGAGGTGGTTTTGGTCAGCGGGCGAATTCGGCGCGACATTCACGACGGTCGCATAGCCGAAGCGCTTCGAGATCGTCATGCCCTCTTGCGCGTTGCCGCCCGTCGGGCGCTCCTTGTAGATTTTGTACTCGGCCGGGGTGAGATAGCTGGAATCGGCATCCAGAGATTCCAGCAGGCCGTGCAGCGCGCCTGTGGTGACGTCACTGATATCGGGATCGGTGACGTAATCGCTCTGAATCTTCTGCAGCACTTCGGCGTAGACCCGCATCTGGCGGTACGCGCCATCGTGATCATCGCCGGCGTGAACGCCAAACCATCCGAATTCGCTGAGAGCGAATCCCGAGCCAAGGGCGACAAAGATCGCTACGGAAAGCACAAAGACAAAGCGCTGGAAGAATCGAGACACACACACCACCACGAGCAGGCCTCCGGAGGTAACAGGCCCCTCACATCTTAATAGACGCAATGATAGCGCAAGCGGTGTTGAAAGGCGTAGCACCAGCCATCGCCTTCAGTGCGGCTGCTGATTCTAAACACGATAGGAAGCTCCTCCCGTTTAGCTTCAAAACTTCGGCAGCGGTCTCTGTGCTTCCCCCGCAAGAAGCTTCGCCCTATCTCATCCCGGCCGGATACCGGAGGATCGAGGACGAGAATAGGGGCTCTTTGATTGCTCTGAAGAATCAGGCAGAGCAGGTCCCAGGGATGGATCTTGGACAGAAACCTTAAGGATCATTCGCTCGAATATTTGCGGGGCAACAGAGTGAGTCCCCGGAAGCGCCCCATAGCGATCTGCCTCGATGTCATTGTGAAGTTCCCGTAGGCTCCTCCTGATCGAGCGATATGCTTCGCATGCCATCGCTACGACGAAGGCTGTCAAGAACAGGAACAGCGAAATTAACGAAGCAATTTCGATCAGAGATGAATGCAATCGCCACATGGCAACCTCCAGTTGAGCGGACGGGCGCGCTCATCGCATGGAACATAAAGCTGTTTTTCGGAAACAGATGTCGGGTTGTGCGTACTCTAATCTATGGAAAACGAATAAGTTATGCAGGTATAGCTCTCTTACCATTGCAGGCTGCAACTCGCACACCAAAGTAGTAAGACTAATAGCGTGTTGATAAGAAAGGGCTTATTGCTCATCCCCTAAAAGGATGATATGGGATTTTGGATAAACGCGCGGAGCGGCATACAAAAAATGAAAGTATTGCCTTTGATCTTGGCGGCGGAGGACACTATCGAATAAGCCCCGTAAGCAAGACGATATAGGTCCAAAGATTGTCTCGTTCCGATAGTTGCCCCTAAAGTTACCCCATAAGCTAGGCCGTATCGACATATAAACCAACTCTAAGTTGCTGAAAAGTAAGTTAAGCACTGTCATGTTGAGCGAAGTCCGCCGCGGTCCGCCGCGGCGGAGAGTCGAAACATCTGCGGTTCGTTTCGTGCTTCACGCATTCAATGGAAAACTTGCTCATTTTGCCCATAGGTTATCAGGCTATATGTCGATTCGCCCTAGGCCTTGCTCCTCTTGTTGGGAGCTTTTCTAAGTGGCGTGGTGATCCCATCTGGTTTGCCGGAGCCATGCTACTCTTGCCGTGTCCGCAATTCTTCGCGGGGATGGGACTCGGTAAGCCATGGAGCGCCCCAACGTTGCATCCAATCTCGGCATTTACGTCTATGCAGCCGGCGCCATCATTCTGGGCGTACTCGGCCTGACCTCGGGTGACTTCGCCACCACATGGCAACACGTGGGCCCGAATGTACCTTTCCGCGAGCCGCTCGCCTATCTCACGGCTGTGATCGAGTTCGTCGCGGGGATTGCCCTCCTATGGTCCCGAACGGCCCGCGCCGGCGCCTTGACCCTGACCATCCTCTATTCCATTTTCACGCTCGTCTGGGTGCCCAAGGCCCTTGGAAATCTCGGCAATTACGATCCCATCGGCAATGTCTTTGAGGAGCTCTCCCTGGTCGCCGCCGGTCTGGTCCTATTCGCAAGCTTCTCCCCTGCCGGTTCGCCGATTGCGCGCCGCCGGGCCTTCTTTGTGCTCCTCTTCGGCATTTGCCCCATTTCCTTCGGCATTGTCCACATTGTTGACATGCCGGGTCTGTTGAACCCGATTCCGGGCTGGCTGCCGCCAAATAAGATGTTCTGGGCCTACGCTACCACCATGGGCTTTTTCGGAGCCGCAGTAGCCATCCTCACCGGCATCATGGCGCCGCTCGCCTCGCGCCTGCTCACTGCGGAGATCGTGATCTTCGAGTTGCTCTACTGGATTCCGAGGCTCTCCGCAGGGCCGGGCAATCACTTTAACTGGGCCGGGAATGCGATCAGCATCGCTTTGGCCGGCGCCAGCTGGGCCGTCTCCGACTCCATCTGCCAAGCCGCCAAACAAGCGCGCGCCCACACAGAATCGAACCTGCAATCTGTCGATTAAGAGTTGTAGGGCAACCAATTCTCTCATTGATTGCGGTTGACTCCAGAAGGGCTCCGGAGTCAATTTTGGTGAAAGTTCTGGATGCTCTGCTGCACGAGTGGAAGAGCGATTTGCTGCGCATAGGGATTCCCATGGTCGCCGCGGCCTCGATGCTGATCGGCTTGTTTGGCGGCATCGAGATTCAGAGGCGCCGAAACTCCGCTCCGCCGGCTAGGACAACGCCGACACAATCTGCAGCTCCAACGGTCCCGGCTTCTTCTCCAAAGCCAGACGACGTGCGGGAGCTGAGAATCCGAATCAGCAAACCCGTAGCCACCTAAAGGCAAATTCGAGCCCTCGCGCGAGCGATAGAAATGCAAGTCCCAAAGATCGACAGTAAATGATTTATATATCAATTTTTCACTTGTAAACACATATTATTGATGTATATTTCAATTTATGAAGACGCTCCAGGAGCTCGGGGAAGCGGTGGCATCCGTAAGGCGGGAACTCAGGTTGAAACAGAAAGACGTGGCCGCGCAGGCTGGGATCACGCCGGAATCGCTACTGCGGTTTGAGCGCGGGCAAGTCTCAGAATTCGGCTCCCGGAAACTGCTTGCTGTGCTCGCTATTCTCGGCATGGAGATCGCCCTTGTGAAGACCGGAATGTCTGGGTCACTCGATGAACTCAGGCGGGAGCGCGGCGGAGCATGAAACTCTCGGTCTACGTGCTCGGCCGTGAAGTTGCCGTTCTGGAATCGGCCGGCGACTTCAAAAGCGTGCTTACTTATTTGCCGGATACAGCCGCTGACGACTTCGTTTCGCTGACCATGCCAGTGCGCACGGAGTCCTGGGTCTGGGATGACCAGCTTCCCCCCGTATTCCAGATGAACCTGCCGGAAGGCTACCTGCTGCAGGTGCTGCAGGAGCAGTTCGGTCCCCATGTCGGCGCGAGTCCACTGGCGCTCTTATCGGTCGTGGGCAGAAATATGGTGGGCCGCATCCAGGTGGCCGCCCACGGAGCGCAGTTGGACGAGCCTGCGAAGCCCATTGAAGTGGCGGACCTGCTGCAGGGCGACAACTCGGAAGAAGCGTTTGCGGAATTGGTGCGACAGCACGCGGCCAGCGGTGTTTCAGGTGTGCTGCCAAAGTTTCTGGATGCCCAGGAAGAGACGAAGCAAGAACCCACTGCCACTGGCCGGCGGCTCGGCCCGCATCAGAAAGCCACACTGCTGACTCGCCGGCACATCATCAAAGGTTCTTCCGGCAGGCTGCCATTCGCGGCATTGAATGAGTATCTGTGTATGCAGGTACTGGCCAACGTGCTCCCCAGCGCAAAAACAGAAGTATCGCGGGATGGTAATGCTCTCGTTGTCTATCGCTTTGATGTGAATGGTGAAGGACAGCCGCTGTGGGGGATGGAAGATTTCTGTGCCCTGCTAGGCCTGCGTCCTGCGCAGAAGTACGAGACCACATGGGAGCGAATTGCGCGCGCTGTTCGCGATCACGTCCCCGGCAATCGCCAGTACGAAACCTTCCAGCGCCTGGCGGCAATCTTGCTGCTGACATATGCTCTGCGCAACGCAGATTGTCACGCGAAGAATATCGCTCTGCTGTGCACATCGAGAGCGGATGTGCACCTCTCGCCTGCCTTCGACTTCCTCACCACGAGCGTGTACGCTGGCTACCAAAACAACCCTCCGGGAATCTCCTTCGGCGGCAAGAAGACTTGGACGCCGGGGAAGAATCTGTCGAAGTTCCTCGCCGCAACCTTCGGCATACCTCTTCGGGAACAATCCGAGATGATCGAGCGCATGAGCGATTCGACTGCGGATGTGGTTCCGGTTGTACGAGACAAAGTGTCCGAACTTCCGGAGTTCAGGGATACAGGGAAACGGATGCTACTGGCATGGCAAGAGGGCGTAAACGGCCTGCGTGATCGCCGCGTGTACTCCGTTGGAGACTGGCCAACGGGCAAAGTTTTCGAAGGAAT
>JASHQE010000011.1 GCA_030037705.1 Acidobacteriaceae bacterium | reverse complement strand
CCGAAAAAGGCATCGCCACCTGGAACATCTTCGGCGGGCTCCAATTTGTGGCCTTCTTCATCTACCTGATGGCCGCATATGCCGAAACCAACCGCGCGCCGTTCGATCTGCCCGAGGCGGAAAGCGAACTGACCGGCGGCTACCACACCGAGTACAGCTCGATGAAGTTCGCCATGTTCTTCATGGCCGAGTACGCCAACATGATCACGGTGGGCTGCGTCGCCACATTGCTCTTCCTGGGCGGGTGGACGAGCCCCTGGGGCAATCTGCTGGACCCGATCGAAAACAACGTGCTGAATGCCCTGCTTTCGATCTTCTGGTTTGTCGCCAAAGTTTTCTGTTTCCTGTTTCTGTATGTATGGGTCAGGGGAACGCTGCCCCGCTTCCGCTACGACCAGCTCATGAACTTCGGATGGCGGTTTCTGATGCCGCTCGCCATCCTTAACATTGTGGGAACGAGCCTGTGGCTCGCATACCGCTGAAAAGTGTTGTTCAAAACCGGTCTTTTACCATCCCGATTCCGCAACGCATTCATTTACAATCGGGATGGATTGACTGGGCCCGAATCGTTTGCTTTCGTATCCTTCTCTCTAACCGGCCGGTAGACTTGAACCGGCTCCAGCCCAAGCGGCGAAACGATGCACCTGATTCTGTTCTTCATCTTTGCCGGATTTTGCCTCGCCGGAGCCATCAATCTCCTGCTCCAGAGCCATCCCATCAACAGCGCGCTTTCGCTGATTGTGGTGATGAGCTCGCTCGCCGTGCTCTACCTGCTGCTCGGCGCGGAGTTTCTGGCCGCGGCCCAGGTGATTGTTTACGCCGGCGCCATCATGGTGCTGTTCATCTTTGTCGTGATGCTGCTCAACGCAGGCCGGGAAGACCGCACGCTGGGCAGCCGTGCCGCGAGCGTTCTTGGGCTTCCGGCTGTGGTGGCCCTTCTAGCCGTGCTGGCTACGCTTTTTTTGCGCGCGCAGGGATTGGGCTCAGCATCGATCAGCCAGGGACTAACGACGACCGAGGAATTGAGCAAAGTGCTCTTCCATGAGCTGCTCCTGCCGTTTGAAGTCACTTCGGTGCTGATTCTCATTGCGATTCTGGGCGCTGTCGCGCTGGCGCGCGCGGGCAATGGAAGCCCGCCCCCTGGAGAAAGGACGGCTGCGAAGTGAATTTCCTTCACCAGGATGTTCCACTGGCGTGGTATCTGCTGTTGAGCGCAGCGCTTTTTTCGCTTGGCGTCATCGGCTTTCTCATCAAGCGCAACCTCATCACGGTGTTCATGTCGATTGAGCTCATGCTCAACGCCGTGAATCTTTCCTTTGTGACCTTCGCCCACCAGTGGCACGCGGTGAAGGGCCAGATCTTTGTCTTTTTCGTCATGATGGTGGCCGCGGCCGAGGCGGCCGTGGGACTCGCCATCATCATTGCCGTCTTCCGCGCCCGCGCTACGCTGGCCGTGGACCGTATCGACCTGATGAAGCTATGAACGCTGAACAAACAACTGTGGTAGTCATCCATCACGGATTCCTCTTGAATCTGTGGTTGATTCCGCTTGCGCCTTTCGCGGGATTCCTGATCAATGGAATCCTGGGCGCGCGGCTGCCCAAGTGGATCGTGACGACGGTCGGGCTGCTGGCTCCGCTGTTGTCCTTTGCCATCGTCTTGAGCATAGCTCGCACTTTCTTTGGGATCGCTCCATCGCTCCCCACGCAGTTCTACACAGAAACCCTGGGTCAACCCTGGATCAACATCGGAGCCCTGCGCGTCGACTTCAGCTTTGTCCTCGACCAGCTTTCGCTGGTGATGCTGCTGATCATCACCGGCGTCGGCTTCCTCATCCATGTCTACTCCGTCGGCTATATGCACGGCGACAGGGGTTATGCGCGCTACTTCAGCTATCTGAATCTCTTCCTCTTCTTTATGACCACGCTGGTGCTGGCCGGCAACGTGCTGTTGATGTTTGTCGGCTGGGAGGGCGTGGGCCTCGTCTCGTATCTGCTGATCGGCTTCTGGTTCCAGAAACCCTCCGCTGCCGATGCCGGCAGGAAAGCCTTCATCGTGAACCGCGTCGGCGATTTCGGATTCCTCATCGGCATCTTTCTGCTGCTCGCCAACTTCGGCACACTCACCTTCAGCGAAATCGCTGCCAAGCTTACGCAGAATCCTGCTTGGACGGGCGGCGTGCTCACCGCGATCTGCCTCTGCCTGCTCTTCGGCGCGACGGGCAAAAGCGCGCAGCTACCGCTTTACGTCTGGCTGCCCGACGCGATGGAGGGCCCCACGCCCGTCTCCGCGCTCATTCATGCGGCGACCATGGTCACCGCCGGCGTGTACATGATCGCACGGACGCACTTCCTCTTTGCGCGCTCGCCCTTCGCGCTGAGCGTAGTTGCGATCGTGGGTGCGGCCACAGCTCTCTTTGCGGCGACCATGGGGCTGGTGCAGAACGACATCAAGCGCGTGCTCGCCTACTCGACGATCTCGCAGCTCGGCTACATGTTTCTCGGCTGCGGCGTCGCGGCGTATTCGGCGGCCATCTTTCACCTGATGACCCATGCTTTCTTTAAAGCGCTGCTCTTCCTTGCTGCGGGCTCCGTGATTCACGCCATGGGCGGCGAGCAGGATATGCGCAAGATGGGCGGGCTATGGAAGAAAATTCCCATCACCTTCTGGACCATGACCGCAGCCGTGATCGCCATCTGCGGAATCTGGCCGTTTGCCGGCTTCTTCTCGAAAGATGCGATTCTCTATGCGGCTTTTCTCAAGGGCACGAGCGGCGAGGTTCTCTGGTTTGTCGGACTCGTGACAGCGCTGCTCACTTCTCTCTACATGTTCCGGCTCTGGTATATGACCTTCCTCGGTGAGCCGCGTTCGCACGACGCGCATCCGCATGAGAGCCCCTGGTCGATGCTCGGCCCGCTGGTGATTCTGGCGCTGCTCTCGATCGGCGGCGGATGGATCGGCGTCGAAAAATTTGCCGCATTCCTCGCGCCCTCCTTGGGCACCTATTCCACTGAATCAAGTACGCCGCATCTCGAGCTCATCCTGAGCATCGCGGCCGTCGCTGTTGCGCTCATCGGATGGTTCATCGCCGATCTTTTCTATCGCCAGAAGCCGGAGCGGCCCGCGCAACTGGCCGCGTCGCTCTCCGGCCCGTACAAGCTGCTGGCGAACAAATACTACGTCGATGAGCTTTATGGCGCTCTTTTCGTCAAGCCGCTGACTGCATTTTCAAAATATGTGCTGGGCTGGATCGTCGATGGAGCCATTCTGGGCGGCGCGGCCTGGCTGCTCGGCGGCATCGCTACCTTGGGCGGTGCGATTTTGCAGCGATGGCAGTCGGGCAATCTGCGCTCGTATGCAGCGTGGCTGGCCTTGGGAGCAGCCGTCTTGCTCTTGTTTGCGCTGCTGCAAGAAAACAGCTTTGACTTCGCAATTTTTATGAGGCGCTGAGACCATGACATCGATCGACCCATCCATTCTCACCCTCATTCTCCTGGTTCCGCTTGCCGGAGCAATCCTGGTTGCGCTTGCGCCCGACCGCGCGAAGATTCCGAATTGGATCGCTCTGCTGACCAGCCTTGCGACCTTCGCGTTTACGCTGCATCTGCCCGCGCACTTCGTCGCCGGCCGAGGTGGTTTTCAGTTCGAGACGAATCAGCCGTGGATCGCCGATCCTGCCATCTCCTACCACGTGGGCGTGGATGGGTTGAGCCTGTGGCTCGTGGTCCTCACCGGACTGCTCGCCCCGGTGGGCGTGCTGGCGAGCTGGAACGCGATCCAGGCGCGGCGCAAGGTTTTTTACTCCCTATTTCTCGTACAGCAGACGGCGATGTTCGGCGTCTTCATCGCGCTCGACCTGATGCTCTACTACGGCTTCTGGGAGCTCTCGCTCGTGCCCATGGCCATCCTGATCGCGATGTACGGCCGCAAGGACGGCCCGAAGGCCGCGCTCAAGTTCTTCCTCTTCACGTTTATTCCCTCCGCGCCGCTGCTCGTGGCGATTCTGTGGCTCTATGCTCAGACCCGCACCTTTGACTTCACAGAGCTGCGGCTCCTTCTCATGCGTGAGCAGCACTCGGCGCACGCGATGTTTTGGGTCGCGTTGGCATTTCTCGTCGCCTTTGCCGTGAAGGTGCCGGTCTTTCCGCTTCATGGCTGGCTGGCCGACACCTTCGCGGAGGCGCCGGTCGCCATGGCGATGGTGGTCGCCGGCAAGCTCGGCCTCTACTCGATGCTGCGCTTCCACGTGGGGCTCTTTCCTACCCAGGCGCGGCAGATTGCTCCGCTGCTGATCGCGCTCGCTGTCATCGGCGTGCTCTATGGCGCGTGCCTCGCGCTGGTGCAGCGCGACTTCTTCAAGCTGCTCGCCTTCGGAGCGGTGAGCCACTTCAGCCTGGTCACGCTGGCCATCTACGGGCTCACGCTCACTGGCTGGAACGGCGCGGTCTATCAGATTCTCAATCTCGGCATCGTGGAGGGCGCGATGTTCGTGCTGCTCGGCGCGCTCGACTCGCGCTTTGGCACCAGCCAGATCGCCTTGTATGGCGGTCTCGCGGCCAAGCTGCCGCGGACAGCGACCTATTTTGTGCTCGCCTCGCTGACCATGGTTGGCCTGCCGCTGTTAAGCGGATTCGTGGGCGAGTTCATCATTCTTTCGAGCACCTTTTCCGGCGTCAGCCGCAGCTCGGCGATCATCGCCGCTCTGGGCGTGATCCTGAGCGCGACCTACATGCTCTGGCTGGTGCAGAGGCTCTTCTATGGGCCTGAAAGCTCACTGGCTCTCTCGAAGCCGGCGGCGGATCTGCGCTTCGGTGAACTGGTGGCGCTCACGCCACTGGTGCTGCTGATGCTGGTGATGGGTATCGCGCCGGCGCTCTGGTTTGAGACGATCCAGACCGGCGTGCATCCGCCGCCGCATTTTGATGCGCGCATGGAAAACGTCAATCCCAATAACATTCCGGCGTCCATTCCCGCCTCAATTCCCACGGAGGGCGTGCGGTGAATCCCGTTCCCGATATCGACCGCATTCTTCCCGAGGTCATTCTCACGCTCACCGGCGTCTCGATCATGCTGATCGACGCCTCGTTGCGGCCCGCCACTGCGCGCCGGCCGCTGGGCTGGATCGCCGCAATCGGCACGACCCTCGCGCTCTGGGCCAGCCTGTGGCAGCTTTCTTTGCCGGAAGGAACCGGATTCTTCGGCACCGTCGAGACCAGCACATTCACCGTCTTCTTTCACGTGCTCATCTGCGGCATCGTGCTGGTGGCGCTTCTGCTCTCGCTCGATACATTGCCTGCCGGCAGCCACCATCAGGGCGAATACTATGCCCTCGTCGTCTTTGGCGCGGTCGGGATGTGCCTGCTCACCGGCGCTGTCGAGTTGCTGGTCGTGTTCATCGCGCTGGAAATCTCGTCGATTTCTACGTACATTCTTGCCGGCTATCGCAAGCAGACCGGCCGCGGCCCCGAGGCGGCGATCAAGTATTTCCTGCTCGGCTCGTTCGCGACTGCGTTTCTGCTCTATGGCATCGCACTCATCTTCGGCGCTACAGGAACCACGCAGATTTACCAGATCGCCCAGCACGCGCCTTCGGCAGAGAATCATGTGTTCGTCATCGCGGCTCTTGTGATGATGCTGGTCGGCATCCTGTTCAAGGTCTCCGCAGCGCCCTTCCATGTGTGGACGCCTGACGTCTACGAGGGCGCGCCTTCGCCTGTCGTGGCGCTGCTATCCACGGCACCCAAGGCTGCGGCCTTCGCGCTGCTGCTGCGCATTGTGTACGAGGCTTTCCCCTCACTCCACAATTTCTGGTCCCCGCTCTTGTGGGTGGTCGCGGTGCTCTCGATGACGGTGGGCAACCTGGCTGCGCTACGCCAGCAGAACGTGAAGCGCATGCTGGCCTACTCCTCGATCGCCCATGCCGGCTACCTGTTGGCCGCCTTCGCCGGGATCGGCTCCATCGGGATTGCCGCGGCGAGCTTTTATATGGCAGCCTATGCGGCGATGAATGTAGGCGTCTTCGCCGTCATCACGCTGGCCAGCGGATACGACGAGAAGCTTCCGCTCATAGATGATTTCCGTGGCCTCATCTATCGCTCGCCGCTGCTCGGCAGCCTGCTGATCTTCTTCCTGATCTCGCTCATCGGCATTCCCTTCACCGGCGGATTCTTCGGCAAGTTTT
>JASHQE010000010.1 GCA_030037705.1 Acidobacteriaceae bacterium | reverse complement strand
TGCCGGTTGAGGTCGTTGACTTCAACCTCCAGCGATGCGTAATGCAGAAGATCCTGTTGGCGCTGGGACTTCAGGCTAGTCAACTCCGTTTGTGCCGACTGATACGATTGCTGCAGATCCTGAAACTTCCTTGCCAAGCCATCGCGGTCGGAGATGGCTGCCTGAAGCTGCTCATTTGCTCTTGCAGACGAAGTGCTCGCTTGGTCGGCACGTTCTTCCGAATCATGGAGCTGAGCTTGGAGCGCAGCCATTTGATTTTGAGTCTCAGTGATTTCCTTTTGGAGCGCGAGGAAGGCAGTGTTCTCCGAAGCAAGGCGTTTATCGAGATCGGCCTTCTCGCCTGAGAGGCTCTGCATTTTGGCGAGCAGAGGGAATGGCGTCGATTGCGCGACTGGCGCGCTCCTTCTTCCCACCTGATACGAACTCACCGCAATGGCAATGGCTATGCTCGCGGCAAGCCCTGCCCAGAGACCGATGACGGCAACTCTGCGACGGTGCATCTGCACCGCGGCGCGTTGCATTGCCGCCGGGGTTAATTCGGGTTCGTCGAGCTTTGCGAAGAGCGCCTGCTTCGCGGCCTCCGCATCCCAATCGCGCAATTCTGCCGGCACGTCGTCTACGTCAAGATAGTGCTCGGCCACTCGGGGCATTCCGTCATGGGCCAGGACTTCGTATTCCGCCAGGGCAATCCGGCACTGGGCACAACCCTTGAGATGGACATGAAGTTTCTCACGATCGGAAGAGTTGAGGGTACCCGTAGTTTCAAGAGCGCAAAGCTCAAGCCATTCCGCATGAGAGTCCAGGGTTTCAATTTCGCGATTCATAAATTTTTACCCCGGAGGCGCCGCACGGATGGGTTCTTGCGCAATTTCTCCAACCCGCGGTAATAATGGTGCCGGACATTGGCTACGGAGTCTCCCAAGCGGTCACTAATCTCCTGCCAGTCCATCCCCTCGAAGAAGAACAGCTCAAGCGTCGTGCGCTGCTTGTCGGGGAGTTCCGCGATCGCGTCAAGAAGCTGTTCGCCGTTGAGCCGCAATCCCGTTTCACGCTCAACATCGGTGTCTCCTGACAGCGTATCTGGCGGTACGGTCAAATCTGTACCAATATAAAACTGCCGATGTGCCAAATAAGTGCGCTTATCGAGCGCCCGATGATACGCAACTTGAATGATCCAGGATCTCGCCCCTCCTCTCTCGGCTTTATACAGTTCCGCCCTTTGAAAGAGATACAGGAACACACTTTGCACCAGATCCTCGGCTTCTCCGCGTTCACGAAGGATGCGAAAGCCGATGGTGAGGATTAGTCTTGAGTATCTTTCAAAGAGGAGAGCCAGAGCGTCCCTATCCTGCGCTTTGAGACGGATAAGCAGGTCTTCGTCCGATGCTGATGATGCTCGCTCGATTGGACGATCCACAGCGCAGCACTCTATATTCCCTTCCCAAACGGTAGGGAGAGTGAGTGCTCGTGGTGGAAACGGTTGACTCAATCAGTACATCCCAGGCAGCATTCACAGGTGGGCCAGCAATCCTGCCATTTTCAGACCATACCGCAGAATTGCTGGAAAACAACAGTGGTTTGCAGTATTTTTTGAATTCACTTCTTCCCTGAGATTTGATCCAAATTTGTTGGTACAGATTCCGGCGACCGTCCGTATTACTCCTAAAAAAGGAGTTTCGTGGCCATACCCTTCTGACGACTGAATGTGATGGTGCGTGCGCAGAGGAGCAGCCATGCGGTCGATGGCCGCACCATCGGAGTGCGCGTGGGCGGATTGAGTCGATTCATTTATCACGCCGAAAGATCGAAAGCTCTTCAGCAGAGCCAAACATTTCACTCTGTATACCGACGTGGGAGCCGACGGCACGGAGCGTTGGATGCGAAATGTTAAAGGTATTGTTAGCAGAGTGCCAAAATATTTTTCCGCACCCCCTATAAAAACGCGCCGCTTATTTGTCTTTCCCCCAGAAGAAGGCCAATCTAGCACGCCGTCGGTAGGAGGTCAGAGGAGAGGATGGCAAGTTGCGTGAGCTTAGCCATGATGCTCATGGCGCAATTTGCAGGCAACGGCGACGATGCCATCCGGCATGGCATGTTGGGCATCTTTTCGCGCGAAGAGCACGGGGGGCTGAGGCAACGATCCAATATCGTTGATCTGTACGACGAACTGCGCCCGTCCTTGTACGGGTACCTGATCTGTCTTGGCCTGACGCCCCAAGAAGCTGACGACGTTATTCAGGAAGCGTTTCTTAACCTGTTTCAGCATCTTGAGTCCGGCAGCAATATCGATAATGCGCGTGGCTGGATCTTCCGGGTCGCTCACAATCTCTCCCGCACTCGACAAAAACGAGCACATCTCTTCGTTTCAGATAGAGCCATAGACGGCGAGCAATCGCTTCTTGAGCGAGTCGATACCGCGCTCTCTCCCGAAGATGCGTACCTCTGGAGAGAGCATTTAGAGCGTCTTGACGCGGCGCTTCTGCGACTTCCCGAGCAACAGAGGCAATGCCTTCACCTGCGCGCCGAAGGGCTGCGCTACCGGGAAATTGCCGGTGTGCTCGGTGTCAGCGTTTCCCGTGTCCCCCAACTATTGCAGCGCGCCATCGTGCGCATCATGGACGAATTACATGGGTAATCTGTTCAACAAATTCGGGTGGCCATCGCGAGAGCATGTCGGCGAAGACATTTTGCTGAGCCTGCTCGACGGCGAGCTTTCCATCACCCAAACGCGCAGAGTGCAGAAGCACCTGGAGCGTTGCTGGACATGCCGTGCGCGCCGCGATGAAATTCAAAAGACCATTGGCCACTTTGTCGGCTATCGCAAACAGGTCATCGCGCCGTATATGCCACCCCCGCCGCGCGGCCGGGAGATGTTCTTAGCAAAGCTCAATGAGATGACCGCGGCAAGCAAACAGCCGTGGTGGACACATCCCGTGCAGACACTTCGCCAATTCATCCTGAACACTATGAGTCCAATCTTCGCAAGCGTGCTGGTGATTTCGACCGCCGCAGTTCTGCTCATCTTTATATGGCAGCGGAACCTCCCGCCTGTGTCTGCCGGTGAGTTTCTTGAAAAGGCGCACGCATGGGATACGCAACCTGCGCCGGCAACCCCCAGCGGCGTGGTTTATCAAAAAATCGAAATTCGCACCAAGACGAAGAAGCTCGAACGCGCCATTTATCGGGATGTCGCGGGCAAGCGTAAGGTGCGTCCGATCGCTCTTGATAGCAATGAAGAGGCTGTCCGGCAACAGGTCGAAATGGCGGGAGTCGACTGGCAGGAGCCTCTTTCGGTTGCTGACTTTCAGAGCTGGCGAGGCCGCCAACCGACCTTCTCCGATAAGGTCACACGTTCAGGGGATTCCTTGCTCACGCTCACGACCTCTGTTCCAACGGGGCCAGTGGAAAGTGAGTCATTAACCGTCCGCGCCAATGACTTTCACCCTGTTGAGCGAACGGTTGAGATGCGCAATGACGACCATATCGAGATTGCCGAACTGAACTATGCTGTCCTCGGCTGGAGCGAAGTGAATGAAGGGCTTTTCGAGCCGCTGGCTGGCGGCAGTTCTTCCGCTGTGGCCTCCATTCATCTGCCATCGCTGCCGACTGCCGAACAACTGGATCTGGCCGAATTGCAGGCGCGTCTTGTGCTGAATCGCCTGAATGCAGATTCGACAGAGGAGCTTGAGTTCTCACGTTCGCAGGCGGCGATACAGGTGAAGGGCATTGTCGAAAGCACTCAACGCAAGAATGAGTTGGTTACCGAGTTGCGCCAGGTGCCTCACGTAACACCCACGATTTTCAGCGTCGAAGAGTTGAATGCGCGTAGAGATGCTCAATCCGGTATTTCGAGCGTCAAGGCGTACTCCGCGGTTGGTCAGCCATCCCCGCTCGAACAATTTTTCAGAGAGCATGGTAAGGACGAGAACGCCGTCAGTCAGGTCTCGCAGCAGCTGCTCGATGCCTCTGCCTCTGTGAGGCAGGAAAGCAATGCCATCCATGATTTGCTTCAGCGCTTCGCGTCTGATCCAAATCTTGGAGATTCAGGTAAATCGGCTCTCGCTGACCTGTTGAACCGACATACTGCCAAGCTGCTCACGGCGCTCACGGATGAGGATACTCTGATCGCCAATAATCTGATCTACTCGGTAGCCAATCATCAGGTTGGAGCATCGACGGACGATTTGCCGAATGCGCTTGCTGTTTCCGGTGAGCGGAACATGGCTCTTTGTAGCGAATTCATATCCGGCGATGGCAAGGCTTCATCGCGCTCCGCGGAAGCCATTGCATCGGACCTTTACGCTTCAACGCAACAAATCAGAACTATTCTTCATAGCCTTTCCAGCGGCAGAGCATTTTCCCAGGTCCCCCCGACGAAATTTGATAACCGATAGGAGTATCCCGTCATGCGCCGGATCACCTGTTACACCCTTGCTGTCTTTTTCGCCAGTATGCTGGGCGTTGCTGCCTTTGCCCAAACTGCACAATTCTCCGGTCGAGTGACCGATCCCCAAGACAAGGTCGTTGTTGGCGCCAACGTTCGCATCTTCAATCAAGCGACCGGTGTCGAGCACAATGTCAAGACGAATAGCGATGGTCTTTATGTGGCGCCGTTCATTCAGCCCGGCACGTATCAGATCTATGTTCAGGCGCAAGGATTCAGCACAGTATCCAGTCAACCCCTTACTGTGACGGTGGGACAAGCATTAGTCTTCGATGTGCAACTCAAGGTTGGCAGCGCCGAACAACAAATTACGGTCGACGCGAGCGATCACGACATCAATACCACGGACGCTTCCGTCAGCACGGTCATCGATCGTAATTTCGTCGAAAACATCCCGCTGAATGGCAGAAGCTTTCAGGACTTGATTGGCATGACTCCGGGAGTGGTCACCGCAACAACACAAGCCACTAGCCAAAACGGAATAGCATACAGTGGCGACTTTAGCGTAAACGGCCAGCGAACCGAGGCAAATTATTACACTGTCGATGGGGTTTCTGGAAATATTACGAGTGGAAATGGTGCCGGCGGATTTGGTGCCGGCGGAAGTGGATCGCTTGCAGGAGTGACTGCCCTTGGAACCACTCAAAGCCTGATTTCTGTCGATGCGCTGCAGGAATTTCGAGTTGAGAGCTCGACCTACTCTGCGGAATATGGTCGAAATCCCGGTGGTCAATTCTCACTTTCTACCCGCTCTGGCACAGATAAGATCCACGGAACACTCTACGACTATCTCCGCAACAATTTCTTCGATGCGAATGACTGGTTCAATGACTATTACGGAAAGGCCACGCCGGCACTTCGCCAAAATGATTTTGGCGGGACTTTCGGTGGACCAATCCTGATTCCACATCTCTACGATGGAAGAAAGAAATCCTTCTTCTTCGTCTCGTATGAGGGGTTGCGTCTTACGCAACCTCAGGCCGCGTTTGTTCTGTACGTCCCCGATACCTATATGCGGCAACAGGCAACTGCTGCTGTGCAGCCAATTCTTAATGCGTTTCCAATGCCAAACGGGATTGACTACGGTTCTTCGACGAATCCCAGCTTGGCCCAATTTATTCAGCCATTCTCACTTCCCAGCAGCATCAATTCGACGAGCCTTCGTTTTGATCACGCACTGGGCTCGCGCTGGAATTTCTTCTTCCGGTTCGGCGACACTCCAAGCCAGACGACGACGCGCTATGAAACCTCCGGTGCCGAGACGATCTTGAATAACTCCACGATCAACATCAACGCCCGCACATTTACCGCTGGCTTCGACGGAATGCTCACGCAGAGCTTAAGTAATCACTTCCGGGTTGGCTACGCCAGCTCCAACGAGAACACGATCGGAACGATCGGAACATTCGGTAGCGCGGTCGAGACCCAGCTCGCAGCAGACATGGCCCAGGGCTCGTACCCCAACAGCGAGCCTGTGGTCTTCCTGGATTTCTCTGGCGTGGGAGAATCGGCTCTCTACGGGCAGCGTGCAAGCACGAATGAAGGCAATCAACTGAACCTCGTGGATACTGTTGGGCTTTCTAAGGGAAGGCATCAATTCAAAATGGGCATCGATTATCGTCGAATCGCATCTCCTGCCACTCCCGCATCTCCTTTGATGGAAGGTCTTTACACCAGCAGCAAAGCCGTAATTCAGAATGATACGACTGAAGCTGTCGTTCTAAATCGAATTGGGGCCACTCCGATATTCAATGAGACATCTGCATTCGTGCAGGATGAATGGAGTGCCGCGAAGAGGCTAAATTTGTCCTTCGGCGTACGCTGGGAGATCGATCCACCGCCAACCTCATCAAGCGGTGGAGTTCCGTACACTTTGACAGGAACCGCCTCCAGTCCTCAAAGCTTGGCGCTGGCGCCGGAAGGGACCCCTCTCTGGAAAACTACCTGGCATAACCTCGCGCCGCGTCTGGGAGGCGCGTGGATTGTCAACCCAAATCAGAAATACGAAACCGTCATACGGTCTGGAGTCGGTGTGTTTTTCGATACAGACAATGAGCCGGCGCTGAACGGTTATAGCGGGATTGGTTATAGCGTGACGAAAACCTATCTTAGCGTGGCATTTCCATTGACGACCAGCCAGGTCAGCTTTTCTCCATCAACAGCAGCACCATATACCGCCGATACGATCTATGCTTTTCCGGCACACATGCAGCTTCCATACACGCTTGAGTGGAATACAAGCTTGCAGCAAGCCTTGGGAATGAATCAGTCGATCACCATTTCTTATGTCGGTGCAAACGGCCGGCGCTTAATCAGCAGCGACCCCATAAGCCTTACGTCGCAGAATTCATCGTTCGGGACAGTTGTTTTCTTTCTTGGCGGATATACCTCAAACTATCAATCGCTTCAGACGCAGTTTCAGCGGACCGTATCGCACGGATTGCATGTTTTGGCTTCCTACACCTGGTCTCATGCTATCGACTATGGCTCTGAAGATGCCGCAATACCCGTGGAGCGAGGAAACTCCGATCTTGACGTGAGAAACAACTTTGTGGGCGGCGCGACATGGGACATCCCGCAGGTCCGGAGGACAAACGCTCTCCTCGGTGAAGTTGTAAATGGGTGGGGCGTTGATGGCCGCTTGATGGCCCGCACCGCATTTCCTGTCACCTTGAATGGCAGCCTTGCTGTTGACACCATCAACGGTGACGAATATTACGGCGGCCTCAATCTTGTTCCGAATACGCCCGTCTATCTTTATGGTTCCCAGTACCCCGGAGGTAAGGCAATCAATAAGGCGGCATTCGCGGTGCCCGCATCCGGTCTTATTGGAACCGCACCGAGAAACTTTGTACGTGGATTCGGAGCGACACAGATCAACCTTGCTGTTCGGAGAGATTTTGGATTGGGCGAAAAAGCAACACTTCAATTCCGTGCCGAGACCTTCAACCTTCTCAATCATCCCAATTTCGGTCTGGTGGACGCTACTTACACAGACGCGACCTTTGGCAGGGCGCTGGAAATGCTTAATCAAAGCCTGGTAACGATGGCTTCTCAATATCAACAGGGCGGCCCGCGTTCGATGCAGTTCGCGCTCAGAGTGTCATTCTGATGCGAATCTCATCGAATCGCGCTAGAGCAATATTCGTCGCGCGCGCTTTAGTTGTAAGTGCAATTAGCGCGGCGAGTGCGCAGCAACAGCCTCTGACAGTACGTGATGCCATCGATACGACGCGCATCTTTGTCGAGGTTCAAGGCAACGGCTTCGCCAATCATGCTGAACCTGCTTCATTCTCACCCGATGGCCATCGCTATGTGGTCAGGCTTCTTCAGGGTGACGTATCGCGAGACGGGGATTGGCTCGAAACCATTGTGGGAGGAGCAGATAGCCTGCCGGCGGCAAAAAGGGTCAGGACTGTATCAAAGCTGTTTACGCACGGTTTTGAGTTTCAGCCGCACAATCGTTTCTTGCTCAATGAGAACATCAACCCTATTAGCTGGCTTAATGACAATGAAGTTGCATTCCGTTGGGAAGACTCGCACCAAGTGGCGCAGGTAGTCGTGCTCAATCTGAATACCGGCACGCTCAATTATCTTTCTCATTCCCGCACAAACGTCGGATTTTTCGATATTGGACCGCACGAGCAGGTGCTATATGCCGCGGACGATGCAGCCCGCGATGAAACAGTACATGATGAATACGGTGGAACGTATGTGACAGCCGCCGATGCGAATGCAATCACAGCGGGACGAATGGGGGCCGGCAATTTTTTGGGAGATGCCTATGACCGCCGGTTCTATATCGAGCGGAAGGGTGCTGCGAAGCCGGTTCTGCTCGACGCCAGGTCGCGCGCTCTAGGCTTTCGGTGGGGATTCAAGCCGCTTTGGTCAGGGAACGGGCAGTTTGTGCTTCTAGAAGCTTGGGCCCCATCCCCGCCCGAAGAATGGAAAGCGTTCAGCAGTGTCAAGGCAGGCGAGCTTTTCAGAACCATACTGCATGACGCTTATTCTGACCCGCTAAGCTGGTATGCTCGAAATCTCTCCGAGTTCTATGTAGTGGATACGTTCACAGGGAGAAGTCGCCCTCTTTGGAACGCTCCGGCTGCAGCAGCCGCTGAGCGAATTCACGGGGCTTGGTCAATAGATGGCAAAGCGGTCGTGTTAGGTCCCACTATTTTGCCGGCGGACTCTGCTAGTCATGTACAAGAAACCCTTGGAGTCGTGGTCGTAAATGTCGCCACAGGTCAGTACGTGGAAGTAGCTGTCCCTGAGGCGGAGTTCAATGCGATCGAAGCCATCGAGTGGCCGTCGAAAGACATGATACGTGTCACATTGAAGTCGTCTGCGATGTATTTTCGTCAAATCGATGGATCTTGGAAACTGGATAAAACTCTGACGAAGCAAGAACCAGAGGCGCGCATCCAGATTAAGGTCAAGGAGGATCTGAATGCGCCTCCCGTACTTTATGCAAAAGACAGAATGACCGATGACGAAGAAGTCATACTGGACCCCAATCCCGATCTACGCCGGCGATTCATTCTCGGAAAAGTGTCCAGGTATGAATGTCGAGACTCGAAAGGGCACACATATTCCGGAGTTTTGTACCTCCCACCTGAATTCAAAAAGGGCACTCGCTATCCGCTTGTAATTCAGATTTCATCTGCTGCAGCAGCTCTGTCCAATCCTATGTTTGATCTCTACGGAGTCGGAACGGGCGCCGGTTTGGGGCCGGGGCCGTCTATTTATAGTGCGCAGTTGTTGGCAAATCATGGAATGATTGTGGTTTCCATGCCTCGCGCTGGCGTGGCTGCGGATCCCAATGAGGTTCGCGACAACAACCACATGCTGGAAACTGTAATCGCTGATCTCGATCAGGCAGGCTACATCGATAAAAGCAAGGTGGGTCTTGCCGGTATAAGCCGTCCAGGTTGGTTGGTGGCACAAGCCCTAGTGCATTCTGACTTCCCGTTTGCCGCTGCAATCGTCTCTGACGCATTTGACTCCGGCTATGTCACGCAAACGCTCTTCCCTGCTGCATCCACATTGGAGAACGGTGGGCCGCCGTTTGGTGCCAACTTCGCCACCTGGCTTGAACGGTCTCCGGACTTCAATGCAGACAGAATACGGACTCCCTTGCGCCTGGAAGATGAGTCAGAACCGGGCGGGATGATTTTAGTGCCGTGGGAGTTATTCGAGCGGATGCGAGCGTTGCATTTGCCGGTCGAGTACTACCTCATCCCAAATCTCGATAGAGGCAGCCACATTCTTCAGAATCCCAATCAGCTCGTAGCCGTAAAGCAGGGTGCCGTCGATTGGTTTGACTTCTGGTTGAACGGACACATCGATCCAGACCCGCGCAAAGCAGATCAATATCGACGTTGGGAAAAATTGCGTTCTGAGAGGGATGCAGCCGTCAACGTTCCCCGCCCGGCGGAACTTCATTGGAACGCGACTCCAATTCGTCCCTAATCACCACTGTGCGGCGCTCAATTCCCGGATTGCTTGATTCCATCCGTCAGAGGCGTGCCCGTGCTAGAAGGACCCTCGATGAACGAATACAGGTTGTGTCCAAGCCATCTTTCCATTTGAATCTGTGACGCGGGCGCGGACATAATCCTCGACGCCTTTGATTGAGTAAGTCGTGCTGTCGCCGGCGGACTCTTGCAGCACCTGTCCGTTCCTCCCGATAAATTGCGTGCGATACCGCGCTCCTGACCGCTGGCTGTCGATCTTGATCACGATCTGCTTCGTGTTGGCTTGATAGTCCTCGAGAGTGATTCCTGTGGAGGCGTAGAAGTCTCCCCGTTCTATGGCGCTCCTGATGGCATCTGGCGAGAGCTCCGCCGCCCGCACCATGATCCATGCCTGTCCAGGTGCGGCCCCACTCGGGTCGCTTACGCCCGGTTCTTTGAATTCGTGACTGTCGTCGCTTCCTACACCCCAAATGTGTTTTCCGCGTGAAAGAAGAATGTCCCAAAAGCCTTCGGCTGATGGCCTCTCATCACCATTTCCGTCTCCACCGCCGAGATTGTTGATATGTCCTTGTCCGTTCCATATCTCTAACAGAGTGCCATCAGGAATATCGTATAAATCTTCCGGCTTCACGGACCAGCGGTAGTTCGGATGATTTACCTGTGCGATGCCCCCTTGTGCCAGCACCGCTGCGATATTGGCCTTGAACGTCTCGGAGAGAAGCGTGGAGGCAGGAGCTATCGCGCCGCAACCCAAGCCAACGCACTTCCTGGTCCCGACGGGGAATATCACGTCATGAATGAACAACGCGTTCACATGCGCCGACGGGCGCTTGGGATCCTCGTCCCACTGGGTGATCTCCTGTCCTGGCAAGAGCAAGAAGCGTTCTTTGGCGCCCAAGAGCGCATTGAGAGGGCCAGGATCGGTAAGGTATTCGTGATCGGTAATAAACAGAAACTGATAACCGTGTTCCCGATACCAGCGGGCAACTACGTCCGGCGCCGAATCTCCATCGCTGTTGATGCTGTGCGCATGGGTGTTTCCACGATACCAGTGCAGTGCGCTCTCCTGTGAAAATGCATGCGCACCTGGAAACGTCGCGGCCAGCATCATGCCACAAAGCAGGGGCTTTACTAGGTTCATCATTCCCATCCTTCTATTAATGAGACGTTCAGCGAGACGGACAACATAGCAGAATCAGTCTGCTTGCGTCCTTGCGTGGTCGCCATCAAATATCGCATTGCCGTTGCTATCTCGCGAGATATGGAGATATTCATCAAGGAACTCCACCCGGCGATGCCAAAAATCGATAACGTCGGCTTTGTGATCGAAGACGTGACCTTCGTTCCGATAAATGCGATACTCCACATCCTTGCCTAACCGTGACAGAGCACTGAATATGTCTTTGGAGGCGCTCAAGGGCTTATCAATCTCTCCTTGCCCGATAAGCAGCGGCGTTTCGATCTTGTCGAACAGATATAGCGGAGAGTTATCGAGATATCTGCGGGGATATTGCCATGGTGTACCGCCCATGCTGTTTTGACCGCCTTCATAGTAGAGATTCTTGGTTGCTCCGTAATCTAGGCCTCCCAGATAATCAGCCACTAAGTCAGGGTGAAGAACCGCTCCCGTAATGATGGCCGCCTTAAATCGCCTTGTTTGTGCAATAAGGGATAACGTGCAGTACGAGCCATAGCTCTGTCCCATAACTGCCACTCGCTCTGGATCCGTGAAACCTTGTTCGATAGTTGCGTTCACGCCGGTTATCACTGTGCTCACCAGATCGGCCATCTCCGTACCTACGCCCAAAGGGGCGTCCGGATAAAAAACAGCATATCCACGCGTCGCCAGAACTTGCATGTCAAATTGCGGGTCCGGCCAAATGCCGAACGTATTGACAGAGTCGGATCCTTTTGCACCGCCATAAACCCAAACCACCAAAGGAACGTGTTGTCCTTTCTTGTATGTAGATGGAAGTATTAGAGTCCCATGTAGCTGTTGACCGTCTAGCGCATACCAACTGATTACCTGTGCCGACCCGAGCGCGTATCGTTCCACTTCTGGATTGAGATGCGTGATTTGGCGAGCCGTCTTGCTATTGGCATCGAACCCCCAAATATCATCCAAGTGATGCTGGTCATTCGCTACGAACACGATTCGTCCATCAGACTCGTTGCCGATGGGATCGAAAAGTCCACGCATCGTCTGGTCCGTGTCCAGAACGGTCTCAATAATCCCGGAAGCCAGATCCGCAGTGTAAAGGCGATCCTTTTTGTCATCCTGAGAATGCGCGAGGATCCAAATCCGGTTATTGCCAGACAAGATGGACTCACGATCTCTGCGGCTTGCAATCGACACAATCCTGCTTCCGGGAATCTCCACGGCAACGGCAGCTATTCCTGTCTGGATATCAAAGCGCCAGACCTTGCCGCCGGAAAGATCGAAGAAGGCGCTCCCTTCCGAGTTCCATAGCGGCCCGCGATAGGATTGCCGAGAAAAGGAGGTCCCGTCTGGCGACTTGAATTCCCGAGTGCGTCCGGCAATATCGGTGACCGATAACTGGCCTGACCCGCTGTCGGCAGCTCGGGTGTCTGGGAAGGAAACTATGGAATGGTAGGCTATCAATCCGGAGTTCGGAGACCAGGCCATTTCGTTACCGGCGTGCAGCCGAATGTTGCTGGCCAGCACGCGTGTTTCACGCCTGGCCAGATCATATAGCTTCAGATCATAGCTCCATCCATTTACTGTGTCCTTTACCAAAGTGTTGTAAGCAATATAGTGATCATCCGGCGAGACCTCGTACCATCGTGAACTAATATCTTTTGCTATTTTTTCTACGCCATTTGTTTGAACGTCGAGGATTGCCAGATCAGAAGCGAATGTATCCGGTGCGCTGCGATCTTTGCCTGTAAACTCTCCCGCCTTTGCCCCATCCTTGGGTCTCGGCGATTTATAGATCAGGACAGACGGTTCGCCGCTCTTAACAGCGGGAAACGTAAGCCGCTCCTCCGCTTCCGGATTAGAGATTTTTGAGTTTGCCTCGGCGACGCTGATACCGCCCGGAAGTATCTTGCAGAGAAGATGTCGGCTGTCAGACATCCAGCGCATTGTTTCCCATCCCCAGTAGGGCCGCGCAATTACATTGGGAATTCGGTGAGCTTTGCGGCTGGCTCTTTCCCAAATCCACGGGGCCGCCTCGCCGTCCTCATCGGAATAAAACGCCAGCCTGTTGCCATCGGGCGACCAGATCGGCGCCCAGCTGGAGCTATGAGAATCTCCAAGCGCAATCGTCTCTCCAGATCTCGTGTTCCTCAGCTCAGCTGCCATTCGCCTGCTTCCATCAAAATCCGGAACCCCGGTGTTTGAATAGATCCAGCCGGGCAGTGTATCGTCCGTAAAATAGGTATAAGCAACCCATTCTCCATTTGGCGATACGTCGATCGGAATTCGTCCTACCAAGTCTCTGCCAGATGCGAGAACGTCAATTGGGAGAGGTTTCATCAGCTGCTCTTGCGCATCTGACAATTGAATAGCAAAACAGGTACATCCAAGGAATAGCAGGACTCTCTTAACGAGTGCGCCAAGCAACATAATCTCTCCTTGAGATTCCAGCCGGTCATTACAATCGGCGTATAGCGAAAGCAGAGTTGATCGATCCTATAGCAGTTCCCGAATGGGTGTAGTCCAAAAGCACGCCCGCCAAGTGACGTCCGCCGCGGCGGACGCCACCCTATTCGACTTTCAAAAAGTCAACATTCATTCCGGAACTGCTCTAAGATCTCCGTAGTAGAGTTGCCGCGTCCATTCGGGCAGCGGCGATCTCGCGCGATAATCCAACAAACACACTATCTCGGATTCTGCTCTAGAAGGAAGCTTTTAACATGAGCTGGAGGGAGCGTGGGCCGCCCGATTGATACAGGGAGTTCAACCCACCAAGTGAGTTGTTGAGTGTGCTATACGGGTAACCAAAACGGGTTGGGCCATAGGACAGCAGGTTATAGATCGAGCCAAAAACCGGGTGGTTGAACACATTGAATGCCTCCGCGCGAAACTGCAAATGGAATTTTTCTAGAATTGGGAAATCACGCTGGAGCGCGATATCTGCTTGTACATCGTTAAAGCCGCGCGCATAATTGCGAGGCGTATTCCCGTCTACGCCCGAAGGTGCAGCGATGAACGCGCTATAGTTGATGACGCGTCCCCCTGGATACTGACGCCCATAGAGATACGTTGGCTCTCCCTGAACAAGATTTGGATGAGCATACTCAAATTCGCCCGTAGCGGTATTAATTGATTCCGCGCCGATCACATCCACAGGTATTGCCGAACGCGCAGCGATGCGGGTGTCAACTCCCCAGTGCTTCAATACTGCCGCAGCAAAAGCATTTGAGTACGTTCCCGGAACATCGTATGTTATTGCGGCTTGAAGGTTGTTTCTTACATCGAAGTCAGAACTTGCGCGGAGAAGCTGATCGAAAAGGTCGAAGTTGCTGGAGGCATCGTCTATGGAATGCGACCATGTGTAGGAGGCGAGCGCCTGCAGCCCTTTGGAGAGGCTTCTTTGATACTGGATTTGTAGAGCGCTATAGTCCGATGCCGCTTTATTCGAGGTCACATATGCGCCACCGGAACTGGAGAAATTCGGATTACCGAGGAGTCGTGGATAATACGCGAACTGTGCCAAAAGCTTTCGTCCCCCCGAGCCAATGTAACCGAGGGTGATTTTTTGCCTGTTGCCCAATGCCTGTTCCAGGGAAAGGTTCCACTCCATGGAATACGGAAGCTTCAAATTTGGATCGAACGCATAGACAGTGCTGGTGTAGGGAGGAGCCACAGTTGGCGGAGGAAGAGTAACCTGTGCCGAAGTTAGAGGGAAGGGTACTCCGGAATAAATTAACCTGGACGAGAATCCAATCCCTTCGGTGAATCCCTGTACACCTTGCGAATTTCCGGTATCATAAAACACCCCAAATCCCGCCCTTAAGACAGTCTCAAGGCCAGCCGCCTGATGCACTGCATAAGCCAGGCCCGTACGTGGGGCGAACGCATGCCAATCGGTATTCCAAAGAGGCGTGTTTTCAGGCGCTACGACCGCGGTCGCCAGATTCGTAATCTGGTTGAGTGTGTACGGTGCCGGTCCGATAAGGTTTGTAGGAGACGGATTGACGTCCCAGCGCAGGCCTAAAGACAGAGACATGCGCGGTGTAATCTTCCACTCGTCCTGAGCAAATGCCGAGAAATTCTTGAAAGCGGGCTCGACATTCGCATCTGTAAACGATATGCTCCCCGCGCTGTAAGCCGTGTTGGATAACACCGCCTTTTGAGTAAGGTACTCGCCATACTCATCGATCACGATTGGATTCACAAACGTCGTAAGTCTGCGCCAGTCCACTCCAAACTTCAGTTGATGAGCGCCGTGCGACCATGAGTAACTATCCGTTACGTTGTACTGCCGCTGCGAATTCCTAGAACCGGTCTCATAAACCTTTGAAGGGTGGAACTGGTTCATACTGTTATTGCTCTGTGTGATCTCGCGAACGAGCCAATGGCTGGCCGCTGGGAGTTGACCGATGAACAATGGTTGATCGTCG
>JASHQE010000070.1 GCA_030037705.1 Acidobacteriaceae bacterium | reverse complement strand
AGCTGGAAGCCCTCACTCACATCGAGCCGGTAGTCGAGCTGGCCGTGGATGACGAGGGTAGGCGTTTTGAAATTCTTGGCGTAGAGCGAAGGCGACCACTTGCGGAAAGGATTCTCGCTATTCGGTTTGCCGTAGTAGTCCCAGGGATGGCCCCCTTTGGACTCTGGAGTTTTGAACTCCCAGATGTTGAACCAATCTTCTTCGGTCGAGCCGAAGGCGGACTCGGCATCGAACATGCCGTCGTGGGAGACGATGCACTTGAAGCGGTCGGTGTGGCCAAGGATCCAGTTGGCCATGTAGCCGCCGTAGCTGGCGCCGAGTGCGCACTCGCGCGACTTGTCGATGAACGGATAGTGCTGCTCGGCGTAGTCAAGGCCGGTCATGAGATCGGTAAAGGGTTTGCCGCCCCAGTCGCCGTTCACGCCGTCGACGATGGCCTGACCATAGCCCGTCGACCCGCGCGGATTGATCATCACGACAACGTAGCCGTTGGCGGCAAAGAGCTCGGCGTTCCAGCGGTAGCTCCAATCATCGCCCCAGTTGCCTTGCGGGCCGCCGTGAATGAGGAACTTGACTGGATATTTTTTCTGCGGGTCGTAACCGGGCGGAGGAATGAGGAAGCCCTGAAGCTTCGTGCCGTCTTTGGCGGTGAACCAGAAGTCCTGCATCTTGGGGAGATCGAGCTGGGCGAGCAGTGTGTCGTTGAGGTGAGTGACGGGTTCACTCACACTCTGCCACGCGTACCAACCCCCAGAGCCATGCCACTCAGGACGAATGTTTGTCGGAATGAGCACCATACCTGGCGATGGTTCAGAGATTACCGGGTCAACCTTTTGATCGGAGTGAACTTCAACCACTTCCGAAGGAGAATCTACGGACATTCTCGTGGCTAGGATCGTATTGCCGTCTGCAAGTGGATGGAGCGACGAAAATTCGCCACTCGCCGTGACCTGATAGATGGGATTGATATTTGTATTCAGTTGAAAGCGGAAAATTGGCTCTTTGCCGCTATCTCCTGAAACAAAGAAAATCCTGGAAGATGTCGGTGCCCATGTAAATTCGTCAACCCAGTTATCGAAATCGAAGTAGCCTCCTAGCACAACCTTGATTGTTTTTGCTGCGCGGTCATAGAGCGCCAACCGGAACTTGTCGCTTTCGTAACCGGCGCGGGCCTGACTGCGCCATGCGATGTACTTGCCGTCGGGCGAGTAGGCCGGATTGAAGTTGCCGCCTGCTGACGTAGAAATCTTTACCGGCTTGGCATCGGGGTTGATGAGATCGAGCGTGTAGATCTGCGCGCTGGTGGAGATGGCCGGAACGGGATCGGGGTTTTCGGTGAAGGCCAGCTCCTTCGAATCCGGCGAGAAATCGCAGCCGCAGCTTGAGTCTTCGAGCGAGAAGGGCGGCACGTCATGCGGGTCGCTGGGGTTCAGGTCGCGCATCGTGCCGTCGGCAACCGAAACCAGAAAAAGATGCTTGCGCTTATCTCCCGTATAACGGTCCCAGTGGCGATAGAGCAGGTGCGTGAAGATCTGCGCCTTCACTTTGCTCGCAGCGAGAGCGGCGTCGCGGTTGGCGTTGCACTGGTTACCCGTGGCAAAGTTGGTTGTGGTAATGGGTGCGCAATCAGGATAAACCGCAGAGGTGAAGACAATTGATTTGCCATCGGGCGACCACTTGGGGCTGTCAGCTTCGGTGGCAATGCTCGTCAGCCTGTGTGGATTGCTCGTCGCGCCGGTAGTGGAGTCGAAGTCGGCGAGCCAGATTTGCTGGCCGCCTTCTCGGCTGCTCAAAAAGAGAATGCGCTTGCTATCGGGGGCAAATTCGGGGTCGGAATCGCCGGGCTGGCCGACGGAGAGTTTGATGGGGTCGCCGCCGGAAATTCTCTGCAACCACAGCTCCGCTGTTTTTGTGTTTTGGTCGAGATTGACCGCGGTGACGGAGTAGGCCAGCCACTGGCCGTCGGGCGAGACCGCCGTTTCGCCCAGGCGCTTCATCTGCATCATGTCCTCGAAGGTCATGGGGCGCTTTTTTCCCACGGACTGGGCAGATGAGACGGCACTGAATGAGGCCGTGCAAATAATCAGCAGGACTAAGATCCTTGCTATCCCAGGTCTCCCCGCCGCGGCAGGCGAGACCTGGGGCACCCATTTTCGTGCAATTTGATGCATGGGACCCCTTCTCACTGGAGTGAAGAGAAAAGTGTACAACGGGGGGACGGCTTTCAGCTTTCAGCCACATCTTGTTCTTGGCAGAATGGGAATTGTCTTGACGAATCGAGTTTCGAACGTGGACGTGCTTTGCAGAAGCAACCTTAGATCCCCTTCGACTTCGCTCAGGATGATAGTGCGGCGAGGACGGCTACTTGTTCTCGTTGGCGGTGAGGCGGAAGGTGATGGTGCCCCAGAAGAGCCGGGCGCGCATCTGCACGGGCAGGTGGCGGTCGTCGTCGGTATACCAGATCCAGATGTTGCCGCGGTTCTTCACCACGCCGGCGTCGGCGGTAGGCTGCACGCGGATGGTCTTGAAGGTACCAAGGGTGGTCTTGATCTCCTCGCGGCCCTCCACCTTCATAGTTACCGGTACGGTGCGCTGCGCGTCGGCAACCGGAACCATAAAGTTGTGGCCGACCTCCATCGGCTGCGACGCGGTGTAAAAGATGCCGGTGAGCAAGTCGGTCAGGCAACCCTGCACGGGCGTCTCCACGTGCTTGGTCTGGCCGGTAACCAGGTTCTTTTCATCGAGAATCGATTTGCTCTGGGCGTAGTCGATTTTAAGCGTGGAGTTGATCTGCCGGCGGCCTTCGACGGTTTGTTTGTCGAATTCGGAGGTGCAGCCCTTTTCGCGATCAAAGGTCGATTGGAAGCGGTCGGCCACGTGGAAGATCATGTTGATAGCGCTGATCGTATCGGCTGTGGCGGAGATGTGTTCCCGGTCTCCATCCGCTTCAAAGCGGATCACGGCCTCACCGGCTGGAAAGACCCGCCAGTCCACCGAATAGGTCAGGGTCTCCTTTTGAGGAAAGGTGAAACCGGGACGGGGGGGTGCAAGCGTGACAGCCTGCGGGCCCTGAGCCACAGCCGCGAGCGCAAGAGCGCAAAAAAAGGATGCTGCGTATGCGCGCATCTTCAACGTCGGGAAGGGCTCCTTAAAGATTTGACTGCACGGATCCGGAATCCGGTTACCGCGTCCTCGCAACAATTGCTGCCAGCGCCGGGCGCAGCAAGAGCAGGCATGCGTAGAGCAATGCGGTCCCTATTGCAGCATTGTACTCGCGGTGTTTGAGATAAAGGGCCAGGGAAAATCCGGATGCGCTCTTCGAACTGGTCTCTTGGGTAACGAGGCGAGCCGGTGTCAACCGCGGAATCAGCCGCGGCACTTGACGGCGATAGGTTTCGAATTCAGGAAATGCAGTCCCGAGGAAACCCTCCTCCGAGGCGATCACAGGACTGTAAATCATTGCAAATCCAGCAGCAAGCACCAAGGCGATGGCCCAACTCCCGAGCGCCACAGCAAGGCCTGCGGCGACGAGCATGGAACCCAGGTACAACGGGTTGCGGGTATGGGCATAGGGTCCGGTGACGGTTAACTCGTGGTTTTTCTTCACATAACCGGACGCGTAGCCACGCAGCCACAGGCCGGGCAGAACCAATGCCAAACTCCAGGCGATGGCGGCCGGCCGCGGGGCGCGCCGCCACAGCTCGAAGAGATAGAGAGCCGCAGTAAGAAAACCGAGCGGCACCCGGATGCGCCGGGCCGTCTGCTGCCAGCGCTCCATTCCAGAGATAGGAAGCTGTCGCTGAGGATTTCGGTCCTGCTGCGCGGACCGGCTCCTGCGAGAAAGGTCGTGCTGGGTCATCCTGCCTCTTCCGCAAGCAGCTCTTCCGCAGCTTGCAGCACCTTCTCCGGCGTGATGGTCAGCAGGCCGGCCTCCGGCTCGGAGCGGCGGGTGTGGTCGCGGCGGCTTTCCGGGCTGCGCAGCACGCGGAAACGCGTGCCATAAGGCCCATTGCGGCTGGGGTCAGTGGGCCCATAAATGCCGACGACCGGACGGCCCAATGCGCAGGCCAGGTGCAAGGGGCCTGTATCTCCGGCCACGCACAGAGCCACGCGGCGCGTAAGCGCAATCAGTTGCTCGACCGAAGTGGCCAGAGGAATGGCTGCTCCGGTGGCCTCTTTCACGATCACGTCGGCCATCGGCTCTTCGCCGGGTCCGGCGTTTACCAGAACGCGAAAGCCCTTTGCAATGAGGCCGCGGGCGACGGCAGCGAAGCGCGCAACGGGCCAGCGCTTGGCGCCCCAGCCTGCGCCAGGATTGAGAAGCGCAACCGGACGCGTGCCGCTTGAGGCGAGCAGCCGGTCACACCATGCCTCTGCCTCCGGATCGATGGGCAAGACCGGCGGTACCAGAGGAAGTTCATCGCCCGCGACCTGGGCAGCCAGCTCGATATCCTGCTCGATCACATGCCCGCCGTGGGTGACAACGCGGTCGGTAAAGAACCAGTGGGCTGCCCGCTCGCGGGGTTCTGCCTCCCCAATGAAGCGGCGCGAACCTGCCATGCGACCAATTAAGGCAGAACGAATCGCTCCCTGCAAGTCGATCACAGCGTCATAGCCGCTGGCGCGAAGTTCGCTGCGGAGTGCGCCAACCTGCCGCATCGTGTTCATTTCCAATGCGTTCTTCCGCCAGTCTCGCGTAGAGGCAAAGTGCAGCTTATCGATCACCGGCATCGCCGGCCCGCGTTCCACGGCTCCGGTTACGGCCAGCAGGGCGCGCCATCGCGGTTCCACTACCCAACCGATGATCCAGCTCGGATGCGCCTGGCGCAAGGCTGTTACCGCCGGAAGGGCATGCAGGATGTCTCCCATGGCGCCCAGCCGGACCACAAGCAGGCGAAACTTGGACTGGGTGTGCAAACTCCGATTTTCGCACAGGCGAGCATTGCAAACGCGGCTCACGGGCTTGCCGGTCGAAAAATGTTGTCCGGCCGCGCAATGATCCGCATGAAAACAAATGAGCGCGTCGTACAACTTCAATAAATCAGTTCAACGAAGATGGATCAGGATGCGCGTGCGCGAAGTTCCTGCTCGGCGCGATACCAGTCTTCAAGGTGGTGCCCATCCTGGCGACCTCGTTCTGCCCAGAACCGATGCGCAAGCTGGGCCACCTGCTCATGGGAGAGTTTCATCCCGGTGATGTTCGAAGGCGTGCCATTCCCATCGGCTACGTGGATTCCATTCTCTGTTGCAGCGTTTTTGGCAGCCGCGGCCTTGCGAGGTTTCGCTGCAGCTTTCGGTTTTGCGCTGGTTTTCTTGACGGTCTCTGCCATGTACATATCCTCCTGAGGGTTAGAGCGATTCCAGGTTGACGTAGCCTTTTCCGGCGTCGTGCAGAGCGGTTTTTGGCTTCCACCCCACGGACCATGCCCATCCGCGGGAGCCGGAAGGGAAAACCACTGACCGAGTGACTTCGGGGTCTAGCAGCTCTGGAATCGCTGTAGGGGCCAACAAACGGCCGTCTTTCTTAGAATAGCGGAAATCCGTCATCGACTGGAACCCGGAATCCGCTCGCCGCACCTCAGACGTAAACCAATGGCGCGATATAAAAATCGCACCTGATTTTGCCGTAAATTACCGCTGCAGCATGTCGATCGGTTGAGTGAAATCCGTAACGCGGATGTATTTTGCCAGCGAAGGATGCTGGCGTTCCAGCGCCAAAAACATCTCCCAAGCCACACGGCGGTAACTGAAGTGGCCGGCCGGAGCGGAACGCAGTTCGGAGATGTACTGCGCCTCGGCGAAATCCATTTTAAATAGGCTCCGGATGCGGGTGGCCAGCGGCAGCAGGTAGAGCGCAGATTGTGCAGCTTCCGGTGCAGATCCGGCGGCGATCTGCGCGCCCGCACGATGAGCCGATTCGATCGTCGATTGGAACTCCGCGAGCATACCGGCTTCGGCCAGGATATGGACGTCGTTTCCCAAATCGGCGGAGATGGGTGTTTCGTAGCCGTGCTGCCAAGTGAATCCCTGGATGATCTGCGTGCAGCGGCGATGGCGGTGCATATCGCGGAAGCCGCCGATGTCCATGAGTATGTCGAACCGTAAAGCTGCTCCAGAGTGAAAAGCACGGAGTGGTTCATCGTGCTTGCGGCGGTATTTCAAACCCAGATCGATGATCTCTGCAATCTGTGAGGTTGGAAGCCCGGAGAGGTGGTCGCGGATCTGACGATACGGATGGTGGCTGGCGGAATAGAGAAGCGTTGCCGCCAACTCAACTTCAAGCGACTCGGTGCGCTCGACCAGATCGACCACTACGTGGGTCGGCTCCTTGGAGGAGAGCGTGCTGAGAATTTCAGCGGCTACCTGGGAGAGCTCCGCGTGGGTCTCGATCGTGTAGGGATTGGGCTGCGCATATTTCACCAGCGTAGGTGCTGTGCGAATTTCGCGGGTGAAGAGCTGTGCAGATAGTGCAGAGAGACTTTCCTCAGGGGCTAAAGCCCCCTCTTTTTCGGGATCGCGTGTGTACGGGCTGACGCCCGTACCCTTCATGGCAGCAGTCTTTTCGAGTGCGGTGAGTTTTTCGACGAAGGCTTGTGCTGCGGGCGCATTCACATTCCAGGCTGGGCCGGTGGCGGCTTCGCGCAGCTTCATGCCAAGATCGCGGACCTCGGCGACGGG
>JASHQE010000069.1 GCA_030037705.1 Acidobacteriaceae bacterium | reverse complement strand
CCCGCCTGCACGGAGACGAAGCATGGACCCGTGCCCGTGTGCCGGTAGCTGCCGTTGAGCCGGCCCTGCATGAGTTGCCGCGTGAAGGCCGGGCCGTTACGGATGGCGATGACATCGCCGATGAGCACCTGCCCCATGCGCGTGGCGAGCGCGGGAGCGTAATCGCGCACCTGGTAGGTGTGCGGAAATACTACCTGCGCGGGGCTCTCGTTTTGGATGAGTGGATGCAGAGCGAGACAGTAGCCGTCTGCCGTGTACTGCGCGAGCAGCGGATCTTCGACGCGGAGAATTTTGGCGAACTGCTTCGCGGCGGCTTCGGCGGCGAGCAATTCAGTCTGTGCGCCGAGGACGACGGCGGTAATCTCCTGAGGAGTGGCAAGCTGCTGCGCGGCTGCGGCGGCTTCCCAGCTCATACGGCTTACCCTGCCGCCACGCTCCTCCAGAACTACAAGAACACTCATAGCACCCTCGCTTCGAATTTGAGCTTTTCCACCAGCGCTGCCGCTGTTTCTTTGGGACTGCCGGAGAGCATCTGTGTTGATTTTTGTTTCTTGGGCAGCGTGATCTGTTCGAGCGCGACCACGGGCGCGGCGTTGACGCCGAGTTCTGCGGCATTGAGCTGGCGGAGCTCTTTCGTCTTGGCGCGTTTGATGCCCATCAGCGTGGCGTAGCGCAGCTTCGTCCCTCCTGACTGGATGGTTAACACGGCCGGCGTGGGCAATTCGATCGACTGAAACCAACCCTCCTCCAGTTCGCGCTTTACCTTGAGGCCGTTATCGGTTTTTTCAACTTCCAAAATCAGCGATGCGTGCGGGAAGTTAAGCAACGCAGCGAGAATGACGCCGGTCTGGCCGAGGCCGAGGTCATCGGATTGCAGGCCGGTGAGGATGAGGTTGGGATCTTCGGGCTGAACGGCAGCGGCGAGTAAACGCGCTACGCCGAGGGCATCACGAGCAGCGAGGTCGTCGCAGAGAATGTGAATGCCGCGGTCTGCGCCCTTGGCGAGCGCCTCGCGAATCGTCGCGCCGACGCGCTCCGGTCCGGCGCTGGCGACGATCACTTCGCCACCGTGCTTCTCTTTGAGCTGCAGCGCTTCTTCGAGCGCATAGGCATCGGGCTCGTTCATGGCAAATTGGAGGTCGGCTTCTTCGATCCATTTGCTGCTTGCGTCGATACGCACCTGCGCATCGCGTTCCGGGACTTGTTTGATGGCAACGACGATCTTCATTGCGGAGGGTCCTCTTGTTTAATTAGATACCGGCGCGTTCGGCAAAATCCGCGCGGCGAGCTGCGCAATGTCCACGAGTTGCGGCGCGGCTGGCCCCTGCGCGGCGAGTGCGTCACGGAACATCGTATTGCAAAACGGACAGGCCGCGGCGACGGTTGTTGCTCCTGTGGCGGTCAACTCGGCGGCGCGCACGTGACTTACGCGCCCGCCTTTCTCTTCGCCCAGGAAGGCAAGACCCCCGCCGGCGCCGCAGCAGAAGCTGCGCTCTTTGTGGCGCGGCGCTTCGACCAGCTCTCCGATCTTTGCAACAACAGCGCGCGGCTCGTCGTAGACGTTGCGGTAGCGGCCAAGATAACAGGGATCGTGGAAGACGATTTTTTCGTTTTCCGGGTTCGATTCATTTGGGGTCTGTGCTATCCCAGTTCTTGCTTGCGATAAGTGATCGAGATGGCGAGCCAGAAATTCGCTGTGGTGTTCGATCTCGGGCGGCGTGCCGTATTCCTTCCAATCTTCCTGGATGGTGCGCACGCAATGCGGACAGATGGAGATTATTTTTTTGGTTCTGGACTGGGTGAGTGCTTCCAGATTGGATTCCGCCAGCTGCTGAAAGAGCAGATCGTTGCCGAGGCGTCGGACGGGGTCGCCGGTGCATTTTTCCTTGCGCAGCACGCCGTAGCTCGTGCCGAGATGGTTCATCACGCGCACCAGCGCGAGTATGATTTCTCGGCCCTTGGGATCGTAGCCGCCCATGCAGCCGAGCCAGAGGCAGTATTCCTGGGTGCCGTCGAAGAGGGGCAGTGCATTTTTTTCGACGAACTTGTCGCGCTCAGACGCGGCAATTCCCAATGCATTGCTGCCGCGTTCGAGCGCGAGGAAGAGCTTCGCGCCATGGTCGTCTTCCCACGAGCCGGTGTTCACAGCGCCGCGCCGCAGGCCGATAAGGATGGGCAGGTGCTCAATACCCACCGGGCACTGAAATTCGCAGGCGCCGCAAGTGGTGCACTGGAAGGCCGCTTCCTGCGAGTTGTACTTGCCGAGCAGCGGTTCTTCTGATGCAGGGCCGAATTCATTTAAGTAACCGCGCAGACCGAGCACGATTTCCTTCGGGTTGAGGATCTTGCCGGTGTTGTTGGCGGGGCAGTGCTCGGTGCAGCGGCCGCACTCGACGCAGGAGTAGGCCTGAAGGCTGACAAGCTGCGTGAGGTCTTTGCCGGAGACAAGACCGAAATCCTCGTCTCCACTGAGAGGCGGAATGCTGCTGAATCCGCCGCGCGAGAGAAAAATCGTAAAGGGGCTGAGCACCAGGTGCAGGTGCTTGGTATGCGGAATCACTGGCAGAAAGAGGAGCAGCGTGAGCGTGTGCGCCCACCAGAGTGCGCGCGCAGCAGCGCTTGTATCGCTCACAAAGAAGGCGGCGAGATAGGTGATCATCAACGCGAAGATCAGGAACGCAATAAGTCCAGATTCCCAAGAGAGCTCTTCGCCAAACCATTTTGGCCGCATAAGAAAACGGCGGATGAAGAGACCGAAGATGCCTGCTGCGCAGGCGATCGCGAAGAGCGCGGCGCAATAGAAGTAGCCGCGGCCGGCGGCGCTTGCCGGATCGAGAAATCCCACGCCGAAAGCTGTTGCGCAGTGGTTCAGCGTGACCAGCGCGAAAGCGCAGAAGGCCCAGAAGACCAGCGCATGCGCCACACCGGGCAATGGTCGCTGACGGATCACCTTGGCCTGGCACATCACCTCCCAGAAGAAGTCCCATACACGCTTACCCATGGGAGCGAGATGAAAATCAGCGTCTTTCTTGGCGTGAAGAATCCTGCTCAGAACGGGACCGAAGCGCCGCCAGAAGCCGTAGAGCGACGACGACGCGAGCACAACGAAGATCGACTTTTCCGCAAAGGAAAAGTGTTGCGGCTCGGCGAGGGTTGGCAGCGATAGCAGCATCATGTGAACGGATTTACGATACATGATCGGGGTGCAAAGCGTCGTGCGCATGGAACGTTCCACAAGACGGGCGCAACTAAAGAACAAAGTTGGCGTCTATTAAGGTAGAGTTCGCCGGTCCTTTCGGCATTTGTTGCGTTCCTTGGTTTTGCTATTGCATTGCAAGTGAACGAGCAAATTTTGTGTCCAAAATTGTCCTGGAGCGGTCTCCTTCGCTGTCTCAGGAAGCCTATGGCGCACAGTGGCGATTTCCTCAAGAAATTTGCCGCCTCGCACAAGGCAACAAAGGTCATATCTGCAGAAGAAGTGCCTGAATAGCCAAAACAGGCGCTGTGGTTTTTTCGGCCGAAAAAATCGAATGGTTGCGAAGAAATTTTTCGCTCGGAGATGAGCCGACAGGCCAGATCAGGCGCTGATTTTGAAGGGAAACGGCATGGCAGCCCGAGTTATCCATTACGGTGTCGATGAATGTCATCGGCTTACCGTCCTCCGAAGCAGAGGATTTGCGGTGGAGGACTGCAGCGCATTGCAGCAATTGTGCAATGCGTTTACGGCTGAAGACAGAACAGATGCGGTGTTTATCACCGAGGCAGAGAGCGATCGCCTCGATAACGTGGTTTTGTTTGCCAGGTCCCGGTGTTCCGCGCCGCTGATCCTTTTTCGGCGCACGAATGGAGAGATCGAAGACCAGATCTTCGATCTCGTCATCGAGACCCTTACTCCTCCCAAACAATGGGTGAGGGAAGTCGAGGCGCTGATCTTTGCGCACCGATCCCTCCGCGACGGCTCGCATTGCTCCGACGGAGAATCTGCCCGACTGCTGCAAGATTGAGTCAAGTGCGAGAGAAAAATCTCAGTAGCGCGGAAGCCCGGGAAGTTTCCATGTTCCGGAAAATCGCAACTTGCCTGATTTCGAGCCATTTTCCTGCAAGCGGAAAAAGGTACGAAGCACCGTAAATGAGGGGCGGACTGCTCTTATGGGAGCATCAAACCCGGAAAGACGCGCGATACTCCGCTATCCAGCCCGTGACACGCCGCGCCGGTTCGCGGTACCTTTATATGTAATCAAGAAGGAGTTTTTCAACCCGCCATGCCCATCCAAACGACCGCAAAGATCTGGCACAACGGAAACCTGATTCCCTGGGAGCAAGCCACCATCCATGTGATGAGCCATGTGATCCACTACGGCTCCAGCGTGTTCGAAGGCATTCGTTGCTACGGGCAACCGCAAGGGTCGGCCGTCTTCCGGCTGCCGGAACATATGCAGCGTCTGCTTGATTCCGCCAAGATTTACCGCATGGAGATTCCGTTCAGCCTGGAAGAGCTTTGCGCCGGCGTGGTCGACGTGATCGAGGCGAACGGCGTAACGCCCTGCTATATCCGGCCGATTGTGCTGCGTGGCTACGGCGAGATGGGCGTGAGCCCGAAGGGATGCCCGGTCGAGGTGTATATCGCCAATTACCCGTGGGGTAAGTACCTTGCCGGCCATGGCGGTGCGGATGTCTGCGTATCGAGCTGGAACCGGCTGGCCCCGAACACCATGCCCGCATTAGCCAAAGCTGGGGCCAACTACATGAATTCGCAGTTGATCCGCATGGAAGCCGAGGCGAATGGTTACCAGGAGGGGATTGCGCTCGATACCAATGGCCTGGTGAGCGAGGGCTCGGGCGAGAACATCTTCGTGGTGCGCAATGGCGTCATCTACACGCCGCCGCTGGCTAATTCGGCGCTCTCGGGCATTACCCGCGATTCCGTGCTTACCATTGCGCGCCATCTGGGCCTGCCGGTGACCGAGCAGTCCATCCCGCGTGAGTTGCTGTACATCGCGGATGAGGTTTTCTTCACCGGCACGGCGACAGAGGTGCAGCCGATCCGTTCGATCGACCGTGTGGTCGTCGCCGACGGCAAAACGGGTGAGATTACCAAGAGAATTGCAGACGAGTTCTTCGGCATCGCCAACGGCCTCAAGCCTGACCGCTTCGGATGGCTGACACCGGTGAAGGTGGATGCGAGCGAACCCGTGAACGCCTGAATCCACGCTTCCTTCATCGATAGGGGCATCGACACGGGCCGCCTGCAGGCGGCCCGTTTTTGTTTGGAGCGATTTCGGGTCAGTTTGCGCAGAGATTAAGAGCAGGCTCTGGGGCGCCCGGCACCCGGTTGCAGCCCGATCATTCAAGCACTGTCATGTTGAGCGGAGTTGCGAGCGTTTTTTTGCTCGCAATGGAGTCGAAACATCCGCGGTTGTCTTTGTAAAGGCGGCGTGGGTTGACCTGAGTCGAGATTGGCACGATGTGGAACCTGCCGATTGCGGATCGCATGGATGGTTAGAAGCAACCGCAGATCCTTCGACTCTCTCCGCTACGCGTCGCTCGCTCAGGATGACAGTGCTCGGGTGGGATTTGTGCTTTCCCAGGTCTCAGAAGCGAGACCCTTCGACTACGCTCAGGCAGGCTCTGGGGCACCCATCATCGTGCCCTACCCATCACCGGACAGACCTGGGGCACCCGGCTGCCCACTCCCGCCTTGGAGCAGGGAATTACGCAGGGGCGATCTGGCCTTCGATGAATGAGGCGACGAGTTTGCCTTGTGCATCGACGGCGACGAGATTGGCGGGTTTGCCGATTGCCATCGAACCGGCTCGATCGGAGAATCCGGCCATCGCGGCTGGATTTAGGGTGAGCAGG
>JASHQE010000068.1 GCA_030037705.1 Acidobacteriaceae bacterium | reverse complement strand
CTGCTCATCTGGCCCATCATTGCGGTGGGCTGGGTCATCAACATCTTTCAGCGCGGAACCGCGTCCGTGAAGCGCATCGACGAGCTGTTGCGCGCGGAACCGGCTATCGACGACGGCTCCGCCGATCCATCTCTTGGACCGGAGACCGTGCTAAGGGGAGAGATCGAATTCCGCAATCTCAGCTTCAGCTACGATGGCGCGCCGGTGCTCAAAGACATCTCGCTCCGCATCCCCGCGGGCTCGAGTTTAGCGATTGTCGGGCCTACAGGCTCCGGGAAAACTACGCTTGTCAACCTGATCCCGCGTCTCTATGAAGCGCCGGAAGGAGCGCTTCTGATTGATGGCCGGCCGGTGCGCGGTTATCCGCTTGCCGTGCTGCGGCGCAACATCGGCATGGTGCCGCAGGAGACATTTCTCTTCAGCGAGACGATCCGCGAAAATCTGGCTTTCGGCGCGCCCAGGGCGAGCGCGGAAGAACTTCTCGAAGCGGCAGAAGCCGCGCACATCCGCCAGGAGTTTGAGGAGTTCCCGCAGGGCTTCGAGACCATGGTGGGGGAGCGCGGCGTGACCCTCTCAGGCGGACAGAAGCAGCGCTCGGCTATTGCGCGGGCTCTTCTGCGCCGCCCCGCCATTCTGATTCTCGATGATGCGCTGGCCAGTGTAGACACTTATACCGAAGAGCGCATCCTCGGCGGCTTGCGCGCGTATACGGCCACAGCCACTACGATCCTGATCTCGCACCGCGTCTCCACGGTGCGCAATGCCGACCGGATTGCCGTACTCGATCATGGCAGGATTGTCGAGCTGGGCCGGCACGAAGAGCTCCTTGCACGCGACGGCTACTATGCCAGCCTGTATCAGAAGCAACAGCTTGAAGAAGAGCTCACGGTAACTGGCTAGAACTAGTTGCATAAATTCGGCTTTGAAAGGGCACGGCTTTATCGGGGTCCCCAACGGGCGATTGTTGCCTGTTGGGGTGATCTTTAGCCGTGCCACAAAAGGCGTATAAATGGTGGGCTTTAGCCCCTGAGGGATGTTTTCTACAACTGCCTCAAACCATTTATGCAACCAGTTCTAGGCCGGATTAGGAATTTACTGGGATAGTCCGAGTGTCTTTACTGATTGGCGGGAAAGAGCGATCCGGTGGGCGGCGGAATCGCAGTCAGCCGCGTGGTTCGTCGCGGCCGTTCAGCTACCGGAGAGGTCAACAAGCTGGCAATCTCCCTCAACTCCGCCCGTGCATGACCGATCACGGCAGAAACCGCGTCGCGGCGCTTGCGCTGCTCGCCTCCAGGCAGGGGAAGGCTGGTCTGCGTGCCCTGGCGGTGCTCCAGTTCCAGGGCCTGCCGCGCGCCAGGCAATGTATAGCCCTCAGAGTGCACAAGCCGCTTAATCTCCAGCACCAGTTCCACATCGCGCCGGCGGTAGAGCCTCTGGCCCGTTCCGCTTTTGTTCGGCTTCAACTGCGGGAACTGTGTCTCCCAGAAGCGAAGAACATATGTTTCCAGCCCGCAGATGCGGGCAACATCTCCAATCTTGAAGTAAAGACGATCGGGGATCGACGGAGACTCGGGGGCACGCCTGCGGGATAGTTGTGCTGCCATAAGCATCAGTGAGAGGAGACCTGGGAATCCAAAAGGGAAACCTCTCTGCCTCCGAGTATAGGCCACAACCTGCACGGGAGGTGAAGCAAATTCCCACCCCCGGAATCATTTGAGTGAAGGGCTGTGCGGGCGTGCATTCCCGGTGCGGACTGGTTTCGATCTGTAAACGTAACGCAAAAAGATACGGAGCGGCGAAGGGGCCATTTTTTGAGCACTGCTTTCAGCCGCGGCGCGCTTCCAGCATTGCGCAGACCAGCGCCAGCGGCAGGCCCACTACATTGAAGTAACAGCCTTCAATCCGAGGGATCCAGCGGGAGGCGCGACCCTGAATGGCGTAAGCCCCGGCTTTGTCCATCGGCTCGCCGGTCGCCACGTAGGCCTCGATCTCGGCGTCCGACAGCGTGAGGAACCGTACGCCCGTCACCTCGGCCGCCACTTCGATACCGCCCGCCGTCGCCAGCGCCACTCCGGTGACCACGCGGTGGCTGCGGCCTGAGAGAAGCCGCAACATGCGTGCTGCATCTGCCGCATCCGCCGGCTTGCCCAGGATCTGGTTATCGAGAGTGACCGTCGTGTCGGCTCCGAGGACGGCGAGCCCATCCACATCCATGTCTGCGCCATCCGCGTGCGCGCCCGGAATTTTTCGCAGTTGCGCGAAGACCGTTTGCGCCTTTTCCCGCGCCAGTCGCGTGACGTACGCGATGGGTTCTTCGCCCGGCAGCAGATCTTCGGGTATATGCGCAGGATGCACTTCGAATGGGATGCCCGCCTGGGTGAGCAGTTCGCGCCGGCGCGGAGAGGCAGAGGCTAATATCAGCATCTTGCGATCATTATGCCAGCCGTCGGTAGTGGGTCAGTTTGCTGAAAGCCCATCCTCGGGGGCTAAAGCCCCGATTGATCTTTTGGTTAGTTGACATACGGGCTAAAGCCCGTACCCTTCAAACTGACCCACTGCCCAGCCCTCACCAGGTCTCTTCTTCCGGTTAGACTGAAGGAAGGCTGGCACGACGCATGAGAGCGGGCCGCACACGATCCGAATGCATTGGCACTTTCATTTTTCGACCGTTCAGGTCTTCTGGACTCTCACCTTTGCGGCCCTCCTGGTGTTGCTGGTCGTTCTGCTGGGCCGCGACCGGGCTCGCCGCTTTCCCTGGTTCACTGCAGGCGTTGTCCTTACCGCCCTGCGCATGCTGACGAGCCGTCTGCTTTATGGCAAGATGGCGCCGATCACCTCGAGCGAGATCTTTCTCACTCTGGCTGATCTCGGCGTGATTGTCTCCTTGCTCGTCATCGTGGAACTCGCGCGCCGGGCCTTCGCGCGCGCTTCGCGGCGCGCATGGATCGTGGGCTCTGTGCTTCTTCTTGCGATTGCTGCGGCCGTGCTGGTCCTTTGGGGACCGTGGCCGGCCTGGAAGACCTTTGCCGGCGGCACCACACTGGCCAACCTGCGCTTAATGCAGCTCGTTGCCCAGAAAGGCGACCTCTGCAACAACCTCTTGGCCATTGAATTATGCCTGCTCGTGGCCTTTACCGGACGCCGTTTCCACGCCGGCTGGCGCAGCCACGTGCAGCGCATTCTTCTTGGCCTGTCCACGGCCTCTATCGCGCAATTGATTGTGCGCGTCGCCTGGCAAAAGATTGCCAATGGCCCTCCGCCGCGGAGCCAGGAGGAGTATCTGCGGATCACGGGATTACAGGACAAGCTATTCAATGCCAACAGCGTTGTGTATCTGGTCGTCGTCGTGTGGTGGATCGCCAGCCTGTGGATGGACGAACCGGAAATGCGTGCTGCCGCCGCGCCAGCAACGGCGAGCGGCCCAGAACCGCCGATGCTCAGAACCGCCGAGGATGACCAATGAAGCTAGGCTGTATCGACATATAGACCAACTCTAAGTTGCTGAAAAGTAAATCAAGCACTGTCATGTTGAGCGAAGTCCGCCGCGGCGGAGAGCCGAAACATCTGCGGTTCGCTTCCTGCCGCACGCATTCAATGGAAAACTTGCTCATTTTGCCCATAGGCTATCAGGCTATATGTCGATACGCCCTAGAGCTGGTTGCATAAATGGTCTGGTCAGGTAAAGAAACTTCCCTCAGGGGCTAAAGCCCCAGTGTTCATGAGGCTTTTGCGGCACGACTCAAGTCGTGCCCTGTTACGAAACCATTTATGCAACTAGTTCTAGTGTGGTGAGTCAGAAGTTCATAACATAAGTCGAAGTCCCGAACCGCAGATCCTTCGACTCCGTTTGGCCTAAAAACGGCCAAACTCCGCTCATGATGACAGCGGCAATTATGTTGCGGATTTAAGACTCAGGACACTAGAAACTAATCAGGTTCGCTGTACAAACCGATCTCAGCGATACGCAGCATCTCCTTGTTGCTTTCCAGCAGCAACCTCACTCTTTGCGATGAAACACGCGAGATCCGATGAATCGTCGTTGGCGCAGGCGTTTCACCGCCCACCAGAGTGCTCCATCGTTCACCATCCCAGTGCTCGAAACGGTAGCTGCGGATGCGGCTCTGCGGGTAATCGTCCGATATGCCGGCGGGTTCCACGAGCGAAACAATATT
>JASHQE010000067.1 GCA_030037705.1 Acidobacteriaceae bacterium | reverse complement strand
CGAAATCGGGAAACAGGCTCGGTTGGTCCGCGCCAGCGTGCATGAAGTTGTAGTTGATATTGATGCTTTGGCCCGGAGCGCTTCGCCCGAGGTACCGCTGCAGCATGCCCACGAGCGGCGATCCTGCGCCCGAGCCAATGCTGCGGTTGTAACGGAAACCGAACTTCGTCGTATTGGTTTGTGCTGCGGTCAGGCGTTGATAGTTCAGGAACTGGCCCGGGAGGTTGGGAAGCGGCACGTAGCTCAGCAATGCCGTTGCTTGCTGCGAGACGCACGCCGACGGAATGACGTTGCCAAGGAAAGCCTGACCGAGCAGATTCCCAGCGGCAGTGCAGGCCGTTGGAGATGCAGAGGGATTGTAGATCGTGATCGAATTGCCGTCCTGTGCACTCAACGAGGAAAAATTGCCGGCGCGCTCCTCCGCCGTGGGAACCGTGCCGTATTCGTCGAAGGGTTGCGACGAGCGTTGTGTGCTGAACCCCAAGAAAAGGAAATCCTTCGTGTCGTTTGTGAGCAGTTTCGGAATGTAAGGGGCACCGATGTACGTCAGCCCGAGCTGGTTCTGCCCATAGCTAGGTTCCACAATCTGCTGTCCACGGATTGCGAAGTCCTCAGCGTTGAGGGCTCCATTACCTCCCGTCCAGAAGAATGCCCCGTGCGGCTGATTTGGTTTCAGGTTGCGAAAAATCGCTGCTACGCGGCCAGCGTTGGCTCCGCTCCCCATTCCTCCCGCATTGCCGCGCGACCCAGCCAGGCCACCCTGTTGTCCGCCCGGAGCGGCAGGCGTGCCCGCGAGGGATGTATCATCCTGGCCGCGCTGCATTTGCTGTCGAAGTTGATCGACATCGAACCCTGCAAACTGATTGGTCACTCCGTTCTGTCCGCTGACAGCGACAGACTCACTGGAGAAATCCGTGTTTCCAGCAATTGCCGGCAGTTGTGCTCCAGCACTCTCTCCGCCAGAGGCCGCGGTAACGAGATCCATCGCGGAACTCATCAAATGCAGACTCTGAGCGCCGGTCCCCGCGTATTGACGCGCTGGAGCATTCTCGGCATTCTGCTGCGCCTTCTCCTGCTCTTCTACGCGCGAGGCGAGCACCAGTGAGAAGTCCACCTGTTGATTCGGCGAGGAGGCACTGAGGAGCGTCTCCTTCGCCGACGCAGCGAAAACAGTAAACTCCGCACGGACTACATAGCGTCCGTTCTGCGGAATGGTCATGCTGTAGTTGCCATTGGCGTCCGTTGCGGCGCTGTACTTCTTCCCGCTCAAAGTGTTTGTCGCTGTAATGCGCACACCGGGAATCGGAGTCGCGCCTGCTTTCACGCTGCCATGAAGAATGTTTCCGTTCTGCTGCCCTGCCACTGTGGAGCCTTGCGCAGAGGCGTGTGGTGGCGCTGTTTGCAGAACGGTTTCTTGTGGCACCTCGACCGCATATCCACGCTGTTCAAGGCATACCACCGAACACGCAATGAGTAGGAGCCCGGCGGCAACAGACAACATGGAGGTTTTCAGTTCTTTCAAGATCACATTCATATCGGTATTGAGCACTCCTTGGTGCGCCGTCCTCTCTTTTGAGCGACGACATGGAAACTCGGAGGCTCCTGATTTAATCGACGGGGGGCATGGCTACGAAGGCCCAACCGAATTGTCGGGAATTGTCGTGCTGCGGAGATAAATGAGAACTTTTCGCTCGACGCTGCCGTTCAATAAAAGAGAACCGGTCTCAACACAATGCGCACGTCACTGGAGCATCATGGATGGAGAGTTCGAATCAATCGGGGCAAATCGTTACCACTGCCGATCAGAATTCTAGACAACGAGAGTTCGCGCTTGCGGTTGAAAGTCATCGTCCGCAGATCTTCAGATACCTTCTCGCTTCTTCGCGTGACGTGGACACCGCAGAAACGCTCACCCAGGAATGCTTCCTTAAGGCGTACCGAAGCTGGTCAAGCTTTCGCGGCGATTCGAGCGTAGCGACCTGGCTGATGCGCATAGCAATCAACCTCCAGCGGGATCATTGGCGTAATCGCCGCATGCAGTTCTGGCGGCAGACGCGCAAGAATGCGGTCGATCTCGACGACCTCTCGACGTGGTTGCCCAGTAACGAAAGCTCGCCTGAAGACCATCTGCTAGCTCGTGAGCAAGTCACGCGCGTCTGGAAAGCGGTCGAACATCTTACGGAGAAACAGCGCACCGTATTCCTCCTGCGTTTTGTTGAGGAACTTCAATATCGCGAGATCGCTCAGGCAACCGATATGCACGAGGACACTGTAAAGGCGCACATTTCGAGGGCGCTTGCAAAGGTACGGATGGAATTGGGAAGGAAGCCTCGTCTCTTGAGGAACTCGTTCGCGACATAAGAGCCAATTGTGTTGTGATGGCTATCCGATGGCATGAATATCGCCTCACTCTTCAATGCCGCCTTTGGGTCCAGATGACTTGTACTGTCTTGACTCCCTCAGGCCGGATGAATTCGTGAGAGCGCCTGGGGACAAGCCAAAAGGACAAGCAGAAAACCTCCGCGTGGAACGTGTCGAGAGAGATCCCTAAAAACGATCGGGACTCGATCTGCTTCGACACGGGCATCGTGCCTGTGTTGCTGCCGGCAGGGAGGTGGATGACATTTCCCGACAAACACCGCGCGGTCTGGGATTGGTTTCAAGTACTCATTTCAAAATCACGCGGCGAGCAATGGCTTCAGTCAACCCTATGAGAATTGTCGAGATTTGTCGTCTCGCATGATTCGGCGTGAACCTTTCCTTCCCATTGAGGGTCTACGGAAACAGGAACCATCTTGTTGAAGAGATTTCTTGCGCATGTATTGGTGCAAGCCGTAATCGGAGAGTCTGCTCGAACTACTCGGAGCATCGTGCGCTATCACATAAACGAGAAAACGTCTTGGGAGGCTTCATTGAAAAGAATCACCGCTTTGCTTTGCGGAATATTTGCTCTGTCATCCCTTGCCTGCTTTGCCCAGGAGACGCCAACCCAGCTCCCGGATGCGCCTGCGCCGGCAGCCACAACGTCAGCGGGTTCGGTTTACTCTCAGCCGACGCAGCGGGAGCGGTTCAGGAGTTATATTGCGCAGACCTACGGTTTGAGATCGATCTTCGAAGCTGGGCTCCATGCCGGAATTGCGCAGGCGCGCGACAATCCAAGCGAATGGCCCGAGGGCGCCGCGGGATTTGGAGATCGTTTGGGCTCCGCGTACGGGGAGATTGTTGTACGTGGCACAACTGAGTATGCACTTGCCGATCTTTTCCGCGAAGACGTGCGGCGCGTGCGTTGCAGTCATCCGTGCTCAGAGTCGAAATTCAAGCTGGCATTCGAAAATACCTTTTTAGCGAGAAAAGGAGATGACGGCCACGAAGCTTTCTCCATCTCCCGCTTCGTCAGTCCATTCGCAGGCAGCGCCATCGCTGTCAACACGTGGTATCCGGCCGGCTCCGGCAAGGGGGATATCGCGAAGGAGGCAGGGGTGCAGTTTGGCCTTCGTTACATACGCAATTTGATTTGGTAGGCCTTTAGGCTCTGACAGAGCATCTCGCACGCTCAGAAATTCAATGGCGATAAACTGCTGAATCGAAGTGAACATGTTCATTGCGCTACAACCTGCTCGAAATGCAGCAAAACACGCGCGGGGCCTGCATGCGTTACATTGGCTTGGCCAATGGGGGGCCTTGGGGATCTTTGCAGTTGCTGTCGTAGACTTCTCTATCATTCCGTTGCCGCTGCCGAACGTCACAGATCTACTGCTCCTTTGGCTGGTGTCACACGGAGGAACCCCCTGGGTGTTGGTTCCAAGCGCAGTTGTAGGCGGTGTCGTAGGCGCCTGCACGACATGGCATGTAGGTTGGAAGGGTGGTAGAGCCATGCTGCAGCGTTACCGCTCCCTGTTTCTGCTGGAACCTGTATTGCGGTGGATGGAGCGCTATCCCCTCCCTTGTGCCTTGCTGTTCCCTCTAATGCCTCCACCCGTTCCACTGACGCCTCTTGTGCTTGTCAGTGGAGCTACCGGCATTCCGCGCCGGAGATTTTTTCCAGCCTTCACGACTGCTCTGAGTCTGCGTTATGGACTGGTAGCATGGCTCGGCGAAATCTATGGGAGTCACATCCTCCGGATGTGGGCCTGGGTGTTGAAAAAGTGGTCCGGACCTTTACTTTGGATTGTTTTAGCTCTGCTTCTCGGAGCCGCAGTATTCGGCATTTGGCGCACATACATTCGGGGCAGATGTACTCGTCTCAAGGCAGAAGCCGTCGAAACAACAGCCTCAGTGCCTGATTGATTGACCTTCAATCTATCCATGAACATTCGGGATGAGAAGTGGAATCGTCGCAAGTTTGCCATATGCGAAGTTGCAAAGCGACATTTCCCGACAAAACTTAGCTTCAGCTTGGGTCAGAGTAAATAGATGCATTGGAGAGGACCGAAGGCTGCTGAAAGGTGCCTCCGGAGGGCTTCGACATGCCCCGACTCTTAACGATTCGAGGGCTGGATCATGCAGGTATCGCTAGGCCGTATCGACATATAGACCAACTCTAAGTTGCTGAAAAGTAAATCAAGCACTGTCATGTTGAGCGAAGTCCGCCGCGGTCCGCCGCGGCGGAGAGTCGAAACATCTGCGGTTCGCCACGTCTGGCACCGATTTTTGCCCGTGGTTCACCGGGCTATATGTCGATACAGCCTAGATCTGATTCTCTTTGGTCGGATCCGAACTGGATACGGTCGATGGTTCTTCCGCATATGACACTTCTTGCTCGATGATCGGCGTTCTCAGTGGCAAGCTCATAGTTACTTGGAGGCCGCCACCCTTTCGATTTCGAGCCGTTATGTTCCCATCATGCATTCGTATCGCCTCTGACGCGATGGCCAGGCCCAAACCGGTCCCGCCGCTGTCGCTTTCGCGTCCCGGAGAGGTACGGAAAAACGGCAGAAAGATGTCCGAAAGCATCGAATCCGGTACGCCTTGACCAGAATCGAGAATCTCTACGAAGACGTTCTCACGGTTCTCATCGGCCTTACAGTTCAGAAGGACTTCCGAGCCTGGGGTGGTGTAACGGATTGCGTTGCGGAGCACGTTGTCAATGGCGCGGCGCAAAAGCTGAGGGTAGGCAAGAAGTGTTACATCTTCGAGGGACCCTGCAACGCGGCAGTTAGCGTGTTCCGCTTCAAAGCTGGCGTCTTCGATAATGTTCTTACAAAAAGGCTCCAACGAGACCGGTGTCAGGGTCTCCGCCGGACATCTTCCGGCTTCCAATCCCGCAAGAAGAAGCAACTGCTGCACAAGGTTGCTCAGCTTGTCCGTCTCACGCTCGATTCGTTCGAGAGCTGCGCTCTTTCTTCCCGGGTTTTCCCGTCGCAGTAGAGCCTGCGCCAGGTGCATGCGTGTCAACGGCGCCCCAAGCTCGTGAGAGACATCGGCGACGAACCGGCGCTGCGCTGTCATTAGCTGCTGGATCTGCGCCGCCATCAAGTCAAAATCGCGTGCCAGATCGCCCAGCTCGTCTCTGCGTGCAATTCGGTGCGGTGAGGAGCGCACGGCGAGATCACCGCCTGCCAGCCGTTGGGCCGTCGCTCGCAATCGTGTCACGGGACGGGTGATATAGAGCGTGAGGAGTGCGCAAACCAGAGCGGCGGGGAACATCGCCACGGCCACGTTAAACCAGAAGCGCGGCCGCATGAGGCGGTTCCATGGTTCGGAGACGGTAACAATCACGCTGTAGTGGCGCCCGGACCCGGACATGATCGGAAAGGCAAAGATCGCGCGAATCCCCACGCGCCTTACCTCGATATGCTGGCTCTGCAACGCGTCTGCGGCCATCCGCTCGTGGAGCCCGGTGGAGGGCCCCTGAGACACAAGGAGACGGCGATTGTCATCGAATAATTCAAGAGAGTGACGGCGGATGTGAGCGTACGCGAGAAAGCCAGACGCACCCTCGCGCTCGTATGCATTGACGGCTTGCGTAAGAACCGACTGCGATACCTGCGGATAAAAACCGGCATTGCTGTCTCCGGGAAAAGACCAGGGCCAGATCTCTCCCACGCCAAGCACCGCAGCAATCATCAAGACCGTTGCGATCCAGAAACTCAGGAATATCCGCCAGAACAGTTTCATGTCTTTTATTCTTTTGAGGTTGGAACCGGCGCGAGCAGGTAAGTATAGCCCGTGTTGCGAACCGACCGGATTCGCTCTTTCCCTTTCGGATTCGGTCCGAGTTTTTTGCGCAGCGCGTAGACCAGGTTATCGATTCCGCGATCACCCGCATAAGGCGCACGCCCCAACGCGATTCGCGTCAGGTGCTCTCTGCTCATGGTCTTGCCCGCCGAGGAGGCCAGGGCATGCAAGACATCAAATTCAGCAGCGGTGCACGCAATCGCCATACCCTTGCATTCAACAGTCCGCGAGCCCGCGTCGAGAATCAAATCGTCGATGGCCAGGAAGGAACTGCCGAAGCGAGACGGCTGGCCGCGGCGAAGCACCGTGCGGATTCTCGCTAGAAGTTCGATCGGCGTGAACGGCTTGGGAACATAATCGTCCGCTCCGCCTTCCAGCCCGCTAACCCTGTCCGCTACCGCGGATCGCGTTGTCAGCATAATTACTGGGATTCGGCTCGTCTGCCGGATCTCCTTTAGAACGCTGAATCCATCGCGGTCAGGCAACATTACATCGAGGATGACAAGAACCACGCCGCCTTTTTGTAGACGATTGAGACCCCCTTTAGCCGTATACGCAAGATCGACAGAGAAACCCTCCGGGCCGAGATATTCGGCAAGCATCTCGGCCATATCGCGATCGTCATCAATCAACAGAATCTGCCGCAGAGGCGATTCAGAACCGACGGTCACAGGAGATTCCGCATTGGCGGTCAAAGGCATCACAGCGCCTCGTTCATTGCGCTGTTCCAGAATACCCCTTATAGCCTCACGCAGCAGCCCAGAAGAGATGTGGCGTCTGCTAGCATCCTTTGCCTTCTCTACAAAAGACGACAAATCCCGCGCAACATGCTTCCTCTCGCATGCGTTTGAGCAGTCATCAGTCATCGCGGGCTTGCCGCTCCAGGTGTGACTGAACTCCATCGTTCTCAAACGGCTTCTGCATGTGCGGGGCCACAAACTAAATTACCTGCCGCTACCTGAGCCTGTTGCAACAGCAAGCACAACCGGTGACAGCAGACGAGTGGATGCGCGGCTATCGAGGAGAATCACTATGTTTTTGCGTAACAGTGTCGCTTTGCTCGCAACACTTCTTGGGATCGGAGCGCTTGCTGGTTGTGGAGGAAGCTCGACGAATATAGCGAGTCCACCGCCAAGCGGCGCCTTCAGCAACAGCAATCTGAATGGCACCTACATTTTTTCGTTCTCGGGCTACGATGTAGGTTACGGAAACGGCAG
>JASHQE010000066.1 GCA_030037705.1 Acidobacteriaceae bacterium | reverse complement strand
CCTGTGAAGTTTCAAGAGGTTGTCCATTCGATTTTGGCCGGAGAAGCTGTTTGTGACGAGCAAGCAGTAACTCTGGAGATCGAATGGACTATCACAAGAATGCCCCATGGACGGCCGTGAGTCGAGAGCGTCTAGCGCGGATGGTGATTGACGACGGCGTGAAGCTGAGTGCAGCAGCGGCCCGATTCAGTGTGAGTGCTAAGACAGCAGCCAAATGGGTTAGCCGGTATCGGCAGTTGGGCACGGCCGGCCTGGCCGATGGCAGCTCGCGACCGCACTTTAGCCCGCGGCAGACAAGTTCTTCTTTAGTGGAAAAGGTTCTTGCTCTTCGTCGCGGACACATGCCCGGCTACGAGATCGCGCGGCGCACCGGCCTGAGCCCGGCTTCGGTCAGCCGCATCCTGCGCCGAGCCCGGCTGAGCCGCTGGCGAGACTTGAATCCACCGCCGCCCATACAGCGCTACGAGCATCCACACCCAGGGGACATGTTGCATCTGGATATCAAGGGCATGACTCGGTTCGGCGAAGTCTCGTTGCGCGGCGATGGAAGGCTGCGCGGCAAACGCAGTCATCCCGGTTTCCTGGCTCTGCACGTGGCCGTCGACGACCACTCGCGCATGGCCTTCACCCAGATGCTGCCCGATCAGAAGGCCGGCACCACCATCGGCTTCCTTGAGGCTGCCAGCGAGTTCTTCGCCGCCCACGGCATCCGTATCAAGACGCTGCTGACCGACAACGGCGCAAGCTACCGCTCAAAACAGTTTCGTCAGGCCTGCCACAAGATGCAGATCGGCCATCACCGCACAAGACCATACACGCCCAGAACCAATGGAAAGGCTGAGCGATTCATCCAGACCGCACTGCGCGAATGGGCCTACGCAAAGCACTGGAACGACTCCGAGCAAAGAGACGATCATCTCCAGCCTTGGACACACTACTACAACCACCAAAGACCGCATGGTAGCCTCAACTACAAGCCGCCCTGCAGCCGATCCGAATCAGGAACAACCTCTTGACCTTCTACAGCCACCCAGCATCGGTGCTGAGCTCGACATCCGGAGATCTGGGAAAGCACAAATCTCCACCCAAGCACTGTCATCCTGAGCGAGCGTCGCCGCGGCGACCGAGCCGAAAGCCTGCCCTGAGCGTAGTCGAAGGGGATCTGCGGTTGCTTCTAAACATCCAGACCTGGGAAAGCACGATCCGCAGTCAACCGATGAGCCTACGTATCTCAAAGCTCGACAGTCTTACCAGAAGTTCGTGGTGTGAGATCGAAGCCCGAACCGCAGGTCCTTCGACTCCGTCCGTCCGCCGCGGCGGACGGACTCCGCTCAGGATGACAGGGGATAGGTTAGGCGCTTTGCTTTCCCAGGTCTTCCGCCGCGGCGGACAGACCCTTCGACTACACTCAGGGCAGGCTCTGGGGCACCCATTATCATGCTCTACCCATCACCGCCCAAACCTGGGGCATCCGGCAGACGCGCATCTATCGCTACTTAGGAATCTTCATCCCAGCGACCGGATCTCGCTGGATGTGCCACCGGCAGCGGGGACATAGCACTTCAGCGTGTAATCCATCACCATGCGGTCGGCGTTGAAGCGCCAGCCCAGCGTGCGAATCGTCCGCTTCATGCGCTTGATCCAGCCGCGCGGCAGGCCGTCGCGGTCCCGGCTGTAGTAGAGCGGAACCACTTCGTTGAGCAGCACACGATAAAGGTCTTCGCCGTCGCGGCCGTCGTGCACGTCCATGTTGGAGTGGGTGCGTCCGGTGCCGATGGCAAAGCCGTTGAGCCCGTCGTAGGCTTCGGCCCACCAGCCGTCGAGGATGGAAAGATTCAGGCCCCCGTTCAACACCACCTTCTGCCCGCTGGTGCCTGAGGCTTCAAGGGGACGGCGCGGGTTGTTGAGCCATACGTCGACGCCCTGCACCAGATGGCGGCCAACGTTGATGTCGTAGTCCTCGACGAAGACGAACTTGTCGGCGAAGTCCGGGTCGCGCATCATCAGGGCGATTTGCTGCAGCACGCGCTTGCCAGGCTCATCGTGCGGATGCGCTTTGCCCGCAAAGACAAACTGCACGGGACGCTTGGCGTCATTGACCATGACAGCGAGCTGCTCGATATCTTTGAGCAGCAGATTCGCGCGCTTGTAGGTGGCGAAGCGGCGCGCGAAGCCGATGGTCAGCGCATCGGGCGAGAGCACTTTATCGAGCCGCCTGAGAATTTCACCCGGTTCGTCACGGCGCTCGGCTTGCTCGCGGGCGCGGCGGCGCACAAAGCTGATGAGCTGCGCCTTGAGGCTCAGATGTGTCTCCCACAGCTCGCCGTCGTCGACGGTTTCAATGGCGGACCAGGTATGATCGGCGCCGCTCTGGCGAAACCAGCCTACGCCAAGGTGACGGTCATAGAGCCGGCACATCTGCGGCGCAAGCCAGGAGGGAACATGCACGCCATTGGTGACGTGGCCGATGGGAACCGCATCTTCAGGGTGATGTGGATACAGCCCCTTCCACATGGCGCGCGAGACTTCTCCGTGCAAGGACGAGACTGCGTTCACGCGCCGCGCGAGCTTGAGGCCCAGCACGGTCATGCAGAAAGGCTCGCCATAGTCGGTGGGATGTTCGCGGCCGAAGCCCATCAGGTTTTCATGCGAGATGCCGAGTTGCTCGCGAAGCGGTCCCAGGTGTTCCTCGATCAGGTCGGCGCTGAAACGGTCGTGACCGGCGGGCACGGGCGTATGCGTGGTGAAGATCACTTCGCGCGGAATCTGGCTGGCCGCAGCGTAGAAGTCCAGGCCTTCCTCTTCCATGCGCGTGCGAATGGCCTCGAAGACCGCGAAGCCGCTGTGGCCTTCATTGAGATGCAGAACACCGGGAGTGATGCCCATGGCTTTCAGCGCGCGAAAACCACCCACGCCGAGGAGTAGTTCCTGACGAATGCGGGTGCGTGCGTCGCCGCCATAGAGGCGCGAGGTGGTGTCGAGATCTTCAGGCGAGTTGCCGGCCACGTTCGAGTCGAGCAGGAGCAGATCGCAGCGGCCTACTTTCACCCGCCACACCTTTGCCTTCATGGAAGCGCCGCGCGTGGCGATTTCGACGACCACCGGCTCGCCGTTCACGCCGATGGCGGGCTGCATGGGAAGCTGATTGACGTCTGTCTCGACGTATTCCTCGTGCTGCCAGCCGTTCTTATCGAGCCGCTGCAAAAAATAGCCTTGGCCGTAGAAGAGACCGATGCCGATGAGCGGAATATCCAAGTCCGACGCGCTCTTGATGTGGTCGCCGGCCAGCACGCCCAGGCCGCCGGAGTAAATGGGCAGCGACTCGTGCAGGCCGAACTCGGCGGAAAAATATGCGACCGGGCGCGGACGCAGCACGCCGGCGTGGTTTGCGCCCCAGGTGCGGTCGGCGTTCAAATACTCCTGCTGGCGGCGATAGACATAGTTGATGCGGCTGTGCAGAAGGAGCTCGCTCGCGCGGCGGTCGATCGCACCGAGCGGCATCTCGCTAAGCAGGGAGATGGGATTTTGGTTGAGCTCGCGCCAGCGCGTGGGATTGAGATCGCGGAAGAGGCTCACGCAGTCGTTGTCCCAGCTCCACCACACGTTGCGGGCCAGCTCCCACAGCTTCTCCTGCGCCGGTGCGATGAAGCGGTCGAGGGTGCGGGCCTCGCTGACGACAGGAGCCACTTGCCCGGCGGCCTCCGACAACATGCGGATTTCGCTGTCACGAAAGGTGCGCGGGTCCTTGGTTTGAACAACCAGCACGCCCTGCAGAATGCCGCGATCGATGAGCGGAACGCCGAGGAAAGAGTGGTACTCCTCTTCACCCGAATCTTTGAAGTACTTATAGCGGGGATGGTTGCGCGCATCGGCGACCGCGACGGGAAGCACCTGCTCGGCCACCAGGCCGGAAAGCCCCTCATGAAGGGGCATCCGCAACGTGCCGATGCAGCGTGGATGAAGGCCCAGCGTCGCCGCCAGCACCAGGTTCGAGCGGTCGGGCTCGAGCAGATAGGCCGAGCAGACATCGGTGCGGAAGCGCGCGGCGATCAGCGCCACCACGTTCATCAGCGTGTCGGCGGGCCGGCCTCCGTCTTCGGTGAGGCTGGTGATGTCCTCCAAGGTCAAAACGGGATTGGCGTCTGTGGAGCCGTGAATTGGATTCATCCAAAGCTAGCCTTTCGTTCGAGATAGAGGACAACGGCGCCTTCGCGGCGCCTGGGCAGAAAATAAAAACCAAAATGGGACAGTCAGTCGGCTTTTTTCTATGGCTAAGCGCCGGTCGCAGGCGAAATCCCACAGTTCATTTTTGGGATAGTTTTCACAATAGCACAGGTCCGGACCGCTGGGAGCGGAAGGCTGCTGCAATGTGGCTCGCGATCGAGTATTGCGGCGCCGGAAAAAGGTAATGGGTTAGTTTGCGTAAAACCATCCCTCAGGGGCTAAAGCCCGGCACATTTTGATCTGTTTACGACACGGCTAAAGCCGTGCCCTTTCAAACTGACCCACTACCCGGAAAAACGATCTTCGGAGAATCGGCGGATACTTTCTATCCAGCCTGCCATCGACAGTGCGAGATCCAGGGTTCCGTACCCGAGCGCCGCTCCGGAGGTGTGACCGGGCGTGGTAGAGTGAGATTCCACGGAGGGTGGAATGGCGGCTGGAATCCAGCTGGCGGGCAGTGGCGAGACGATTGATTTGCAGCAGCAGGTGGCGCGGCTGCAGGCGCTGCTTGAGGCCTCGCGGCGGGTGCATTCCACGACCGATGAGAAAGATGTGCTGGAACAGGTGCTGCGCATCGTGGTGCGCGAGCTCGAGATGGCGGGCGCCATGTTTCCGGGCACTGGCCTGAGCATTGGAGAGATCGAAGATGCAAATCGAAACGGAACAGCGCCGCCCCGGTTCCCGCTCGAAGACCGCGATGGACGCCTTATGGCGGAACTGGTGGTTGCGGCGCCGGAAGGGCGCGCGCTCACCCTCTACGAAGCGGACTTTCTCGAAGGGCTGGCTCTGCAGGCGGCCGTGGCGCTCGAAAATGCGCGCAACCACAAGCGCAATCTTGAGTTTGCGCGGCTGCAACAGGATCTCGAAGCCGCCCGGCAGATTCAGCGCTCGCTGCTGCCGCAAAAACTGCCGGAGCTTCCCGGCTATTCGATCTGTTTCCGCTCCGATACCTGCTATGAGGTAGGCGGCGACTACCTCGACATTGTCGGACAGCCCGATGGCAGCCTGCTGATAGCAGTTGCCGATGTGGCGGGCAAAGGTCTGGCTTCGGCGATCATGTCCATGGGCTTTCGCTCGGCTTTCCGAGGCATCGCAGGCACTGGAATACCTCTGGATGAGCTGGCGATGCGCATGAACCAGCACCACTGGGCGGAGGGCGAGGAGGCGAGACGGCGCTATGTGACGGCCATCTTCCTGCGCCTGCATCCGGAGCCGGGCGAGATCGAAGTGGTGAACGCGGGTCACAATCCAGGATTCCTGCTCACACCGGGAGCAGCGCCCTGGCAGTTTGCTGCGGCCGGCACTCCGCTGGGATTACTGCCGGATATGCGCTACGCGGGCGAGCGGCGCGCCTTCGGCCCCGGAGCGCGTCTGTTGTTTTATACAGACGGGCTTACAGAGGTCTTCAAAGGCGATGAGGAGTTTGGTCCAGAACGGCTTTTGCGGGAATTTTGTGCGTGTCCGGCCGAAAATGCCGATGGTATTCTCGATGCATTGTGGACAGCCATTCAGGAGTTTTCCGCGGGCAGCCCGCAAGGGGATGACATGACCGCACTGGCCCTCATTGCGTCGGACCGCGGCTCCGGCCGCGGGGAGACGCAGCCATGACCGCATCGAAGACTACGACAGTCGAGGTCCGGCTGCCTTCGCGCCTGGGTTTCGAAAAGGTGGCCATGAGCACTGCTTCGGCTGTGGCCAAGCTCATGGGCTTCCGCGAAGACCGTATCGAGGACCTGAAGACAGCCGTGGCCGAGGCATGCATCAATGCCATCGAGCACGGCAACCGTCTGAACGAAAAGCTGTCGGTGGGGGTCATCCTTTCTGCGGGTGAGGATGCACTCGAGGTGAAGGTAATCGACGACGGCAAGGGGATGCGGAAACAGCCGGTGAAGCCCGACATCGACCGCAAGATGCATGGCGAGGAAGACCCGCGGGGCATGGGCATGTTTCTCATTCAGGCGCTCGTGGATGAGGCCGAGTGGGTCGCCGGCTCGGATGGTAAGAGCAGCTACGTGCGGCTGGTGATCCGGCTGGATAAGGATTGAGGCGAACTTCGATCATAAGATCGCAGATGCAGGGCGCGATTTCCGTCGCGCCGTTTCAGGAAATGAAAAAGGACCGGAGGCCATCGACCAGTGCAGAGCGAAACCAAGTCGCGCGTTGACCAGCTAACTTCCCCTGCGGGGCATCCGGTGGCCGTCCTGCGCTTTGAGGGCGATATCGCCAGCACTTCGAAAGAGGCGGTCCTCGGCGCCTATCAGTCTCTGCCCAAGGAGACGACGAAACTGATCCTGCTCGATTTCACGCGCGTGGAATACATCAATTCAAGCGGCATCGCGCTGGTGATCCAACTGCTCATTGAAGCTTCGAACGCCGGCCAGAAGGTCTTCGCCTTCGGTCTCTCGGCGCACTTCACCAAGGTTTTTACCATGGTGGGCATCACGAAATACGCCCAACTGTTCGCGAGCGAAAGAGAAGCGCTGGCGGCGCTGTGAAAAATGCGTGAGCCGGCCGTCGCCCGCGTATCATGACCTCTATGCAACTTGACGCGATCCAGGCGGCTCTCCGCGAGGCCGGTTACGACGGCTGGCTCTTCTACGACCATCATCACCGCGATCCCATCGCCGCGCGCATTCTCGGTCTCGATGAAAAGGCGCACATCACGCGCCGCTGGTACTACTTTGTGCCCGCGGTCGGCGAGCCGCGCAAGCTTGTGCATCGGGTCGAACAGGGGCGGTTGGATGCGCTGCCGGGCAGCAAAGGTGTGTATTCGAGCTGGCAGGAACTGCACGCCGGGTTGGACGCCATGCTCGGCGACGCACGCCGAATTGCCATGCAGTACTCGCCGAATAACGACATTATGTACGTCTCCATGGTCGACGCCGGGACGGTCGACTTTCTGCGCAGCCTGGGCAAGCAGATCGTGAGCTCGGCCGACCTCGTCAGCCAGTTCGAAGCTGTGCTGAATGAGGAACAGATCGCCAGCCACAGCGTAGCGCAGCGAGCTATCGACGCGATTCTCGCCGAAGGATGGAAGGAGATCGGCCGCCGCGTGCGGCGGGAGGGTGGCGGCAACGGAGAGTTCTCCGAATTCGAGATGGTCACCTGGCTCAGCGAGGCGATGCGGCGGGAAGGGCTGGTGTGGGAGAACGGACCCAACGTGAGCGTGAACGCGAACAGCTCTGACTCGCACTATGAGCCGACCGTCGAGCGCTCCTCGCCCATCCGCGAGGGCGATTTCGTGCTTATCGACATCTGGGGCCGGGTCGATAAGCCGCGGACCGTCTTTTACGACATCACCTGGACCGGTGTTGTGGGCCGTGAGCCATCGGAACGGGAACAGCTCATCTTCGAAACCGTGCGCAACGCGCGCAATGCCGCGATAGCGGCGGTTGAGTCGGCCTTTGCTGCGGACCGTACAATGCGCGGGTTCGAAGCCGACGACGCGGCGCGCGCAGTGATTCGGGCGGCGGGCTTCGGCGAGTTTTTTACGCATCGCACCGGACACAACATTGCGCAGGAATTGCACGGCAACGGCGCGCACCTCGACAATCTGGAGACCCACGACCAGCGCAGCATCCTGCCGAACACGTGCTTTTCCGTCGAGCCGGGAATCTATCTGCCGGAGTTCGGCGTGCGCAGCGAGGTAAATATGATGACAGCTCCGGGCAGCGCCTGGGTCACCGGTGAGATGCAGCGCGAACTGGTAAGGATCTAAGGCCCTAAGGAGTGTGCGCAATCGATGGAGGGTGACAGCCGATCCTACGCATATCCAAGCGGTATATACGGCAAGTGGGGCGGTTTTTTCGTGCGCCAATGCCTGCGCGGTGCTCAGCCATAGGCCCTGCCGCATTGCGCAAACAGCCAGGATCGTTTAAGCGTCTCTATGAGTACGGAGAGCGGAGCAGGGAGAGCGCGCTATGAAGAGAGCCGTGCTGGTTTTCGTGCTGGCCTGTGCCGGATTGCCTGCGCAGACGGTCCCGCTGGCTACCGAGCTGCCTAGCCAACCTTTCTTTATCAAGTCCACCTGGTACGTCGGCGGAACGGGCAACTGGGATTATCTGACCATGGACCCGCAGGCGGGTCGGCTCTACATTGCGCACGGCGTCACGATGCAGGTAGTCGACATCGACTCCGGCGCGCTTGTGGGAGAGATCACTGGCTTCTACGAAGCACGCCAGGTTGCCCTCGACGATACCGGCCAGTTCGGTTTCGTCAGCGACGGAGGACAGGGCAAAGTAGTAGTCTTCGATCGGCAGACGCTTAAGAAAGTCGCCGAAATCGATACGGGCGCCAATCCCCGCTCGCTGGTCTTTGACACGCTTACCAAGCTGTTGTTTGTGGTGCGCGCCAATCCTCCTGAAAATGCGCCAAGTGCCGCTGCAAGCCATCCGCGCGCTCCCAGCCGTGAAGGCCCGCCAGCCGAAATTACTACGGAATCCAAAGTCACGGTGATCGACACGCAGTCCGACGAGGCAATCGGCGAGATCACGTTGCCGGGTTTGCTGGGTTTTGCCGTTGCGGATCAGAACGACGAGATCTATGTGGCCGTAACGGACCGCGACGAGGTGTACCGCTTTGACGCAGAGGCTGTGGCGACGCTCGTGCACCAACAGCCGGAGAGCGGCAAGCGCCCCGCGCCGGGCAGCGCCACCGCAGCCAAAACGGCCGAGTCTTGGGCTGCTCTTGACTGGACCGGCGGTGCACATGCGACCGAGCCTGCCGAAGGCCGCCTGCGCGTTTACAATCTGCGGCCCGACTGCAGCGATCCGCGAAGCTTGGCCATGGACAACGCACACCTGCGCCTGTTTGCCGCATGCAATAACCGCAAATTGGTTGTGCTGAACACCGGAACCGGCGACAGGGTAACAGCCCTGCCGATCGGGCCGGGTGTTGACGCGGTCGGGTACGACGTCGAGCACGGGCTCATCTTTACGGCCAATGGCGGGGCGGAGGGAAGTCTCACCATCGTGCGGCAGGATGTGACGGATTCCTACGCCGTCATCCAGACACTGCCGACGCGGCAGCGTGCAAGCACTCTGGCGGTTGATCCGACAACCGGCTCGGTTTACCTGGTGACGGATTATCTTGGAGTCAACCTCGATCGCCCTGGAGGAATCGGCACACTGGAGCAAACGCCGGTAAAGGGAAGCTTTCAAGTATTGCGGGTTTCCAACTAAACCAATGAACCCTTTTTTCTCTTCCCTGTTCCCTATTCTCACTTCTGTTTCGGCTGCTCAGGTGAATTGGATTGTGCGCCCGGTTGCGTGTTTGGCTGTTGGCCGCTGTTCGTGATGTCCTGACCGTTATAGAGAATCGTGGTCGAGGAACCGAAGCGTTTGTAGTCGGTGTATTTCACGGTGTCGCGGATGTGGACATCCTGGGACATGTAGCCATAGCCGCCGGAGAAGTGAAGAATGCCTTCGCCCTTCGTGTACACCGGGAACCAATAGTGGCCGTCAACCTGCTGGCGCCAGGTCATGAACGGCGGATGCAGATCTTCCTGACCTCTCTTGGTATCGTCGGGAACCATGCGGCCATCGGTCACGACGATCTGCAGATCGGTCGCGTCTACCCAGATACGGCCGTCGAGATAGCGCTTCTTCTTCTCGATCACCTTCGGGCTGACGTCGAAGACATAGCAATCCAGATCGTCTACTTTTTGCCGGCCCACATACTTGATGTCGTACTCGGGCAAATCGGCGGTGGTGAGAACGAAGGGATAGCCGTGCTGGATGTCCTGGAGATCGGAGGGTGACATCATCACGCGCGTCAAACTGCTGGCTGGCGCATAAACCACTTTTTCCGTGCGTGCTCCGTTGGGATCGAAGATGACGTCGTCTACTTCGTACCACTCGCCGTCGACCTTATTTGTATCGTCGTCGATGGTCTGGACGCGGGCGACGCGGCGGTAGGTGTAGTGGTTCAGCGCATCCTGGAACTCGGTCTCCTTGGCGGCAAACTGCTTGATGATCTGGTCGGCCGGAATGGAGGGCTGGGAAAGGTCCATGCGCCCGAAGCCGGAGTCGAGCGGCATGGGTGTAAAGCTGTCATGGCTCTGCGCCGTGGCAGCGACCGCACTCAGCATGGCGATCCACAAACCGATTCGGGCAATCCGACGACGATAACCCACCGTAAATCTCCTTTTTTGCGTCCTGTGCGTGACCTGGATGAGACCTGGCCGCTAGAGCTAATGTACTCCCGTCTGCCACTTTAGACGCATGTACGCCCTCCCGGGGACATTCCAGAATAGATGGGCGGGTCGTCTACCCAGGCGCCACCGGTACGCTGTCCGCGGGTGTATCCATCCAAAGACATGCCGGGCCCGCAACTCGGGGATAAAGAGGCGAAAACCTCACTTCAATTTTTCCGCCTAAGTTAAGACGGAAGGAGAACCACGGCTTTCATGCCCGACTACTACCACGCGCCGGCGTTGGTACTTACCGCTCTTCTACTTCCCGCGTTCGGTTATCTCTCACTCCGCTACCGCGATGCCCGCACTCTGTTGTGGTTTCTAGGCTTCTTCTTCTCGCTCACCGCAATGCTCAGCTTTTCTGCGGCCGGGTGGTGGGGGAGTGTTGGGGCAGTAACGCATCCGTGGCTGGCTGCTGCGGGAGAAACCTCGGTGCAGATGAGTGCGGCGTTGTTTCTCGCGTCTCTGTCGCCGCTCCGGTTTCGCGTGGGCAGGTTTCAGGCCTGGCATGTCGTTCCCTATACGCTTCCGCTGGTGGCCTACTCGATCCTGCTGTATGGCGTGTTTGGCGGGATTGAGCCTAGGGGGCCGGTTGATTGGGTGTTTCCCGCGCTGGGCGCGGTCTGTTTTGGCTCCGCGCTGTTCTGGGGCGCCAAGCCGGGCATCGTGCCTGTCTGGCTGGGAATATCGAGCTCGGCGCTACTCGGCATCCTGGCGTATTGGGTCTTCTTCAGGCTGGGAGCCGTTCCGGCGCTGGTTTTTGTGGAGTGCGCCAACTTTTGGGTGACGGCGCTGCTGATCCTGTTCGTCTTCCGGCGGTTCTCGCCGGGCGTGGTGCTGGGCGCGGCGGGTTTCCTGGCGTGGTCGCTTTATATTTTGCAGGTTTTCCCAGAGATCCCGCGCAGCCCGGAGATGCAGCTCCTCCTGCATCGCACGTTTGTAATGGGCAGGGTGGTTGCGGCTGTGGGCATGATCCTGCTTGCGCTCGAAGATGAGCTGGCCAAAAACAAGGCTGCCGAGGAGCGTGAACGGCGTGCTCGGCAGGAGTTAGAGGCTTACACCAAGTTAATCCTCGCGCGGCGCCGGGTGGAGGACTTCGATCGTCAGGCCGCCGACATCTGCGAAGTGGTTGTGGAGCACAGCCGGTTTTCCCAGGCTGCGCTGCTGTTGCACAGCTCCAGGCGGTACCATCTGGCCGGTGCAGCAGGGCTGGACGCAGCGACTGCGAAAGCACTCAATGACTTGGCGGCAAGGATTCCATTAACCGGTTTTCTGGCCCCGGGTACGGCGCAGTCAGCCGTTGAACACAGCCAGACCGTGAGCCTGGATCTGACGCCTTGGATGTGGCCCGGCGACGATCTGAAGCGCCTCCATTTTACCTCCGTCCTGGCTGTACCGATGATCAGCCGTGCCTCAACGGAAGGGGCGCTGCTGCTGGCTGGAATGCGGCCACTGCACACAAAGCCCCTGAGACGCACGCCGGAACTGCTGCGGCCCGATGACCTATTGCCCATCGAATTACTGGTGGCGCGGATGCAGGCCACACGCAGTCAGACCATGATGTTTGAGCGGTTGATCGACTCGGAAAAGTTCTCGCATCTGGGCCAGTTGGCCGCGAACGTGACCCAGCAGTTGAACAATCCGCTGACCGTGGTTCTGGGTTATGCCACCTTGCTTGAAGAGAATTCGAGCCTTGGCGTTCAGGACCGCAAAGCGGTGGACTCGATTCTGGCGGAAGCACGGCACATGCGCAGCACTCTGGAGAGCCTTTCGCGTATCTCGCGGCCCTTTGGCGACCAGCAGACCGCGGTCTCGGTGACCGAGATGCTCACGGATATGAGCGAGCTTCACCGCTCGGAGTTCCTGAGCCGCTCGATCGAATTCCGGCTCAGCATCGCTCCGTCACTGCCGCGTGTGCTATGCAGCGCCCATCAACTGCGGCAGGCCGTACGGCACTGCCTGCAATTTGCCATGAATGCGGTCGAAAGCCCTTCACCTTCGGGAGAGGAGTCGAAGACGATTCGCATGGAGGCCGCGAGCGAAGGAAACATGGTGCAGATTCTCGTAGGCCACTCCGGACCCGGATTCCCGAATCCCGAACGAGCCTTCGATCCCTTCACCCCCGCGCAAGGCGATGGCGAAATTGCCAGCCTGGGACTGAGCTTGTGCGCAACGATCTTGCGCGACAACAACGGCCGGGCACTGGCCATGAATCTCGAGCCGCAGGGCGCGGCGATCATTCTCGAATTGCGGGCGGCCTGAAGGGCGTTATAGCAGTTCCCGAATGGGTGTAGTTCGGAAGCACGCCCGCCACCCTGAACGACTTTCAAAAAATCAACATTCTTTCGAGAAATGCTCTAAGGCGCCTTGAACGCCTTCACCATAATCGCGTCTGGATCACGCCCTGCGGGCAATATGGTAAAGAGCGACTCCGAAGCGGTCCGCACTACGGCAACATCGTCCGATCGCGAATCAACCACGAACAGTAAATGTCCCGCCGCGGAAAATGCCATCGCCGACGGTCCATCTCCCACATGAACGGCGCCAATGCGCTTGCCATCATCGATCGAGTACACAGTCACGTACTGCGAGTGTTGATTGGCGACATACAACAGCGCATTGTCGCGCGAGACCAGGCCGCGCACAGGATCATCGCCGATCATGTAGGTGTCGCCCACCTCGTCGGTGGTGTTGTAGATCTCGGAGACGGAGTCAGAGAGCGAGTTCGAGACAAAGATCTCGCCGCCATCCGGTTTCAGCGCCAGATCAACCGGAGCATGGCCCACATCCATGAATGCCTCAAGACGGTCCGGCTCCCGGCCCTGCAATGAGGACCTGTCGCCGGGAGCCCCAGGCTCAGCAAGATGCGCCAATGCAATGGCCATCACCTGGTGACCGGCCGAGCAGGCCACGAAGGCCTTCGAAGAGTCAGGCAAAATAACCGGCCTCTCCGCGCCAGGGCAGCCCTCGAAGACCGAACGCACCTGATCGGTGCGAGGATCAATGAACGTCACGGAATTTGCGCGCCGATTGGCAACGACCAGGGTTTTTCCGTCGGGCGCAAGCTCGGCAGCAGCCGGCTCCTCACCTGTCCCGATGCGGGCGATCTCACGCCGCGCGCTCAAATCGAGTACCGACACGAAGTTTGAGCCGGAATCTGCAACGTAGGCAAGCCTGCCCGCAGGATCTACGTCGATGGAAACCGGACGGCGGCCTACGGGGATGCTGGTGACGACTACGTTGCGTTCAGCGTCAATGACGGAGACGGAGCCCATCCCGTTCGTCGGTCCTGAGTTCACCACGTAGACCTCATTCCGCGTGGGACTCGCGGCGACAGCTACGGGATTTTGCCCCACGGGCAGTTCGCGATCCACGCGTACATTCACCACGTCGAGGATGGTGACCGTCGCGCTGCCGCCATTGGGGATATACGCGTATTCGCGATAATTCGGCGGATATTGCGGAAAGTCATGCGGACGGCAGCCGGTGAAAAGAAGCACAACAACGACTGGGAGAATTCGGACTGGGAGAATGCGCGCTGCCGGAGACCAAAAATCGACCCAGCGAAGGAGACCTGTCATGGGAGTACGCTGGGCCGGGACTTGGCGCGCCCAACTATCGTGTAACCGCCTGTTCCACAAATTTTCACACAGCACAGAAACATCTTATCCGGCGGATGCTTCGACGCGCAGGCCGCGCGACAGCCGGCGATGAACGACAGGAGCAATCTGCTCGATCTCACCCATCATTTCGCGAAACTGATCCGGATAAATGGATTGCGGACCATCAGAGAATGCGGCCTCGGGGTGGTTGTGGACCTCGACCATGACGCCGTCCGCGCCAGTGGCCACGGCTGCCCTGGCCATGGGCAAAACGCTATCGCGGCGGCCGGTGCCGTGGCTCGGATCGACGAGGATCGGCAAATGGCTCACCCGTTTGATGGCCGGCACAACGCTCAGATCCAGCGTATTGCGCGCGTGGTCCGTAAACGTGCGCACGCCGCGCTCGCACAAAATCACTTCGTAATTGCCTTCGCTCATCACGTACTCGGCGGCCATCAGGAACTCCTCGAGCGTAGCGCTCAAGCCGCGCTTTACAAGGACAGGCTTGCGCAGACGGCCAGCTTTTTTGAGCAGCGAAAAGTTCTGCATGTTGCGCGCACCGATCTGGATCACGTCAGCCCATTCGGCCACCAGTTCCAGCGTCTCGCTGTCGAGAGCTTCCGTGACAATGCGCAGCCCGAATTTATCTCTGATTTCAGACATGATTTTCAGCGCATCCAGGCCGAGACCCTGAAACGCGTACGGAGAAGTGCGTGGCTTGTAAGCGCCGCCGCGGAAAAACTGCGCGCCCGCCGCGGCGACCTGTTCGGCAATCGCGAAGGCCTGCTCCCGGCTCTCGATCGAGCACGGTCCGGCAACCACTGCCAGTTCGCGGCCACCGATGGTGGCATCGCACCCGGCGAACCGGATGACCGTGTCCTCTTCCTTCACGTCCCGGCTCGCGAGTTTGTACGCTTTGGAAACGCGGATGACTTCCGCGACACCGGACAGGGCTTCAAGATTGCCCCGGTCGACTTCGCCCTGATTACCGGTGATACCGATTGCGGTGCGCTGTGCGCCGGGAAGCGGATG
>JASHQE010000065.1 GCA_030037705.1 Acidobacteriaceae bacterium | reverse complement strand
CGGATCATTGAGCACAAAGCCGGGAACGGGATTGCCGTCCGGCGTCTGGCGCCAATCAAAAAACAGAAAATCGCCGTAGCCGGTGCGCTCGATGCGCTTCAAAAACTGTTTGGGAATGATCTGGTCCGTATCGACATTGGTACGATCGAGAGGTGCGGCCAGCGATGTCAGTGTTGTGAACTTTTCCATTAGGCTTTTACCTCCTCACGCACATCCCATGTGCGGATGTCAACAAAGTGCCCGGCAATGGCGGCTGCCGCGGCCATCTCCGGCGAGACCAGATGCGTGCGTCCGCCGCGTCCCTGGCGGCCTTCGAAGTTGCGATTGCTCGTCGAAGCGCAACGCTCGCCCGGCGAAAGAATGTCGGGATTCATGCCCAAACACATGGAGCAGCCCGGCTCGCGCCAGTCAAAACCCGCTTCCTTAAAGATGCGGTCCAGCCCTTCGGCCTCAGCCTGCTCCTTCACCAGGTGCGAGCCCGGAACCACCATCGCGCTCACATGCGTGGAGACCTTGTGGCCAGCCACAATCTTCGCAGCCGCGCGCAGGTCTTCGATGCGTCCGTTGGTGCAGGAACCGATAAAGACGCGGTCGACAGAGATGGAATCGAACGGCGTGCCCGCCTTGAGCGCCATGTATTCGAGCGCACGCTCGAAGGATTTGCGGTCGAGATCATTCGCGGCCTGCGCAGGGTCCGGCACAGCGGCCGTTACTGGCGCGACCATGCCCGGGCTCGTGCCCCAGCTCACGTAAGGAACGAGGGTTGCCGCGTCGATCACCAGCTCACGGTCGAACTTCGCGCCGGGATCGGTGGGCAGCTTCTTCCATTCCTCAACGGCGCGTTCCCACGCTGCTCCTTTTGGACTGAATTTCCGGTCTTTCAAGTACGCAAACGTCGTCTCGTCCGGCGCGATCATGCCCGCGCGCGCGCCGGCCTCGATGCTCATGTTGCAGATGGTCATGCGGCCTTCCATCGAAAGCGAACGAATCGCCGAGCCGGCGTACTCGATCACGTAGCCGGTCGCGCCATCGGTGCCGATCTTGCCGATGATGGCGAGAATGATATCCTTCGCCGTGACACCCAACGGCAGCTTGCCCTCGACACGGATGCGGAAGGTCGCGGGCTTCGATTGCGGCAGCGTCTGCGTGGCCAGCACGTGCTCGACTTCGCTGGTGCCGATGCCGAAGGCCAGCGCACCAAAAGCGCCATGTGTCGACGTGTGCGAATCGCCGCAAACGATCGTCATGCCGGGCTTGGTGAGCCCCAGCTCGGGCCCGATCACGTGCACAATGCCCTGGTTGCGCGAGTCCACATCGTAAAGCTCGACGCCGAAGTCTTTGCAGTTCTGGCGCAGCGTGGAGATCTGCTTGGCCGAGATGGCATCGACAATGTTCAGGCGGCCCTCGATCGTAGTCGGCACGTTATGATCGACCGTAGCAACCGTGCGATCAGGCCGGCGCACCTTGCGGCCGGCGAGACGCAGCCCTTCGAAGGCCTGCGGCGATGTGACCTCGTGGACAAGCTGCAGATCGATGTAGAGCAGCGTTGGCTCGCCCTGCGGCTCGACGACGACGTGCTGTTCCCAGACTTTTTCGAATAGCGTCCTTGGTTCGGTACCCATGAAGTTCAGCTCCTAGCTTCTAGCCTCTAGCTGCCAGCTCGCCCTTTCTGTTGAATACTCCCAAACAATCCTGTTCGCGCACACACCAGTGATTTCAGTTCCACCGGGAAAAAGCTAAAAGCTAGCGGCTAACAGCTAGAAGCTGTTCTTTCACCGTCTCGCGCACCTTCGCGCCCATCTGCTGCGTGTTCAGCACCGTGAATCCTTCTTTGTTGCTGCGCGCCAGGTCCGCCGTGCGGAAGCCCTGCTCCAGTACCTTGCGCACAGAGGATTCAATCGCCGCGGCTTCGGCTTCGAGCTTGCCGGAGTGGCGCAGAATCAGCGCGCCGGTCAAGATCGCGCCCAGCGGATTCGCCAGGCCCTTGCCGGCAATATCGGGAGCCGAGCCGTGTACGGGCTCATACAAATTGACCTTGCCGCCGATCGTCGCTGAGGGCAACATGCCGAGAGAGCCGGTAATAACGGCGGACTCGTCGGAGAGAATGTCCCCGAAGAGATTTTCGGTGAGCACCACATCGTAGCTGCGCGGCTGATTCATCAGGTGCATGGCCATCGCATCCACGTATTGATGCTCGACCGTGACGTCGGGAAATTCCTTCGCAACGTCATTCACCGTCGCGCGCCAGAGCTGCGAAACTTCGAGCACATTAGCCTTGTCCACGCTGGTTAATTTCTTGCGCCGCTGGAGCGCGAGCTGAAAGGCGATGCGGGCAACGCGGGCTACTTCATCCTTCGTATAGACCATGGTGTTGTGCGCTTCGCCCTTGGCCTTGTCCCACGCGCGCGGCTGGCCGAAGTAGAGGCCGCCCAGCAATTCGCGCACAAAGAGTATGTCGGCGCCGTCGACGATCTCAGGGCGCAACGGGCTGTTGACCGCGAGTTCTTTGAATGCAAATGCGGGGCGCAGATTGGCAAAACCGCCCAGCGCGGCGCGAATCGCCAAGAGGCCAGCCTCGGGGCGCTTGTCCGGCGGCAGCGAGTTGAACTCGTTGCCACCCACGGCGCCGAGCAGAACCGCGTCGGAATCGAGCGCGGCTTTCAGTGTGTCCTCGGGCAGCGGAGTGCCATCCTGCACAATGGCGACGCCGCCGATGCGCTTGTGGTCGAGGGCGAGCTTATGACCACCCATCTCCGCCACTTCCTTGAGCACGGAGACTGCTTCATTCGTCACTTCGGGGCCGATACCATCGCCGGCCGTAACCAGAATCTTCAGATTCATTCGCTTTTCCCAGTTGTCAGTTGCTAGTCGTCAATCGTCAGAGCCAGAGGACTCGTGTTCTATTCCCTG
>JASHQE010000064.1 GCA_030037705.1 Acidobacteriaceae bacterium | reverse complement strand
TTGATGCAGTTGAAATTTTTCAGATCGTATTTATAGGGTGCATAGTTGCCGTGCCATCCGACGACATCAAGAGGCGAATGATCGATTTCCGCCGACCATAACTTGCCAAGGAATTTGCTGACGATCTCAAAACCACCTTCGCGGTCTTCATAAGCGGCTTCGGGATAAAGGAAATCGCGCGCGTTCGCCAATCCATTTGCGCCGATAGGTCCCAGTTCGGGCAGCCGGAACTGCTGGCCGTAGTTTTCGCAGATGTATCCGCGCGCGGCTTTTTCCTTGAGAACGACGCGAAACTTTAGCCCGCGGGGCAGCACGCAGATTTCGCCGGGAGCAACGCCGAGAATGCCAGGCTCGGTATGAATGCGCAGCGTGCCTTCCTGCGGAACAACGAGCAATTCGCCATCTGCGCTGTAGAAGAAACGATCTTCCATGGATTTGTTGATCGCGTAGATGTGAATCCCCACTCCTGTCTGCATGGCTGGATCACCATTTCCGCCGAGCGTGATAATGCCGTCGATAAAGTCGGTTTTTTCAGCAGGAATCGGCACCGGGTCCCACCGCAGTTGATTTGGCGGTGTTGGAACCTCTGTAAACGGACCGCTGCGAATGAGCCGCCCAGGAATTTCTTCGTATGGCTTATGTGTCACCGAGGGGCGGATGCGGTAGGTCCATGTGCGGCGGTTCACCGCTCGCGGTGCAGTGAACGGGGTGCCGCTGAACTGCTCGGTGTAGAGGCCGAGAGGATGCAACTGCGGCGCATTCTGGCCGGCGGGCAGCGCTCCGGTTACCGCTTCCGTCGCAAATTCATTGCCGAAGCCGGATTGATACCTGATCTCTGCATTCATCTCCTCATTCATCGCTCGCTCCCTTCACAATCGCCCCATTACAATCGCTGGTGGATCGCTCGCCGTTCCGCTTCGTGCATTGCCTCGTAAATCTGGTCGAAGCTGCTCACAGCAAAGAGCAGCTTGTGCAGTTCATCTACCTTCACCGGGGTAGCGAGCACCTCATCGAGCGAGAAATCGTGGATTGCACAGTGGCCGCCGATCACGTTCGCGCACTCGCCATGCGAGCTGATCAGGCCGCTGCCGTAAACCTTGATCTCGTCGCGCTGGCGTATCACGCCGAACTCGACGGTATACCAGAAGAGCCTGCCGAGCTTCTCCAGCACCGCATTCTCGGAAATTGCGGCGCAGACACGGCCATAATGTTCGAGGAAATCAGCAAACACTTTGTGCGCGTGCATCGGCACGTGGCCGAAGACATCGTGAAAGATATCGGGTTCGGGCGTATATTCGAGCGAGTCTCTGCTCCGCAGCCAGGTTGTGGTAGGAAAGTTGCGCGTCGCCAGCATCTCGAAAAATGCCGGCGCGGGAAGAAATCCGCTCACCGGCGTCGAGCTCCAGCCGGTTCGGGGCCCGAGGCGCGCGCTGATCGAGGCAAGATTCGGCAAATGGTCCCTCTGCAGGCCGATGATCTCGAAGCCTTCTAAATATTCGCGCGCCGCATGTCGCTCCAGTTCGGGCAGCACACGGCCCACAAGCTCGGCCCACACGCCGTGCTGCTCCTCCGTATAGACGGCATAATTTTGCTGGATGATGTACGGCGTGGAGGCCGAAAGTGTTCCAGTGCTCATCGTTGCTCTCTGTCTACTCTCTGTCTATAAGTTGCCGCGCGCCTGCTGCTCCCGTTCGATAGCTTCGAAGAGCGCCTTGAAGTTGCCCTTGCCGAAGCTGCGGCTGCCCTTGCGCTGGATGATCTCGAAAAACAAGGTCGGCCGGTCTTCGACGGGGCGCGTGAAGATCTGCAGCATGTATCCTTCGTCATCGCGGTCGACGAGAATTCCCAGCTCTTCCAGTTCGTCCACCGGCTCGTCGATCTTGCCTACGCGGCTCTGCAGCTCGGCGTAGTAGGTGTGCGGAACACGCAAAAACTCGACGCCTTGCTCGCGGAGCCGATTCACCGTGTGCACAATGTTATCCGTGGCGAGAGCGATGTGCTGTACGCCGGGGCCGGGATAGAAGTCCAGATACTCTTCGATCTGCGATTTCTTTTTTCCTTCCGCGGGCTCGTTGATCGGAAATTTCACGAAGCCGTTGCCATTGGCCATTACCTTCGACATGAGCGCCGAATATTCGGTTGAAATATCCTTGTCGTCGAAGTGCTGATAGAGGCTGAAACCCATCACGCGGGAGTAGAAGCCGACCCACTCGTTCATCTCATGCCAGCCCACATTGCCCACAATGTGGTCGATACGCAGCAGGCCCACGGGCCGCGCAACCAAATCACTCTCGACGGCTCGGAAGCCGGGAAGAAACGGCCCCACGTACGCGCCGCGTTCAACGAAGGTGTGGATCGTGTCTCCATAGACGCGAATGCTCGCGAGAACGGCGCGGCCATGCGTATCTTCAAGCACATAAGGCTCGGTGACGCTTGCGGCGCCACGGCGGGTCGTCTCTCGCCACGCGGAGCGCGCGTCATCCACCCACAACGCGACCGCGCGGACGCCGTCGCCATGGCGATGAATATGCTCGGCGATCGGATTGCCGCTGCGCAGGGGTGTGGTCAGCACAAAGCGGATCTTGCCCTGCTGCACAACATAGGAAGCGCGGTCGCGCTGGCCGGTCTCCGGTCCCGCGTACGCCACCAGCGACATGCCCAGCGCCGCACGGTAGTAGTATGCAGCCTGGCGCGCATTGCCAACATAAAACTCGATGTGGTCGGTTCCTTTGAGAGGTAGAAAATCTGCTTCGTCTACGATAGGCTCGGCGACCGTGGAGCGAGAAGAAGCGCTCATGCCAAATGCCTCCTTTGCCGGCGCCAGGGACGGGCCGGCGTGCGCATGGCGACGACAAAAAGCATAGACCTGAAGCGTGGCGCATTGAAGGGCGAATCGAAGGAATGAGCGGCTTGACGCCTAATGAGATTAGGCATAAAAGTGGATCAGATTAAGGATCGACGGTAAATGACCCATAGAACCGTTCCCAACCTCATTGAGCTCGACGCCATTGCCTGGAAGATTCTCGAACATCTGCAACAGAATGCGCGCCAGTCCTTTGCCGAACTTGGCCGCAAGGTCGGGTTGTCCACGCCGGCCACAGCCGAGCGCGTGCGGCGGCTTGAAGAGGCCGGCGTGATTACCGGCTATCATGCAGCGGTGGACGTTGCCAAGCTGGGTGTGCCGATCCGTGTGCTGGTGCGGCTGACCATCCCTGGCGGAGACCTGCAGGTGAGCCGTGCCGTGACTGCCATCAAGGAGCTCTCCGAGATCAGCCGGTGTCATCGCATCACCGGCGCCGAATCCTTTGTGATCGAAGCCGATGTGGTCTCTATCCGGCACCTCGAAGTGTTGATTGACAGGCTTTCGACGTTCGGCGCTACCTCCACCTCGACGGTACTCTCATCGCCGGTGCAGAGGCGCGAGTACCGCGCGAAGCAAATGGAGAGCTTCAACAGGCATCTGTGACGCCGGTGCGGTCAAAATTGGGATCAAAAATCGTGATGACGATCGATGTGTGTGACGATCTCTTGCGCTATGTCGCCACCGCGCGCCGCAGATTTTTCGGTTGCATCAGCGACTTCGGTCTGCGCACGCACCTTGGCCACAGTGAGCCAGTTATCTTTGTGCGGTTCGGTCGCCATCCAGGGCGGCAAAGGCATGTAGAGGTAATGGCTCAGCGCTTCAGCGTACCCCTCGTACATCGCGCGCAGATCGCGCAGCCGCTCGATCGAACGGCCGTCGCGGCAGACGCTCACGCCGCTCCTGCAGAGCAGATCGTAGAGCTGCTCATAGCGCTCGGCGGGCAACCGATCGGCTGCATTGGTAACCGGTTTCAGCGAAAAAATCTGGGCCAGGTCCACCACCGCATGGCGCGCCATGGCAAAAGTGAGCTGTGCCTGCCGCGCTTCGTGTCCGCGCACCCCGGCAATGAGGAGCGCCGAAGTATCGAGGATCGATGTCAGCGCGCTCAGCCAGCTCTGGTTGCTGTGTTGCGAGCGGAAGTAGCACAGCAGCGGATACGAGATGTGACTCTCCAGCAGCTCCGCCGACCACCGTTCCCACTCGACAAGCAGCAGCGAGAGCGCCTGCTCCGCGCCCTGATAAGCATGGCGGCTCATGAGCTCGGCCGCTGTAGGCGGCGATCCGGCGCGCGCGTCGAGAAGGGCAATGCTCACTTCACGGCGCGAAAATGCGGCATACAGCACCGGAAAATAGCCCATCACAATGGCGAGAAATCCCAGGCCCGTGCCCGATTCGAGGATGATGAAGACGCGCGTCCAGGCGCTGAGCGGCGTCACATCGCCCAGACCCAGCGTGAAGATCGTCGTTCCGCTCACGTACAGGTCCGATCGAAATCCCGGTCGCTGCACCGCGTCGTTAAAGGGACTGCCGAGAGAATAAAAGATCAGCGCAAACCCAACCACCATAGCGCCTGCCCACACCATGAGCAGAAGAATCAGCGACAACGGCCCATAGTAGCCGAAAACGGTCTCGCGCTTGCGCGGATGATGAAGCCGCTGAGCAAAAAATACCCACGGCCTCCAGGTGAGGATATAGAAGATGCGCGTGATGCGAAAACGCCCCGTGGCGCGGCGCGGCAAGATGATGGTCTGGAAGGCGTCCAGCAAGACTGTAAAGAGGCAGGCGATGCCGGCAAGCAAGGCAAGAACCCGCATTGATTCACCTCCCCGGAACGTTGGCGCGATCCATCGCCGGCAAGTCCACTGTATCGCAAAACAAGCTCTAGTAGCGGAGGCCAAGCTTCATGGGGAAGTCTTCCTCGCCTTCTTCAAGGCCGGGCACGTTGCAATGCGCTCGCACCACTTGACGATGACGCATACAAAGCGCCAGGTGCGCCGCCGCCACGGCCGCAACAGCAAGGCCAAAATGCCAGGATCGGCGCGCGATCCATGGCTCGCTGGCGAGCGGAACTACGGCCACGACGGGAAAGAAGGTAAAAAACTTGAGCAGCGTCAAGGCGAGGTTCGGTTCTTCACGCGTTGATGCGCCGGTAAAAGGGACTGCCGTTACAGGAAGGAAAAAGATATCGGTCAACAAAAGGCACATGGCCGCGGCGACAAGCATTTGCGCGGCAAAGGCAGATGCGGTGAGCAGTTCCGGCGGCGCGATGGCGCGCGACAAAAACAGCGCTGCAAATGTGATGGCCATCGCCCAGAGCAGCACCCAGATTTTTGTGGCGAGCAATCGCTCGAGCGCGGTCGGGAACTCCGGCGGATCGCCATGGATGCTGCGCAAGACCCAGCCTCCGCGCTGATTCCCGGAAGAGATAAAGGCCGTGCGCAGACCGGCAATCACCCAGAAGGCCACAATGCCTGCGGCGGTGCGAATACCGTCAGCCGAGACTGCGGCATGAACCTGCCCGTGCACCGCCGCAAGGCGCAGGATGCCGGAGACAACCACCGCCACACCCACACCGCCATAAAGCACAAGATAGATGCGATAGCGCGGCACGCGCAGAAGCGTTTGTCCTATGAAGTGATGGATCGCGCGGCGCACCGGCGTCCGCGCAATCGTTACGTGAAGCAGCCGGTGGAGCGAGCGCGCAATCCGTTTGCGGCCCGAGCGCGTCCCAGCGCCCTCGACAAGCTGATGGACCCTGCGCATGTAAGCGAGCGGATAGAGGAGCATTGCCAGGCACGCGGTAGCGGCCGTAGCGATCCACGCAATCCGCGCGAGCTGGCTATAAATCGGCAGCGCCGCCGGACCTTCCATCAGGCGCTGATAAAGGCCGAGAAACCAGAAAGGCGGGAAACAGCGAACGAAGACGCTGCCGGATTTGAGCAATGCGGGAACCACACCCGAGAGCACCGGAAACAGCAGTAACAGCAGAAGCAGCAGAGAAATGACGACTCCCTGGATCAGCAGGCCCAGCTTGCGGAAGAGGCGCTCGCCGAAGGCGGCCAGCAGCAATCCCTGCAAGGCAAGAACAAACGTTGCGGCAAACAAGCCGCCCAGTGCTACAGCCGCAAGATGCCCGGCCAGGAAACGCACAAGGCTCGGTGGATCGATTGCTTCGGGAAGAACCAGCGGCGCAAGGATATTGGCGTCGAACAAAAAGCCGGCGAGAAAAACGGCAATGGAAGACACCCGCGCCAGAAAGAGCCTGCGGCTCGGGATCGGCAACGTCGTGAGCACGAAGACATCGAGCAGGTCGGGGAAGAACAGGTCCCACTCGAAGACCGAGACGATGCCCATGACCACGAACGAGTAGAGCGCAAAAAAGAAGTGATGATTGACCTGGAGCCAGTAGGGCGGCGGGCCCCCGTCCGACGGATGACCCGGCGGCCAGCCGCGGATGGGATGATAGACGGGCCAGAGATAAACCGAAACCATCAATCCTGGAAGCCCGGCGGCAAATGCAAGAAGCACCAGCCGCGCCTTGGCGTCACCGTCAGGTGATGCAGTCTCATGGTTGAAGAACCGCTCCAGATAATGCCGCACGAGATGTGCGAACTGGCTGCGCTCGCGCGGCCTGACGGCGCCCAGAGCCGCCTGCTCATTTAAGGGAAGAATCTGCGTCTCCGACAGGGTGAAGAGACGCTGAAAGAGTTCAGGCATAGGGGCTTTGCATGACCTCCACAATCTGTTGCGCAAGCACGGTTGTATCCTGCTGCTCGATGAGCTGGGCAAAGACGCTTTCGAGATTGGGCAGGCTCATCAGGCGGGTCAGATCAGAAGGCCGCGCATCGGCCAGCACCTTGCCTTTCGCGATGACAATCACGCGTTGACAAACCTGCTCGACAACCTCCAGCACATGGGAGATGTAAAGAATTGCCTTGCCCTGCGCCGCGAGTATTTCAAGCAGGTCTTTGAACAGCCGCGCGGAGACGACATCGAGTCCCGAGAGCGGCTCATCAAAGATGAGGAGCTTGGGATCGTGCAACAGCGCCGCGGCAATCAGGACGCGCTGGCGCATGCCTTTCGAATAGGAGGAGATCGGCGAATATTGCCACGATTCGAGTTGCAGAAGCTTGAGCAGGCGGGTAGCTTTGGCTTCGATCACACGTTCCGGCAGACCGCGCAACCGGCCGATGAGCTGCAAATATTCGAGTCCGGATAGATACGTGTAGAGATGCGCTTCTTCCGGCACGTAGCCGATCGCCGCGCGGAAGCCGACCATGTCGTCGCGAATATCGCGGCCTTCAAAAAGCACCCGGCCTTCGTTCGGCCGCAGCATTCCGGTCATGATCTTGACTGTCGTCGATTTGCCCGCGCCATTCGGACCGAGAAATCCGACGATCTCGCCCCGCGCAACCTTGAACGAGACATCCTGAACAGCAGGAATGCTGCGAAAGCTCTTAAAGAGATGCTGAAGTTCGAGCATTTGAGGAGAATCCATAGGTTGCGCGCGATCGCCGCGCTGATCCCTATGTAGCATTCGATATAACTCTTGTCAAGTAGCTTGCTACATAGCTACACTGCGAGCATGGCGCCAGGAGCCAATTCCGAGCCTAAACTCTCGCACACGGCAGCGATGATCCTGCAGGCAATCCACGCCGGATATGTCTATGGTTTCAGCGTGATGGAGATGACCGGCCTTCCCAGCGGCACGGTCTATCCGGCTATGCGCCGGCTTGAGCGTGATGAGCTGATCCGTTCGCACTGGGAAAAACAGTCCATCGCCGACGCCGAGCAAAGGCCGGCGCGCAAGTACTACAAGCTCACGGCAGCGGGGAAATCGACGCTGGAGGCTTCGCGCAAACGCTATCCGCTGCTGGAGCGGCTTATTCCCTCGGAAGAGGCGAAGTCTGTATGACGGGTTTGATTGCGCTCGGCTTTCGCGCCATCGATCATGGCCTTTTGCAGGGCGCATCTCTTCTTGTGCCGGCGAGGCAGCGCCGGGAGTGGTGCCGGGAGTGGTACGCGGAGATGTGGCACGTTCGCCAGGCTTGCGCGCCCGGCTGCGGGAGTCCGTGGCGCGCAGAGCGCAATGTCACGGCGTTTTGCCTCGGAGCATTTCAGGATGCCTGGTGCCTCTGCCGCGAAACGCAGCGCAATGAGGTGCAGTCTGCGCCCCTGCACAGCTCCGCAGGGCAATGTCTGTTCTGTTTGGCCGCGGTGTTGGCGGTGAGCTACGCGTTCGCTCTCTTGCTGCCCGAGGTACGCGCGGCCCGCGATCCGTTGCGGTACCCGGTGAAGTCCGGATTGATCCTCCTTAAGGACGAAAGCCCTGATAGCGAGGCGAAGCCTACGATTCCATTCAAGCAGTTCCGCATCTGGAGTGCGGGAAAGCACCGCTACTTCGACGGTTTCGCCTTCTACCGGATCAGCCGCCAAAGCGTCCTGGCCGGTGCAGAGGAGCCGAGCCGGTGGAACGTCGCCGAATCCAGTTCCAATCTCTTCGCATTGCTTGGGATTCCCATTCGGCTGGCGCGCGCGGAAGAGAGCCTCGGCGGCAATTCAGCCGAAGCGATCCTGAGTTACAAAGTCTGGAAGAACGAGTTCGGCGGAGATCCGGGGATTATCGGCAGTCTGATCAGTGTGGGCGGCGTACAGACAAGAATTGTAGGCGTAGCACCCGAGCGGGCCTGGAAACTGCCCGGCAAACCGGACGCCTGGCTTCTGAAACCGGATTATGCCATTCCAGCCGATGCCAAAGGTCATGTCGTCGCGCACCTGACCCACGAGGGCCGATCCAAAATGTGGGCCGATCGCGTCGACGTTACGGTCTACAATCCGGACCACACAGAGCAGGATTTCCTGGGCGTCGCTTTCGATGAGCAAACGCCCGGCCCTCGCGAGATCTACTGGTTCTCCGTGCTTCTGGCATTGCTTGCACTGCCTGCCATTACCTCCGTTTCCTTCGGCGAGTTCAGTGTAAGCTCGCACAAGCCGCCTTGGCCGAGGAGGATCTTGCGCTGGGCTTACCTGCTCGCGAAACTCGCGGTTTTGCTGCCGATCGCAAACTTTGTTTCCCTGGACCTCGCCTATGGACACGCTTCGCAGCACTCGTCGGCGTCGGAGTACGCGCAATTGTCTGTTTGCTTCCTGATTTGCCTCTTCGGCATCCGGTGGGCCTTGCTGGACCAGCGTCAGCGATGCCCCGTGTGCCTTAAGCGCGTGGTGCATCCTGCGCAGGTAGGACTCGCCTCCAGAACTTTCCTGGCCTGGAACGGGACCGAGTTGATGTGCACGGGAGGCCATACGCTGCTCCATGTTCCGGGGCTGCCCACCAGCTGGTTCGCCACGCAACGATGGCTCTATCTCGACGCATCCTGGGATTTTCTCTTCGTCGGCCCAAAAGCAAGTTGAAGCAGGCAGAGCCCTCTCATGGAAGGCCCTAAAGCGTTTCTCCTTCTGTTGTAAGCGCAAATCTCCTGCGATTCCCGCCCTCTTACGGAAAGTACCCCCGGTCAAAACTGCCGTTTCAGCAGTCACTATATCTCTTTGAAACGTTTCCACCGCACCCTGCACTACTTGCCAAGGCAGAAGGAACAATCCGTAAGCATCTGTTGTCTTCCTGGGGGAGTGGGTCTATGTCTGCGGATGAACGGCCGGCGAGCGGGCCTCAAGAGTTTACACGTTGGTTAGCGGGTAGTGAGCGGCCGAGACCCGCGAGCCACAAGCATTTGGAAGCGCTTCATCCTGATGAAGCAGTCGCTTTTACGCTGGTTCTTCGCCGCAAACCAGGCAGCCCGCCGCTGCCCCGGGTCCCGCTCGAAAATCAACCGTACATTGCGAGAGAAGAGTACGAAAACATCTACGGCGCCGATCCAGCCGAGGTCGAAGCCGCCGCAGCTTTTGTACAGGCCGAAGGCATGACGGTGCTTGAAGCGCATCCGGGATGCCGCACGTTGTCCCTTCTCGGCACTGCCACGCAGGTGCACAGTGTCTTCGGCGTTGCGCTGCAGCATTACGAAGATGCGGGCGCCATGGAGATTCTTGCGCCTATAGGCGCAATCCGCTCCCATCGCGGATTTGATGGAGCCGTCTATCTGCCGGCAGAACTCGCTGCGTGTGTAACAGCGGTCGTGGGGCTTGACGACCGTTTCCTGGGCGTTTTGCGCGGCACGGCCGCAAACGAGGCGGCAGGCACGGGCAGCCCTAGCGTATCCACCGTCGCGCAAAAGTTGAAGATTCCCAATACCGGAGCATACGGCGAAATCATCGGGGTCTTCGCCGCTCAGCCGCCTAGGCTCCCGGGCACGCCGCCGTGCTACCTGCCGAGTGATATCACCCATCTCTACTTTGCCGGCCAACCCGCCGGATATCGAACCCGGCCTCTATCGATCACCGATATCAATCTGACCGTGGGCACGACAACGTATAAAAACGATCCTTCTCAAATAACGAACATTGCCAGCCTCGCGGATGCCGATAACGCTGTTTTGGAACTAACCCAGGACATCGCAACCTGCGCCACGGTCGCGCAAGGCGCGCGGCTGAATGTTTATTTCACGGAAGCCAGCGAACAGGGCTATCTGGCCTTCATGAATCGCGTGTTGTTCCCTGGACGCGAAAAGCAGCCTACGGTGCTCAGCTTCAGCCTCGCCATGGATGAAGGCAGCGACAGCAAGAATGCATCCGGGCGTGCCGGAGCCGGCGCGGCGCGCGGCAGCGGCTCACTCGCTTATCTCGTCCATGAACTCTTCCACCAGATCGCTGCGCTTGGCATAAGCGTATTCATCGCGGTAGGCGAACGGGGCACCGAAAAGTGGCGTTTGCTCGCCGCGCCGAATCTGGCTCCGCCGGTCGCAGTCTCCCGGCTCCCGCACGGATCGCACAACCCCGCACAGACATCGGGCACCATTGCAACCGCACTGTCCACGGCTTCCTGGCAGATTGCCGCGCAGGCCGCAGGCGACCCTGCTCTGATCGCTGCCGGCGCGCGCGGCATTCTCGAGATCAGCAGCGAGGCCGCATATTCAGGATTCTTTGTGAATGCAATCCCTTATAGCTATGCGGGCGCGAGCTGCGTAGCGTCTTTCTACGCGGGCACGACAGCGCTGCTAAGGAGCGCTTTTGGCGCAGGGCTCGGGTTTCTCAACTCGATGCTCCACCAGCTCAGGAAAACACAGGTGCCGCATAACAATTCGAAGGGAGACGATGACTCTCGCGATGTTTCCGGCAGCGTGGCGGATGAAAGCGATCCGGTAGACAAGGACGCAACCGACGTACAATTCCTCGTCAGCGACCGCGCCATGGCGCGGCGCCGGATCAGGAACTGGGACACCACGATCCCCATGACAGGTTGCTTGTGAGCGGATTGTTCACTCGCTGTGCCTCCAAGTTGCGGAGTCAAGAGATTAAAGTCCTGTATAGATTTGAAAGGGAGCCCAGAAAAACGGCTGACGGAAGTTGCCCGGTCCGTGCAGCAGTGTGAGTTTGGCCCGGCGCAGTGCATCGCTGGGTGTCTGCCCCGCTTCGAGTCCCTGATACAGCGCGTCCATCAGTTGCGGCGTTGAATCGTCGCTCACCTCCCAAAGCGCGCCGATCACGTTGTGCGCTCCTGCGCGCAGAAAGGCCCAGGAGAGCCCCACCAGCCCCTCGCCCGCATACGAGCGCGTCCCTCCGCCGTAACAGGACGAGATAGTGACCAGGCGCGCATGAATGGGGCGCTGGATGATCTCGCGGGCGTAGAGCTTGAACGAATCATCGGCGGCAGCCGAGCGCGAAAGGATAATAGCCGAGTCAAGCGGGTCGGTTTGGCTGGCCACTCCATGCGCAACAAAGTGGATGTACCCATACTGCTCAGGATCGCTGGCCATATAAGCCTCTGGATTCGCCTTCTGGCGCGTGAAGACAGTTTCCTTTCCGGCGGGAAAATGCTTTTCGATCTCCTGCATTTCGACCGCTGCTTTTGGCAGTCCGGGATAATCCGGGTCCGAGGAAACAGCGTCGCCCAACAGGAGCGCCTTATTTACCGCGCGCGAAAACGGCTTTGCCGAAGCAAGCATGAAGAGCGACGGAGCTTCGGCCACGGTTGCATCCTCGATCCAGTAATGAGGATTTTGCGAGGGCACGATCAGCGTCTCGAAGTTGAGCTGGCTGAGCGCGTCGTCGCTGAGAATCACGACGTTGGAACCGTGAGCGATGAGATCCTTCGCCGGCTCGACCAGCATCCGGTACAGCGCGATCCCATCCTGATTGGAAGACTGGAGCACATCGTCGGGACCGAGCAGAGCATCGCGGTAGCGCTGAACCGTTTGGGTGATCTCGCCCTGCGCAGGCAGAGAAAAGAGCGCAGTCTTCTTGGGGGTCACGGCCCAGAGATAGGATTGCGTTTTGCCCATCCAATAAAAGAGCAGTGTGGCGTGAGCTTTCTGCGCGATCTCGCCGGGATGCAAGGCCGTTGGCTGAAGGGGCACGGTCAGGCCCAGGCCCTGCGCCAGCGTTCGCGCGCGGCTGTGATCTGCCACGGCCAGCGCCTCATCGGTTTTTCCTTCCCGCACGAGCATGTGGATGTAATCGTCGTAGACGGGCGCGGCGTTAGCGAGGAAGGGAAGTTTCGAGTCTTCGTGCTGGAGTTGTTCCCGCGCCTTCTCGAACGTGGTCAGCGCTGTCTTGTACGCGCGATCGGCTTCGGCTATTTCATTGCGCCGCTCGTAGAGCTTCGCCAGTTCATGCTCGGCGCCCAATCGCATCGAGGTCTGGCTCTCCGGATCGGTTTCCACTGCGCGAAAGTCCGCCTCCGCCTGCTGATCCTGATTGCGCGCTGCGGCAATCTCTCCTCGCGCCAGCAGTACGTCCAGCTCATCCAGGCGATTTCCCGTTGCTCGCACTAGCGGCGCGAGTTGGTCGAGATATTTGCTCGCGTCATCCAGCTTGCCCATGGCGATGGAAAGGTGAGCAAGGTCCTCGAGTGAATTGACGATGTCCTCTTTGCTGTTGATCTGCCTGGCGAGAGCGAGAGCCCGATTGTAAGCGCTCATGGCGCTAGGAAAATCTCCCGCGCCCTGATCGACATAGCCGGAGGTTGTGAGCCATTTAAGCTCGTTTCGTATATTTCCCAGACTTGCAGCCTGTTGCTCGGCCTCGCGAAATAGGGGCAAAGCCCGCTCGGAATCACCCAGTTCGAAATAAGCCCAACCAAGATTGCCCAGGGCGATTTGCGCGAGATTTTCAGCACCCAGCTTAACTGCAATCCGGTGCGCGGATTCTGACCAGTCCACTGCCTGGTCATAATGGTTGTCTTGAAGAGAAACAACCCCCATGTTAGTCAGTGCAGTTACTTCCAGCCATTGGTTGTGATAAGTTCGGGCTGTTTGCAGGGACACTAGAAAAAACTGGCGCGCATCTATTAGGTCTCCATTCTCTACTGCGAGTATTCCAAGACCTCGAAAAACCTCGCCACATGCAGCAGGATCTTCCAGTTTGCAAAGCTTTTCGGCATCAGACAGTTTTTGGCTCGCAGTGGACACCTGATGTAAGTGAGCCAGCGAGACTCCCTCAAGTGTCAACTGCTGGATCACCTGGTCGGAATCGGCGACGCCCAAACGATTAAGGCTCAAAATTGAGAGAGCATTTGCATATAGGCCGCGATATAACATAGCTTCTGCCTCGAGGAGGCGAAACTTAACGGCCCATTTCGGATCGAAATTTACGAATCTAGAATATCCTTCTTCAGCTTTCTGTTGGCTATCTTCTAATTGCCCCTGAAAAAATAACTCTCGTGCGCGGTCATACTCAGCCTGAGCGTTGACCACGCGGACATCCCGTAAAGGGGCTAAAAGCAGAAGTAACCCGATAGCCCACGCAATCGGGAAGTGTTGGAAACGAGACTTACCCGCCAAGAATGGTTGAGCGGGTGAGAGCTGTGCTAGAACGAAAGACTTGGAGTAGTGCCTCGAATCTACGGAACAGTCGACCCGTTGGTAATCCCGTTCCCCAGCGTCGACGTCCCGCTCGCGGCGCAACCCATAATCAGATCGATCATGGTGAAGTCGAACAGCGTCTGCTTCCATACTTTCTTCTTCTTGTCATAGTCCGAGTGCTTGATCTTCAAGATTCCGAGGTGAATCTCGCCGAAATCCTTCAGGTAGAGCACGTGCCCGTGGTGCCGGCAAAACGGCGGCGCATCGATTTTATCGACGATCGAGAGTTCGATGGTCTCTTCGAGTGTTCCATCCTCTTCCGTTCCCGTTGTTACTGGAACAGGATTGTACCGCTTCAGCAAAGCGTCGGAAACCCCCTCGCTCCCGCGCATCACCTCGAACTGGGTCTTCACCCGCTCAAGGAAGCCAGGATGCCGCGTGTAAGGCCCGTCGTTCACCGGGTCCGGCAGCGGATAGGGATGATCGCGATGAAAGTGAACGTGGATCGGAAAGCCGTTAATGCGCAGATTTTCAAAACGCGTGCCGAGGAAGTTGATGGTAGGCGTATAGCCCACGGCCGGATGGAGCGTGAGTATCTGCCCGATCACGCGGTCGGCGGTCACCACTTCCAGCACACTCAACTTTTCAATGACGGAGGTAACCAGCGTGTTCCAGCCGCCCGACGCCTTCGGGTTGGGATTGCCCGCGACCTGCGTGTAAGCCTTTTCGAAAGAGATGACCCCTTCGAGACGATAAGGCTCTGCATGTTCGGACAGATATCCGCCGTGCGGGGACAGCTTAACGTTGGTCTGTGGTTTGATGGGCTGAACGAGCGGATGAGAGAGATCACCCCTCAGGACAGTCGCTTCCGCATGATATGTGTGTGTGCGGGTCGGTGCAGACGGTGCATCAGCCATGTGCGATCGTACTCCCTTTCCTCAACGCCGAGAACCCAAGGGAGCCCCGACGCTTTTAATCGTCAAAGTGGACATCCAAGATACGGCGGTCGATCTCACTTGAGCCGCCTTGAGGAGTAATGCCGGATGTGACCAGTGTATACGAACCCGGCTCCAATCCTTCGCCAGGAATCACAAGAGAAAACATTCCCTTTCCGGCACCGGCCTGGTCATATGCCGCGGCGGTATGAGACCAATACCGTTTTCCCTGAGGATCGTACAATTCGAATGCGTAGCTTGTATAGGCATTTTCCTGCGGAATCTCGATCAGCACGCCGGCGCCTTGTTTTCGGTCGGCCGGAACGCTCAGGTGCGCGTCGCCCCGCGTGCCGGTATGGAAGCTTGTCCAGGGAACCAGTCGTGGCTGGGTCGCCTCCAAACGCAAGGAGGGAATCGTAGCGAGGTTCTGGTATCCGATTACGAGCAGCAATGCGGCAAAGGTGGGCACGGCAAAGGCCGGCCGCAGCCAGGCGAACCAGTCGCGGCTTCTCTGCACGGGCTTAACGGGTGCAGCGCTCTGTGAAGCTTCAAAAGAACGGGTGAGATCGGGCAACTGGAGCTTTGCCTCTTCCACAAAATGCGCTCCTGCGCGAAGATCGAGCGAACACTCGGCACAATCGAACATGTGCTCCTCGAACTCGTCGCGGAGCTCCGGCGCGAGCTCATCCAGCAGATATCGCTCCACCACCATTTGTTGTACTGCCGCCTCGTGATCCATGCTCTGCCTCCGGGTGCTCGTACCGTTACCGGACCCGCCAATCCCTTTCTTCCTGTATTTATGCGCTGCCTGAATAAACACCTACGCCCACCCGTTTCAGATACTCGGCTTTAAACGCTTGCTTGGCACGGTGAAGAAGCACGCGCAGATATTCCCGGTCCACTCCGCGCTCGCGGCAAACCTCGTCCCTATCGCGTTCATCGAGAAAAACCGCCTTGAGCAGCGAACGGTCCCGCTCCGGCATGTCGAGAAGAATCTCCCGGACCTTGGTCTTCAGCTGCCTGGCGGTGACGATACCCAGGGCATCCGTGCCCGTTGCCGGAAGCTCCGGCTGGCCCTCCTCATCGAGCGACTGACTGCGCGAGGAGGCGCGGTAATGCTCGAAGAGCACATTGTTACAAACTGTGTTGACAAACGCGCCCAGGCGCTCGGGATGGCGCAGCCCGCCCTCCTTGCGCAAGGAGGCAAGCACGCGCGCGAAGGTCTCCTGACGCACATCCTCGATCGCCTGTGGAGAGTGAAGACGGGAACGTAATTTCAGGTGGAGCAGCTCGGTAAAATAGGCGGCAAAATGCTCCTGCGTGCGAGAGTCGCCCGCGCGGAGATTTTCGATGTATTCTGCATCGAACTCACGAAACTGCAATGCTTTCTCCGTAAACCTTGGAGAACGCAAGTATAACATCGCACTACTTTGCGCAGAGCGTGCCGGATTGGGTCCCTGTGGCCGCACGTAACCGTAGCTGCGGCAGCTACCACCGACCTGTTTCACTTCTCGATGCGCCACAGGACTCATAGGACCAGCCTCGCGTGCCTAAGAACGAGCGTCGCGTCCCAGTAGTGGACGATCCCATGGGCCCTCTTTGCGCTTTGCTTTCGATCGCGCATTGTCACATCTCTCCTTTGCCGGAAGCGAGACCGGCGAGAGCCAGTTTGGGTTTACCGGTGAGCTTCTCTACCAGGCAGGCCGTGCCGGCGAGGGCCTGCCAGTAGAGGAACAGTCCGATCCAGCCGCTGCTGAGCCAGATGGACAGAGGTAGAGAGAACCAGAGGCAGTAAAACGAGCAGATCCAGCTTCCAGGGGTCGCCGTGCGCCGTGGAGCCAGGTAATCGGCCTGCATCCGCAGATCGTCAGAACCGCACTCCGGCCGCGACTGATTGATCACGCGATAGAGTGTTCTAATCTGAGAGGACAGGTCCGGCATCACATCACCCACTGGCCGATAGTGCCGGGCGCCGGGCTGGCGTTTCACGGTCCGCAGAGAATTTCTGGAGGGGTACGGCCGGGAGGGCGCGAATATCCGAAGCGCAATTGAATGAACCGGGCAGGTTGCCGTCTGCGCCAGGTGATTTTGGTTCCGACAGCGGCGGTAAGTTTATTCCGCAGCGCCCGTTCCTTCCTGTATGGTCAGCTCTTCCTCGGCGTGCTCGCTTTCCACGGCCACCTTGCGCAAACTCACGTGCTCCAGTTGCGCCCACACCAGTCCAACCGGCACGATGCCCAGAAAGGTCACCAGCAGCAGCGTTGCGCCACAGGCGGTTGCGGCTTCCGCCGACGCGCCGAGGACCGCCGCCAGCGCCACAGCCACCAGCCCGATCTGCGAGAACCAGCCGATCACTGGAAGCTGAAGAATGCTGGCGCCCCCGCTGGCGATCATCAGCAATACGCATTTGGGCGGCGTGATCGCGGTCAACTGCGGGCTCGCGACGAAGGCGCGGCACACCGCGAGATAAGTAAAAGCGATCAGCAGCCACATAGCCAAAGAAAGCGCAGCCGCAATTAAAAAGTCAGAGAAGGACCGCATGATATCCAGGCCTGAATGAAAGGTGCGCACCTTGTGCCCGACGGAATGCGCCAGATTCTTCGAGATCGGGCGCAAGAGCTGCTCGAAGAGTGCGGCTACCGCGCCGCCCGACAGACGCACTGCGATCAGGAACAGCGCTCCCAATAGCGTAAGAACCAGCCCGCCGAAACGCGCAATCAGCAGCGCCAAAAACCGGTGATGCACCGCCAATTGCGCCGACCATCCGGAATGGGACGTCGCTTTGAGAATCTCATCCGCCGGAATCCAGATCATCGCAGTCGAGAAGATCAACGCCATCGATCCGGCATCCATCAGCCGTTCGACAATGTAAACGGCGATCTGCCCGCCTAAAGGAAGCCCCGTCTTCTTCGAGACAAGATACGGCCGCACCGGATCGGCCACCCGCCCGATCAGCGCTACAGCCGTGAATCCCATCACCTGCGTTCCCAACAGCGACAATGGGCCGACCCTTTTCGTGTGCCGCAGCAGCCAGGCCCAGCGCACGGAACGGAAGACGTAGCCGGCATAGATGCACGCAACGCCCAAAAGAATCCGGCGCCAGTCGGCCATCGCCAGTTGTGCCCGGAACGCGCCAAAATCGAAGTGAATCCTGTGCCGTCCCCCATAAGCGAGTGCAGCCAACGCTGCAATCACCACCCAAACCAGAATCCATTGCTTCTTTTTCAAGCCTTCTCCGTGCACTAATGACTATGAGTGTATAGGATGGCTTTTGCGCGGGAGTTGAAGAGAGGACTTATCGGTTTGTGGATTCCGGCTGGGCCGCGGATATGGCAACCGCCCGCTTCGCCTGTGCCTCCCGCGCCAGCACCCGGCGATTGAACTCATGAATCACGCGGGCCACATAGACGCGCGTTTCGCGGTAGGGAGGAACGCCGTGGTACCTGTCCACTGCTGCGGGTCCTGCGTTGTAGGCAGCCAGCGCCAGGGCCAGATTGTCGTGATACCGGGTCAGGAGCGCGTCAAGATAGGCCGAGCCCCCGCGCACATTCTGATCCGGCTGAAAGCTATCCTGCACGCCTAATTCCATGGCCGTCTGCGGCATCAATTGCATCAGCCCTTGCGCACCGGCATGGCTTACCGCCTGCACATTGCCATTGCTCTCCGCCTTCACTACGCTGGCCAGTAAATCGACGTCCAGATTATGCGCATTACCGGCTGCGGCGAGCATCTCATGCAGATCCGCAGCGCTCAACCTGCTGGCTGCCGGCTTCGTGGATGGCTGAGTCTTTGGGGATACCGCAGGAGGGTCCGGCGGATCGGCCGTCCACTCCACTGCCGCGATCTCCTCCGGAGCAAACTCGATGTAGTTATCTTCGCCGGAACTCAGGTAGAGCCGCACCCGCCCATCCACCTGAGCGTGATGATCGCAGACCTGCACGAAGCCGTTGCGCAGCGTCACGCGCTCGGCCGCGCGCAGCGGCGGCGCGAGCGCCGTCGCGGTTGCCAGGATCAAAATGGCTGTCCAGCGTGGTCTCATCCGTATCTATTTAATCCTAGCTCGAAGTTTCCACCTGCATCGGGGAAAGTTTCTTGAGCGCAGTTTCCAACGTCACCGCAACACCGTCCTCATCGTTCGAAGGAGCCTGCTTCCACCCGCGCATCTTGGCCCTCGCGCGCAGCTCGCTGGATGCGTTGCCCATCATCACCGCCTGTCCGGCCCACTCCATCATGCCCACATCATTCCAGTTGTCGCCGATCGCCATCGTCTCCCTGCAATGCACACCCAGCCGCCGGGCGAGCCGCTCCAGCGCCCACCCCTTGTGGACGCCTCGCGGAAGCAGGTCCAGAATCGCCAAATCCCGCGCCGGATACTCCGTCCGGACCGACTCGCATTCATGCACCCACCCGCTCGCCTTCAGGGCTTTTTCAGCTTCACGCATCTTCGCCACCGATCCGGCCACCATGCCCTGGATCGGGTCTTCGCCGTCCGGCAGCGCCCCTTCGAGCGGCTTCACCACTTCGATCGCATTCCGGTTCGCCTCGACCCAGAGTGCAATCCGCCCATGCGCCTGTTCGAGATCTTCGAGTACGAGCTCGCTGCGCCCCTGCCGGTCAAAACTCCGGTCAAAGGTAAAGACGAGGCATCCAAACGGCCGAAGCAGCCCACAGATTCCTCGCGCTACGCGCGCCTCCAGACGGCGCCGGTTGAGGGTGTCGCCACCGAGCGTCCGGGTCACTGCACCATTCGACGTGATCAGCGGCGTATCCGCTCGCAGGCCCACCCCATCGAGCAGTGGAATGGTGTAAGCGGCCCGCCTTCCGGTCGCGATAACCACCGTGATCCCAGCCGCTTGCGCCGCTCGCAGCGCCGCCGCATTGCGCGGGCTCACCTGGGTTGAGAGGGTTGGCAGCAGCGTGCCGTCCATGTCGATGGCCACCAGCCGGACCGAAGGGTGCATATCCTCTAGTCTAACGACCCAGGAGACCGGCGCAGTGCCCCGGGTAGTGGGTCAGTTTGAAGGGGCACGGCTTCACAGCTTGCTGAAAAAGTGCCAAGAGAGGCACTTTATCTGCAGCGGGAGATGGTTTAGAGCAAGAGTATGCGTGGAGATGGGAAGCAACAGGGAGCGATGTTCAGCTACGTGACGATGGAGGAGCGGATTCCGGCCAGCCATCCGATCCGTTTGATCCGGGTGATGGTGGATGAGGCGTTAGGGCAGATGGATGCGA